>CP155570.1:300000-600000 GCA_041428575.1 Sporomusaceae bacterium ACPt
CAATTCCATGACGTTTTATATCGGGCCAGTCGCAATGACCGGTTGGTAGGCATCATTAATAATCTCCGCGAACAGTTTACCCGTTTCCGGTCAATCTCGATCCAATATCCGGGCCGGATGGAAAAAAGTATCGAGGAACACCGGCGGCTTGTTGAGGCTATAGCCAGCCGCGATACCGAATTGGCTCAGCAGATAGCCCGGGAACATATGGAAAATTCTGAACAAACGCTGCTGCAAGACTTGAACGAACGTCGTCAGATATAGACTTCAAAGGAGTGTACATAATGTATGATGCCATAATCCTGGCTGGTGGTGAAAACAGCAGGAACCTGAACCACTATACATCCCAGCCCTATGAAGCCATGATTGAAATTGCCGGTAAGCCAATGGTTGAGTTTGTGGCTGAGGCTCTTGCCGCCACTCCGCATGTCGCCCGGATTTTCGTGGCTGGTCCGGCCCGAGAATTGGCCAAATGCGCTTTTCCCCAAAATGTGATCATCGTAGACGGCGGACAGACAATCATGGAAACGATTAGCTTGGGGATGAGGGCATTAGGACATGAAAATTTGACCTTAGTAGTGACTGCCGATATTCCGCTATTAACAGCGGCGGCTATTAATGATTTTTTGGCCCAGTGTGCGGGAGTAGAGGCGGACTTGTATTATCCCATAGTTACTCGCTCAGATCATGAACGCCGGTTTCCGGGCAACAAACGCACTTATGTGCGTCTTAAAGAAGGAACTTTTACCGGTGGCAACATTTTTTTGGTTAATCCTAAAATCGTACCTCAGTGTATGCAAGTGGCCGAACGTATTTTTGACAACCGTAAGAATCCTTTTAAACTATGCTGTTTACTAGGGTGGACTTTTGTAGTTCAGTTTGTTTTGGGGACACTTAAGCTAAAACAAGTGGAAAAGCGGGTTGGAGATATACTGGGACTTAAAGGTGCTGTTATCCGCTCGCAGTACGCTGAACTTGGCATTGATGTAGATAAACCGAGCGATCTGGAGTTAGTGCGAAACTGTTTTACACAAGGCTATTAATGTACGCGTATACGCGGCGGTAAGCCGCGTATTATTTATTTTTATTTCTAAAGTGGCAGGAATTGCGGCATCTGTAGAGAATGTGAATAAAAAAATATAATTAGGAGAAAATATTCGGTATTTCCCTGACTATGGAGGAAGTAGGCATGGATAAAGTACGGAAAATGGAACGGGTAGCCGCTTTGACCAAGCTGCTTGCAGATCGACCTCGCCATTTGTTTTCGCTCACATATTTCAGTGAGCTATTTAACGCTGCTAAATCAACCATCTGTGAAGATTTAAACACCATAAGAGAAACTATGGTCCACTTCGGATTAGGGACTATTGAGACCGTTGCCGGTGCGGCAGGTGGCGTTCGCTTTATTCCCGGTCTGTCGGGGCGGGAGGCCGACAAACTGCTGAGTGATTTGGCCCGGCGTCTGGCTGAACCTGACCGGATCATTCCCGGTGGTTTTTTATACATGTCAGATTTGTTGTTTACCCCGCATTTGATGGTCAAGGTTGGCGAAGTGTTTATGGAGAGATTGGCCCATTTGTCGCCTGATTATATAGTAACGGTTGAAACTAAAGGTATTCCATTGGCGTTCATGACCGCCCGCGCTTTTGATCTGCCGCTTATTACCGTGCGGCGAGGCAGTAAAGTAACAGAAGGTTCGGCTGTTGGTATTAACTACGTAACCGGATCGTCAAAACGCATTCAGACTATGTCGCTGCCGAAGCGGGCGCTTCCTGCCGGGGCCAGAGTCCTGATTATTGACGATTTTATGAAAGCAGGCGGCACAGCACGCGGCATGGTTGATCTGGCTCAGGAAGTGGGGGCCGAGGTATGCGGCATCGGTGTATTAGTGGCAACAGCCCAGCCCGAGCATAAATTGGTGGATGACTATTTGGCGCTGCTTATTTTACATGACGTAGATGAACATACTAAGGTAACAGACATACGGCCGGTATTAACAACCGGCTAAAAGGAGGAGGCGGCAAAGTGTCTGACACTAAAAACAGCGTCACGCTGTCCGACATTGAAACAGCCCGGGAGGCCTTAGCCGGCATTGTCCACCATACTACTTTGGATAGAAGCAGTACCTTCAGCTCTTTGACAGGTAATGAAGTTTATTTAAAGCTGGAAAATATGCAAAAGACCGGATCATTTAAAATCCGGGGCGCTTACAATAAAATACACACTCTAACCCCGGAAGAAAAGGCAAACGGGGTTATTGCCGCGTCGGCCGGTAACCATGCCCAAGGGGTGGCCTATGGTGCGAGTCGGGCAGGAATTAAATCGACGATTGTAATGCCGGAGATTGCGCCATTGGCGAAAATTACGGCTACCCGGGGTTATGGGGCTGAGGTGGTGCTGGCAGGGGCGGTCTACGACGAAGCCTATAATAAAGCGGTAGAAATTCAGGCTGAGACCGGCCAGACGTTTATCCATGCCTTCAACGACCCGGCTGTTATTGCCGGACAGGGTACAATTGGTCTTGAGATACTGCAAGACTTGGAAGATGTTGCCGCCATTGTCACGCCTATTGGCGGCGGGGGCTTGATTGCCGGCATTGCTGTGGCAGTAAAAGAACTAGCGCCTCATGTTAAGATTTACGGGGTGCAGGCCCAAGGTGCTCCGGCAATGTATATGTCCAAGCGGGCACACATTTTGAAGACAACTAAAGACGCCGAGACTTTTGCCGATGGTATTGCCGTTAAAGTCCCTGGCGATATAACTTTTACCCTTATTGATAAATATGTCGATGATATTGTGGTGGTTGATGACGAGGCCATTGCCGGCACAATTCTGATGCTGTTAGAACGGGCCAAACTAATGGTGGAAGGAGCAGGGGCAATTAGTCTTACAGCTATTTTACATGACAAAATTCCGGCCAAAGGTAAAATTGTCAGCGTTATTTCCGGCGGCAATGTCGACGTTAATTTTATTTCCCGCATTATCGAACGTGGTTTGGTTAAGGCCGGACGCCGGGTGCGGTTGTCAACTGTTGTGGTAGACAGGCCAGGCAGCCTGCAGCGTCTCTTAGCCATCATTGCTCATTTGCAGGCCAACGTACTCTATGTTTCACACGACCGGGTAGAGAAGCATGTGCCGCTAGGCCAGGCCGTAGTTGAAATTGGTTTGGAAACCAGGGATGTTCTCCACACTGACCACATACTGGCTTCGCTTCGCCATGAAGGATATAAGGTGGAAATTATTTGAATTGTCTGCATAAAATATACAAAAGGTTATTTTATCCGATAACCTGATACATTTTAAAGGAATTTAAAAGTTTATGTCGAAGGGATAATAGTTATTGAGTTTCTATTGTTGGACTCTGGCCACAGACTGATTAGAAAACCGGTATGCGAAACTATGCGACAAGAGGTCGATAATCAGTCGAAGTAGGAGGTATATAGATGTCAAATTTAGTGGCTGTCATCCTTGCGGCCGGTAAAGGAACGCGGATGAAGTCGGCCCTGCCGAAGGTGCTTCACCGGGTAGGTGGTAAACCGATGGTTCAGCATGTGCTGGATGCGGCCAAGTTTGCAGGAGCAGCAAAGAATATTGTCGTGATAGGTTTTGGTGCCCAGGCGGTCGCAGATACGCTGGCTGGACAGGCGGAATTTGTTGTCCAGGCCGAGCAGTTAGGTACCGGTCATGCTGTTATGCAGGCCCGCGCCGAATTGGCTGATTCCGGGGGAACAGTCATGGTGCTTTGTGGCGATACGCCGCTCCTGACAGGAGAACTCTTGCGCACGTTGTATACTGAGCATGTAAGCGCTCAAGCAGCGGCTACTGTGCTCACGGCAATTATGCCTGACCCGAAAGGCTACGGCCGGGTAATTCGCGATACAGCCGGCAAGGTTGTCAAAATCGTCGAACATAAAGACGCTGGCCCGTCTGAATTACTGGTGAATGAGGTTAATACCGGCATCTACTGTTTTAAAGTCAAACAACTGTTGGCTGCTCTTGATTGTTTGACTTGTAACAATGCCCAAGGCGAATACTATCTGACCGATGTTATTGCTATTTTAAATAGCAAAGGCCAAACGGTATGGGCGGTGAATGCTGCTGATTACCGGGAAACACTGGGGATCAATTCCCGGCTGCAACTGGCAGAAGCCGAAGGCATCATCAGGCGTCGTAAACTTGAAGCATTGATGGAGAACGGTGTCACTATTATGGACCCAAGCAGCACTTTTATTGATGACACGGTCGAGATCGGGCCGGACACCGTTATTTATCCGTTTACCTGGATTGAAGGCACCAGCAAAATTGGCGCCAATTCTACCATCGGGCCTAATACTCGTATTGAAAATACCATCATCGGCGATCATGCCACAATTCATTTTACATATGTTCATGACGCTATTATCGGCGATCATGTGACTGTTGGACCTTATGTTCACCTACGCCCTAAGACTGAGCTGAAAGACGGGGTTAAGATCGGCAATTTTGTTGAAGTAAAAAACACGGTAGTTGGTGAAAATAGCAAAATTCCGCATCTTAGCTATATCGGCGATACAGATATGGGGGCTGGTGTTAATATTGGTTCAGGTACGATTACTGTCAACTATGATGGTAAACATAAACACCGTACGATTATAGAAGATGAAGCCTTTATCGGCTGTAATACTAATTTGGTGGCACCGGTCACTGTTGGCCGCGGCTCATATGTGGCGGCAGGCTCAACAATTACCAAAAACGTACCGCCCGGGTCCCTGGGGGTAGCACGCGCCCGTCAAAACAATATTGAGGGCTGGGCGGAAAAACAGCGGAGGTAAGAAAAATGGAAGACACGAAACGCTTAAGAATTTTTAGCGGCAACGCCAATCCGGAGCTGGCTCAGGAAATTGCCGTCTATCTCGGACTGGCGGTGGGCGATGCCTTTGTTGGCCGGTTCAACAACGGTGAGATTCAAGTTATGATTGATGAAAGCGTGCGCGGCACCGATGTATTTATTGTTCAGCCAACCAGCTTCCCGGTTAATGACAATATAATGGAACTGTTGATAATGATTGATGCGGTAAAGCGGGCTTCGGCCAGAAATATTACCGCTGTCGTTCCCTACTACGCGTATGCCCGTCAGGATAGAAAAACTCGCGGCCGCGAGCCCATTTCGGCTAAGCTGATGGCCAATCTCCTGACAGTGGCCGGTGCTACCCGGGTTGTTACTATGGATCTTCATGCCGGACAGATCCAAGGCTTTTTTGATATCCCGGTTGACAATTTGCCGGGTGTGCCAACACTGGCTGAATATGTGACATCCTTAAATCTTGAAGACATGGTTGTGGTGTCGCCTGACTTGGGCGGCGTCAGCAGGGCCCGGCAGTTTGCCGACCGCCTGCATGCTCCTATTGCCATTATTGAGAAACGCCGTCCTGCTCCTGGCGTAGCTGAGGTTATGAACCTTATCGGCAGCGTCGAGGGCAAAACAGCCGTTATTGTTGATGACATTGTCGACACGGCCGGCTCTCTGACCGAAGGGGCTAATGCGCTGGCGAGAATGGGTGCTAAAGCGGTGTATGCCTGCTGCACTCATGCCGTACTGAGTGATCCTGCGGTAGAGCGTATTGAAAAGTCTAATATCACTGAACTTATTGTTACTAATACAATTCCGGTGCCGGAAGTAAAACGCACCCCCAAAATAAAAGTATTGTCAGTTGCCCCGCTGTTAGGTGAGGCGATCATTCGAATCTTCGGCGAACTGTCAGTGAGTAAACTGTTCGACGACTAAATTAAGGTTTATACTTGTTCCTTCAGTTCGATTGTGCTTGAATTTAAGGTTATACGGAGGTAATTGCAAATAGGGCGCGGATATCGCGCCCTATTTGCAAATAAACTTCTCTATGGACAATTATTTTATTACCCGGGCGGAACGCGCGGATATTGCCGGTATCGCCCGTCTGTTTACCGAAAGTTTTTTGAGCAGCGTGCTGCACCATTGTGGTGGAAAGCTTCCCAAGCCTCAGGCTATGCAGGATGTATTCGGCCTGGTATACGAGGCCGAGCCGCCGGCTGCGTTGGTTGCCAAAGACGGCACAGGGCAGTTGATGGGCTATTGTTTTGCGCCGGTCGGACTTAGCCGGCTGTGGCGTAAGGCCGTTACCGGCGGGCATATTTTTAAATGGGCGTGGCGCTGGGCAACCGGACAGTACGGTTTTGGCTTTTATCCGGTCAAAATAATCTTGTTAAACAAACTGGCCTTTCTCCGTTCAGCTGTTATTCCCGGCAAAACGGCCAATGCCCGCATATTATCCATCGCTGTTGCGCCTGATGCCCGGGGGCGGGGTGTGGCCAGCGCCCTTATGGCGGAAGCTGATAAGTATTTCCGGGAGAATGCTGTAGTGCGGGTACGGCTGGAAGTGAGGCCAGACAACCGTCCTGCTATCCGGGTTTATGAAAAATTTGGATATTATCCGGGCGGCACTACCTACGATTCTCAGGGACCGTGGCTTATTATGTTTAAAGACTTTTCTGAAACGGGGTTAAAAGAAAATGTTTGACACCAAGGTCCGGCTTATCAGCATGTTGGGACTCCTCACTGTGGTGGTAATTATTAGTCTTGTGTTCGACTATTTACGTTTGCTAAAACGTCCGGTACGCCTGGGTCTGGGGGTGGCAGTACTTGGCATTGCTGTCGGCTTTATTCTGACATTAAACGCTGTGTTGCCGGAAAACCACTTCTACGGTCCTGTGTTTTCTCAGGTCCGCACAAATCAAAAACTTGTTGCGCTTACCTTTGATGACGGACCACATCCGCCTTATACCAATCAAATTCTTGACATCTTAAAAGAACGGCAGATACCGGCCACTTTCTTTGTTATCGGGCAAAACGCTGCCAAGTATCCCGATTTGGTCCGGCGTATTGCCGCTGAAGGGCACCAACTGGGCAACCATACCTATAACCATATAGACCTTTTAAAAGCCGACCGCCAGGCCATCATAAGCGAAATCGATACGACCAACCGGGTTATTGCCGGCATCATCGGCTATGCGCCGCATGTTGTGCGGCCGCCGCACGGTTTTCGCGATGCCGTCGTTATGGATGCCATGGCCGAATATAACATGAAAGTAGTCGAATGGTCGGTGTCCAGCCGTGATTGGGTAAATCCCGGTGTTGACATTATCGTGGGAAGAACGCTGGGTAAAGTTAAAAACGGTTCAATCATACTATTGCATGATGGTGATGGGGTGGCAGGCGCTGCATCGCGCGCCCAGACAGCGGAAGCTGCCCGGCAAATTATTGATAAGCTCTTGGCGCAGGGCTATAAATTTGTCACTGTTGATGAAATTCTCAATGTAACGGAGGAGTAAATGAAAATTGTCGTTGGCCTGGGCAATCCCGGGCAGGAATACAGCGCTACCCGCCATAACATTGGTTTTATGACGGTGGATAAACTGGCTGACCGGTGGGGAATTGTATCGTGGCGCGACCGCTACAACGCGCTGGTGGGTGAATACCGGGGGGTTGAGACAGTGCTGCTCGTCAAACCTCAGACCTATATGAATTTGAGTGGCCGGGCGGTAGCGCCGCTGGCTGCATTTTATAAAGTCAGCCCGGAAGATATCATTGTTATTTATGATGATTTAGATTTGCCTACAGGCCGGTTGCGGCTCAGGCTTAAGGGCGGCTCAGGCGGTCATCGCGGCATTGAGTCAATGCTGTATGAACTGGGCAAGGATGACTTTGCCCGCATTCGCATTGGCATTGGCCGGCCGCCGCAAGGCTGGGAAACAGCTAACTATGTGCTGAGCCGGTTTGCTGCTGAGGAAGCGCCACTGGTCAGTCAGGCCATAGGCCAGGCGGCCGATGCTGTGGAATGTATTCTGAAAGAAGGTTTTACCAAGGCTATGAACAAATTTAATGCAGGTAAATAAACTATGTTTACTGTTCTTTATGCCGATAAAAACGGCGCGATATTTGACGCTCCCGGTTATCAGGCGGCCGGCCGCTTGGGGGCCCAATATACCGGTCTAAAACATGCAGATATGATTCCGCTGCCTGAAGGCGCCGAACTCATGTTTTTGCCTGAACGGGACGCGGTATATATGGCGGGGGGCATTGCCAGGAAACTCAAAAACCGCCTGGCAGTGGCGGCCATGCTGCCTGTAGGCTATACACGCACCCTATTGCCTGCTTACGAGTGCCGCCGGCACGCGCCGCAGCTCCCGCTTTACGGGTATGCGGCTGCTGCTCTGTTCAATGATGAAATATACGTTGCGGCTGTAAAAACGGCTGAGAACACCAAGTGGCACCCGTACCGCTACAACACACCTGATTTGAAGAAGCGGGTAGCACGGGTAAAGCGGGAGTTACCCAATAACCGCCTTGTTGACCATCTGGCTAACTGTTCGATTATTTGGCACTGCTGCACAGCCCAAAACTTGTTTTACCGGCGGTGGGAAGCAGGTATTCCTGTTTCACCGGCTTGTAACGCCAACTGTCTGGGATGTATTTCACTCCAACCGGCAGAGTGCTGTCCGGCTCCTCAGAGCCGCATAACTTTTTCACCTACACCTGAAGAAATTGCCGCTATTGGTGTATATCATCTTGCCCAAGCGCCTGAGCCCATCCTAAGTTTTGGTCAAGGCTGTGAAGGCGAGCCATCGCTGGCCGCCGAAGCCATTGCCGCAGGCATCAGGCTTATTAGAAATAAGACGGCCCGGGGGCAGATAAATATCAATACTAATGCCGGCTTTACCCCTGGTATCAAAACAATTGTTGACGCCGGTTTAAACAGTATGCGGGTGAGCATAATCAGTGCTCTGCCTGCCACCTACCAGGCTTATTACCGGGCCGGATACAGTCTTGACGACGTTGGCCGTTCGATTGCCTACGCTAAAAAGCGCGGCGTATACGTAGCACTTAATATGCTGTTGTTTCCCGGCCTTAATGACCGACCGGAAGAACAGGCGGCGTGGTTTGAGTTCCTGGCTGCCACTGGAGTGGACATGATTCAACTGCGCAATCTTAACTTTGATCCGGATACCTTTTTGGCAGTAATGCCGCCAGGCGGCAAACCCCAAGGCGTAAGAAGATTCCTAAATAAAATTAACGAAAGATTTCCCGCCATCAGACTGGGGAGTTTCACCGAAAAAATTTAGAAAAAGGTTTGGTAAGAAATTGAAATATCAAAGTACCAAAAATGCAGGAACGTCCCGCGTAAATACGGGACGTTCCTGCATTTTTGGCGTTGGTTTCAGACAGACTAATACTGTGTAATAGTATTGTCGAAAAGGATAAGAAAATAATTTATAAATTATAACAAGCATGCCTTGACAAAGAACATATGTGGATGTATGATGTATACACAATAATTAATACGCAAAAATGTGTGTAAAGCTGTAAATATCAAAGAGGGGGGGCTGGTGGCTATGTCTGAAAAACTAAAAGGTCTTATTGAGGCAAAACCGGTAAAAGAGAATGTTCATCCTGGAGAATTCAACGAGCTAGGAAGCCTTGATATCGACGTAGATTATAATCTTATACGGCTGTCTGGGACTGTGTAAAGGATATCCGGAATTTCAGTTAAATCTGAATTTCCGGTTGTTTTTTTATATAGCAGGATTTACCTAGATCGGTAAAGAAATAGAAAAAGCCTTAGATCTTCCTGGCCGGCGTTGTTGCCAAGCATGAGGATATATTTTCTGGTTAGTAGAATAGCCAACTGACGTCAAACAAAAGATAATCTTTGCCGAAGAAAAAACGCGCAGGGGGTGGAATTGTGAAGACCGGCAATTATATTAAATACTATTTTGGCAGCAGTTACTGCCATGTTGACGCTGTACATGCCGCCTCGCCACAAGCTGACCGGTTTACTGATGAGATTGCGGCTGGAATTATGGCCAAAACAGGTTGTGCCGGCATTATTGGCACAGTTTCCCGTACTATTGCTGACCTTAACCGTCCGCCTGGCCAGGGGAATGACGAAGCAGTGTGGGAATACCGGGCTGTTATTAGCCAGTTTTTACATAATATGGGACTGTTAGCGCCAGACGGACGAAGTCTCACCAGACCCTACCTGCATGTCGGTATTCATGGAATGAAAGACCAGCCACACGGGCCGTTCAGTATTGAGGTGGGAACAATTTACGGCAAGACTTGTTCAGTCAGAGTCAAAAAGTGGTTTGGTGAACTGCTGAAGGCCAAAGTCCGGGAGGTTTTACCGGGGACTAAAGTTATCTTTGATAAGCATTGGGTAGGGAATCAGTCCCTTGCCTCCCACCGCTGGGGCGAGGGACGAAGTTATCCGGGATACGGGAAAAATTATAACGCTTTTCAAGTAGAAATTGCCCGCACGCTGCGGGAAAACTACCGTCAGGAGATGATCGACATCTTAGCGGCCGTTGTGGCTGATTTTAATGTTACGTTTGCTAGGAGGTAATTATTGTGGCCAAAATCAAAAAGAACCTCAGTGATGCAGAAATGCTTAGAGGCTGGCAGGAACAGCCCACATTCGAGACTGATATTGCTGATGAACCTGTACGGTCGTCGGTCAAGGTGATGAAAAAAGATCCGGCAGAGGACATCAACAGTGCATATTTTACACCTGAGCTTAAAGAAGCAGTAGGTAAAGCGCTGTTAGAACTTAAACTAAATTTGTATAAAGAGGGGATTGTCGATTACCAAGTTAAGGTTTCCTGCCAGGGTAACCAGGTATTACTAACAGCAGTTGAGCAAAAACCCAAATCCAGACAGGCGGGCGAACAGCCTGGACCGCAAAACGGTAAACATAAGTGAGTCTTGAGTTCGGGAGTAGTTATGGGCCTTCCGGGCCCAAAGCTTGAATGTAAAATAAACCTTTTAACCGGTTTCCACTGGCAATGCTTCATGGGTAAGCTCAAACAGAGCGGCAGTAAACTCCGCGATATGTTCTTTTTCTTCATTCATCAGGTGACAGAATAACTTTTTGACAGCCTTATCTTCGGCAGTTAGCATATAGCGCTGGTACTTGTTAGCAGCCAGAAGCTCATCGCTAAGCGCTTTTGTCAAAATATCAACAGTCGGCATGTCATCACGGTCTGGCAGAGTAACTTGGACGTCAACTGCTTCTTCCTCTTTGGCCACAACCGGTTTAAGTTTAGGCCGGTATGCCGTACGGTTTAGCAGTAACATATCAAGGTCTTCCTCCCGGAAATATTCAGCCTGCACCGGATCTAAACGGGAGATTTCCTGCATGATTTCCGCATAGTGTTCCATTTCGTCTTCAGCAACATCGAGAAATAACCGGGGCATGCACGTTGCCCTTGCCGCGTTAAGATAAAGGGCAATGGCGTTACGTTCGTCAGCTGCGGCATCCCTGAGCAGTAATAAATCCGGATTATGCGGGCACTCTTCTGACAGGCATGCCGGGTCAGTCTCTACTAAAACTTTGGCTTTTGTCGATTTTTTATGGGCACGGAACAAGGCCATTATATCCACCTCCTCCAATATTGATATATTGTATGCCGGAGAGCGAACAGAGGTTAACCCATAAACCTTTTGGTTCAAGCAGAAAATAAATACGGCCTGGTTGATTGCCAGGCCTGATTATTATAAAAGAATTAACTATCGACGGAAAGATTTAAGTCCCTGTCGGAAAGCACTCATTGTATCACCGGTTTCATCGAAAATATAAACACGACCAGGGTTACCTGTTTTGTCGTAATCAATACTGTTCCACCAGATGGCTACCTTTAATTTGCTAAATTGATTAATTTGGCTAAACATTTTATTTATCCAGGCAGGTTTATCGCCACCGACCGAGTTTGAGCCAAATTCGGTGATCATAAACGGCTTGGCGAAATGCCGGTCATATTCGGCATACAACCCGGGGTAGATGCTGTCAAACTCACGCCATTTTTCACCAGCGAAATAAGTGCCGGTATTGTAGCCTGTCAAGCCGATAATATCAACATATTCGTCGCCCGGATAGTACATTAGGTAGTGGTTCCACTTAAAGTCAGGGAATGATAAATCATGAGGGTTCCACACCCACAGTGCATTGTCAACTCCATTATCGTCAAAAATACTGTGGATATGGCGCCACGCGGCTTTGTACAGTTCGGCATCCTTGCCGTAGTAATAGGCTGAATACCAGCACCATTCACCGTTCATTTCATTATTGAGGCGAAACAGCACCGGATGGCCAAAAGCTTTCAACTGCTCAGCATACAACTTAAAATAATCATCATACTTACCGTCTAATATATCGTAGATGACACCGGCATTATCGGTGAAGTAGTGGCTGGTCTGCAGTGTCAACTCAACAATCCGGCCGCGCTCGCAGGCTGTTTCCAGAGCATGGACGGGAAGAGTTTCGTCCAAAGATTGATACCGTACTAAAATAGGAAAAGTATAATCAAGCTGGCGTTCCAGCTCGTCGAGCTTTTCAAAGGTTTGCGGGGCGGAAGGCTCGAAAATACCCCAGCGGAGCGGACTGGTGACGCCGAAATAGGTATTATAGAAGGACTGGGTTTCGGAATTTAACCGTGTATGAGATTGGCTGACAGGCAGGGTAAACCGGGGTTGGCCGCGGCGGTCAGTCAGTCTGAAGCTGTCGGCAATTTCTTTAGCGTTCTCAATCGGCTGGCTGGATTTGATAAAAACTGTATATACTTCGTTTTGATTTTTAATAATTTCAATACTGGAATAGTAGTTTTTGTCATTGGGAACATGCTGCAGTTTACGTCTTGTCCAGTTTAAAATATGGATTTTAAATCCGTTCTGGTTATATATTTCATTAAGCAGCACATGATGATCACGGGTATTGTTAATAAAATTGTTGCCATAACTTATGTAGTCTTCGACAGTTGTTTGTGTGCCGGCAAAGTTGTCATAAAATATTTCAATTTGCAGGGTATCATTAGCCAGTACAGTCACCACCGGTGACAAATGGGCGTTCACCGTTACATTGTGGGGAACCAGCAGGGAATATCCGTTGGCATAGTCGGTTAAGCGTTCGTAACGGCTGTCAACATAACAAGTGACTTTGACATCATCGTCAGGGCCGGCCGCAAAGGTTACGTAATCGCCGTTGATTATGGAATCGGCATTGGCTGGCCTGGCTAAAACAGCTGTTATGAATATTACTATGAATATGCGGTAAAAGTTGCGCATAACCCGGCTCCTTGTATAGCAGTTCGAAATAAAATACTTAATGATATAACATCGTAAAAAATAGATGATTTCTTAATAGTTATAAGTCCTAAAACCGGCGATAACTGTAGATACTACATATAAACCGCATTGTAACCATGGTTTTTATCACAGACACGACTGGCAGGTTGGAGTATATTCAGCTTGAGGCTGTCTGTTCAAGGCGGCGGACAAAGGAGGGAAGAAAGTGGCACATAAAATTAATTCCGAGTGTATCAAGTGCGGCGCTTGCGCTGCCGTTTGTCCGGTGGGGGCCATTTCCGAGGGGGACACCCAATTCGCTATTGACCCCGGGCTCTGTATTGATTGTGGCGCATGCGCCGCCGTGTGCCCGGTAGGCGCCATCAGCCCCGGCGAGTAGGCAGGTTTGCCTCTGATACCGGTAAAGTCCAGCTTACGAGCTGGACTTTTACATATAAAGCATATTTTTCAATGCTATTGTGAGGGGAGAAATTTGCATGTTGGAATTTGAGTATTTAAAACACATACCTATTTTTGAAGAACTGGCGCCCAATGATTTGGCAGCAATTAACAACGTGACTGTTGAGCGCCGTTATAAAAAGAATATGATTATTTTTATGGAAGGCGAACCGGGTGAAGGCTTCCACTATGTCAAAAGCGGCAAAGTGAAAATTGTTAAAATGGCGCAGGATGGCAGAGAACATATTATTAATATCCTCGGACCGGGCGAGGTTTTTGCCGAAGTGCTGCTCTTTAACCGCGGTCCGTATCCTGCTACCGCCGTAGTCCTTGAAGATTCGGTTATTGGCATTATTAAAAACGCTGACCTTGAAAAAGTGGTAGCCGGTAATGCCCGGATTGCGCTCCACATTATCCGAGTTATGAATAAAAAACTGCTGCACGCCCAGATGAAGATTAAGACACTGGCGTTATCGGATACTTTTGCCCGCACGGCGCAAATACTCATCCGGTTATCTCAGCAGTATGGGCGGCCAATTCCGGGTGGTGTACAGATTGATGTCGATATGACCCGTCAGGATTTGGCAAACCTGGTCGGAACAACTCGCGAGACTGTCAGCCGGGTATTGAGCTCAATGAAAAAGGACAAAGTTATTGATTTTGCCGACCAGCAGATCATAATTCTAAACCCCCAAAAACTCAAACATTACCAGGAACTGTGACCAATATCACACTTTTCTGTGACGCCTGCCAGTGAATCGTCCTGTAATCTGTACTACAATTAACTTAACGAAAAGAACTGATTGGAGGAAATTCTATGGCTGCTCATTTTGATAAACAGCAAATGATTGCCGAGTTCAAAAAACAATTTGGATTTGTGCCGCCTTGCGGTATGGGAGCCGGCGATTTAGGCGAAGATATGCAAAAAATAATCAGTGAATACCACCATATTATTTGGGGTGAAGGTGTAATCCCCCTGAAATATCGCTACCTTATCGCTTTGGCTACGGCAGTATATGGCGATGATGATGTGCGCGCCAAGCTGGAACTGTTAAAGGCTTTGAATCATGGCGCTACCCGCGAAGAAATTATCGAGGTGTTCCGCCAGCAAGTATGGATGAAAGGCGCCCATACCATTGTCAAGCTCAGTCCGCTGATCAAATTTATGGATACGGTGTATGCCACTGTCAAGCGTGACGGCGAACAGGGCGGTCATTAATAAGTGCGGTTGTTTTAGTTAAAAATATAGGTGAGTATGACAAACTATTGCGAGATCAATTACAGATAAAAATAAAGGAGGTGGCAGTTATGCTGCCCAAAGGCGCCAATCTGCAAAAAATCCGGGACGGAAAACGAACTTATGCTATTACCCCCCATCTGCCCGGCGGCTTTATTAAGCCGGAAGTTATGCAAAAATATGTGGACGTAACCAAAAAATACGGCGGGACCATGAAGCTGACGTCTGCCCAGCGGATTATGATTACCGGACTTAAGGCTGAAGATATTGAGGACATCTGGCAGGAACTTGGGATGCAGCCTGCCCTTGGCTACGCCAACTGTGTGCGCAGCGTCAAAATCTGCCCGGGTATTGCCTTCTGCAAACGGGGGAAACAAGACAGCATCAAACTGGGTTTGGAACTGGACAAACGCTATATCAAGAAAGAAATGCCAAGCCGCATCAAACTGGGTGTATCAGGTTGTCCGAACTCTTGCTCGGAAGCTGTTATTAAAGACATCGGCGTTATTGGCACTGACGACGGTTGGGATGTTTATGTGGGCGGCAGTGCCGGTTCGCATCCCCGGCTGGCTGACAAATTAATAGAAGGTCTTAACTATGACGATACCTTGAGGCTTGTTGATATCATCATGCTCTATTATCAGAAACATGCTGATATTGAACGCATCGGACAGTTTATTGAGCGTATTGGCTTTGAGAAATTTAAAGCTGATGTCCTGGCCGAATTTTACGGGCAAGTAAGCGCGGTCACTGAGCCCAAAGTGCCGCAATCTGAAGCCGGTGAAAAAATTGTTCCGGTACCCGGCGGCTTAACCGAAGGAACACTGGTGTTTGGCGATCCGATTACAGCCGATAGCGTGATTAGCGATATTATCCGGGTTTATCCACAGACCATCCCGGTATTCAGGTCTTTTGGCATGGGATGTCTGGGCTGTCCGTCCTCGACCGGCGAAGCTGTTAGCAAAGCGGCTGAAATTCACGGTCTTGACCTCCCTGAACTCCTAGCTGCGCTTAATAAAGTAGTTCCGGCGAATAACTAACAGGAGGGAACAACATGAGCGCCTTTTTAGCGCCGATTCATTATTGGTTATACAGCAAAATCCGCCGCGTTATCGAACGCGAGCAAATGATTTATGAAGGAGCCGAAATTTTATGCGGGGGAACGGCTGAGGAGGCCCGCTCCCAGGCCTGGCAAAGCTACGGTGAGCCGCTGCCTGATACTGATCTTAGCGAGCATATAGACCAAAGCAATATTCATGGCTGGTTGCAGCGTCAGATTAATATTGCCGAATCGCGGGAAGCCGCATTTATTCAAGCTATCGTTGACAGCTGCGGCGATGCCGCTGTTGATGTCGCGCAAAAAGCATTCAGAGAGCACGGCGTTCACTGCGCCCGTCATGCCGCTGCTCAGGAGAAATATGATACAACAACAGCTCCTGGCATCTACAAAGCACTGAACGATTACTTCTTGAACGGGATGCCTTGTGATCAAGCTGACACTATTGTCGAAAATACTCCTGATAAAATTGCCTGGGAAAGCGGCGTTTGCCTGCAGGAACCTAACTGGAAGCGGGCGGGGGCTGATAGTAAGCTGATGGAGAAACTTTATCAGGAATGGCTTACGGCCTTTGTTAATGCGCTCAATCCGGGATTCGCTCTGGTTAAATCAGGTGACATAAAATACCAAATTACGCGGGTGTAATGTAGCCGCAGTAGTAGCTGCGGCTTTTCCTATTCCCAATTTCGGGGTATTTATGATATAATTCACAATGTTTACGATGTTGCATTATTTGCAGTAGGAAAGGAAGGTTGAGATGTACAAGATCGTCGAAAAACGGCAGTTGGCACCGCAAATTTATCTGATGGACGTGAAAGCTCCCCGGGTAGCAAAATCCGCCAAACCCGGCCAGTTTGTCATTGTCAAAATGGACGAACAGGGCGAAAGAATTCCGCTCACCATTTGTGATTATGACGCCGTTAAGGGAACAGTTACAATTGTATTTCAGACACTGGGACGGTCGACAACCGAGATGGCCTGGTTGAACATCGGCGACTATTTCGCCGATTTCGCCGGACCGTTAGGAGAAGCTTCTGAATTTATCCACGAAGAAATTGAAGCCTTAAAACAGCAAAAGATTGTCTTTGTTGCCGGCGGTGTAGGTACTGCACCGGTTTATCCCCAGGTAAAGTGGCTGCAGAAGCGCGGGGTTCAGGTTGATGTTATTATTGGCGCGCGCTCCAAAGAGTTCTTAATTCTGGAAGACGAGATAAAAGCGTTGGGCGCCAACGTATATGTTACTACCGATGACGGATCCTACAGCCGCAAAGGCCTTGTAACCGAAGTATTAAAAGACCTTATTGACAGCGGTGCAAAATATGACCATGTTATTGCCATTGGTCCTATGATCATGATGAAGTTTGTGGCCAAGTTGACCAAAGAATATGGTCTTAAGACCACTGTCAGCTTAAATCCTATCATGGTTGACGGCACCGGTATGTGTGGCGCCTGTCGCGTCACGGTGGGCGGGCAAGTGAAATTCGCGTGTGTAGACGGACCGGAGTTTGACGGGCATCTGGTCGATTTTGACGAAGCCATGCGCCGTCAGGCTATGTACAAGACTGAAGAAGGTCGCTATATGCTGGAACTGGAAAAAGCCAGCCATACCGGCGGCTGCTGTGGAGGTAGACAATAATGGGTAGAGCTGCCAGAGTGCCGGTACGGGAACAATGTCCGAAAGAACGTGTTACTAACTTCGAAGAAGTTTGTCTGGGCTATTCGCTCGAAGAGGCTATGGCCGAAGCCGCCCGGTGCTTAAATTGTAAAAATGCCAAGTGTATGGGCAATTGTCCGGTGGCTATCGATATTCCCGCTTTTATTAGTCATGTCAAAAAAGGCGAAATTGCCGAAGCGGCTAAAATTATCGCTAAGGCCAGTGCGCTGCCTGCCGTATGCGGCCGCGTATGTCCGCAGGAGAACCAGTGTGAAGGCAAGTGCATTCTGGGGATTAAAGGGGATGCCATCGCCATTGGTAAACTTGAGCGGTTTGTGGCTGATTGGGCGCGCGAAAATCAGATCGATACCGCCGAAGTAGCCCCACCCAACGGCAAAAAAGTTGCCGTCATCGGCAGTGGGCCGGCCGGACTTACCTGTGCCGGCGATTTGGCCCGTAAAGGCTATTCCGTTACCATATTTGAAGCCCTGCACGAGCCGGGCGGCGTATTGGTATATGGTATACCCGAGTTTCGCCTGCCCAAAGAAACAGTTGTCAAAACCGAAATTGAAAATCTCAAGAAAATGGGCGTTAACATCGAGACTAATGTTGTGGTCGGCAAGACGGTAACCATTGATGAACTGTTAAACGAGGAAGGTTTTGACGCCGTATTTATCGGCTCAGGCGCCGGTCTGCCCAAGTTCATGGGCATTCCCGGGGAAAACGCCAATGGCGTATTTTCAGCCAATGAGTTTTTAACCCGCAACAATCTGATGAAAGCGTTTAGGGAAGAATACTCAACCCCGATCAAAGTTGGTAAAAAAGTAGCTGTAGTAGGCGGTGGCAATGTAGCCATGGATGCTGCCAGAACAGCCGCCCGTCTTGGCGCCGAAACGCATATTGTTTACCGCCGCTCGGAAGCAGAATTGCCGGCCCGTGCAGAAGAAGTGCATCATGCCAAAGAAGAAGGTATTATCTTTGACGTCTTAACCAATCCGACGGAAATCCTGGTTGATGATCAAGGGTGGGTTAAAGGGTTAAAATGTATTAAAATGGAACTCGGCGAACCTGACGCCTCAGGCCGGAGAAAACCGGTTGAGATTCCTCATTCCGAGTTTGTTATGGATGTTGACACTGTCATCATGTCGCTCGGCACGTCGCCCAATCCGCTTATTGCCTCGACAACTGAAGGTCTTGAAACCAACAAATGGCAGTGCATTGTCGCCGACGAAGAAACCGGTCTTACCAGTCGCGAACGCGTCTATGCCGGCGGCGATGCCGTAACCGGCGCCGCTACAGTAATTCTCGCCATGGGCGCAGGGAAAAAAGCGGCCCAGGCCATTGACGAAATGATTATGGGCTAAACAACGTCTGCATACTTTTGGATATAAAAAAGAATCTCTTGGCTCTATCGAAGAGTCAAGAGATTCTTTTAGTATTAATTCAGTACTAAATTTCTTATAGATTTCTTGGAATATGAAGGATTTTTTGTATTAATATGGTAAGTTATAATATAGCCTATTACAATATCATTGTGTGATTATATGACAAGGGTATATCAATTACTTAATCGTATCGACGAAGGAATGACAACTGTGAATGAAGGTTTTATTGCTATTGATTTTGAAACCGCAAATTACAATAAACATAGTGCCTGCCAACTTGGAATTGCGGTTGTGAACAACCAGCAAATTATTGAACGGAAGTCCTGGCTTATCAGACCGCCGACTAAGGTATTCACTTTTTCCGGTCTTCACGGGATTACTTATAGCATGGTTAGAGATCATCCGACTTTTGATGAAATTTGGTTGTTAGAAGTCAAACCCTATATAGAGCATCAAATAGTAGCAGCGCATAATGCTGAATTTGATATATCGGTTTTAACCGCTACATTGGCATACTATCGGTTGCCAATACCTGACTTTAACGTGGTCGACTCATTGGGTGCAGCCAGAAAAGCATGGCCACAGTTGAGAAATCATAATCTTTCGACAGTGGCAGCGTACTTGAATATTGAACTCAATCATCATGATGCGTCAAGTGACGCCAACGCTTGTGCCGAGATTATACTACGAGCGGGCTGGGAGAATATTGAGATTAGAGGTGTAACCAATGCAGTCTTGCCGGAAAATATGAACCTTTTTGATAGTGGATGTTGACAAGGAGGTGATGAACTGATTGATCTACTATGGACATACCAAAGAGAATCTACTGACAAAGGAAATATTGCCTAAAGCAGAGTGGCAATTATTGAAAGACCACCTGAATGAAGTGGCGCGACTGTCTGAAGAAAGGGCAGCCAAATTTGGTGCAGAAAAACTAGGAAAAATTATTGGACTGGCCCATGATCTTGGCAAGTATTCTAATCAGTTCCAACAAAGGCTAGATGGCTCGTCGCAAAAAGTGGATCATGCTACTGCGGGTGCACAAGAGGTATACCAAAGATTTGGGAAAACAATTGGCCGGGCTTTGGCTTTTACCATCGCGGGACACCATGGCGGGTTGCCTGACGGAAATAGAGGGGATCCGAAAAATTTACCGGAACGGCTGGAGAAGAAAGACATACCAAACTACCAAGCTTATGCAAAAGAAATTGAAATCCCCACGCTATGCAGTCAGGATTTAGTGAACATGCCCAACACCAAAAATGCGGCTATGAGGGCGTTTAGCTTTTCTTTCTGTATTCGGATGCTCTATTCTTGTTTGGTTGATGCCGATTATTTGGATACTGAACGGTGCATGAATCCGGAGAAGTTTCAGACAAGGCCTGCGAAGGTATCTTTATTGACTTTGTTTCAAAGATTGGGAAAGAAATTGGAAAAACTAAACGAACGCACTCGTCAAAATCCATCACCCATTAACAGTGCTCGACAGAACATCTTGACAAGGTGTTTAAAAATGGCGGAGGCTGAACCAGGTCTTTTCACGCTGACCGTTCCGACCGGTGGCGGAAAGACGTATTCATCTTTAGCTTTCGGGCTAAAGCATGCGGTCAAGTATAATAAAGACAGGCTAATTTATGTTATTCCTTATACCAGCATCATCGAACAGAATGCCGAGGTGTTCCGGGAGGCGCTGGAGGATGATCTGCAAAATGACAGTGTTGTTCTTGAACATCACAGCAATTTTGAATATCCTGATGAATCTTTCGATGATTGGGATCAGAAAGAAAAGGCGCACCGTTTGGCTGCAGAAAATTGGGATATGCCTGTTGTTGTTACTACGGCTGTGCAATTTTTTGAATCACTTTATGCTAATAAAGGGGCACGATGCCGGAAACTGCACAATATGGTCAACAGTGTAATCATATTAGATGAAGCGCAGATGATGCCAGTCGAATATATGAAGCCTTGTTTGTGGGCACTGGCAGAACTGGTGCTCAATTATGGAGTAACAGTAGTACTATGTACCGCTACACAGCCTGCGGTGAATAATTTGATTCCTGGAAATCTGAAACCATTGGAAATTATGGACAACCCCCGTGAGCTGCAAAAGGTTTTTAAGCGAGTGACTGTTCAATATAGCGGTGAAATGACAGATGAGGAACTGGCGGAAGCAATGGCGGAAAAACTGCAAGTGCTTACCATTGTTAATACTCGGCGGCATGCGCAGTTATTGTTCAATAAGTTGCAACAGAAGACAGCCGAGGGGACATACCATTTGTCGGCGAGGATGTGCCCAGTTCATAGGAAAATAGTGTTAGCTGAAATCAGGCAGGCTCTTAAAGATGGCAGAGAATGCCGCGTAGTATCTACACAGCTTATCGAGGCAGGAGTAGATGTTGATTTTCCAGCAGTGTATCGCTCTGAGGCCGGTATTGATTCTATTGCGCAAGCAGCTGGGCGCTGCAACCGGGAAGGTCGGATAGCAGAAGGTCATGTCGTTGTCTTTAAACCAGAGAAACATGGCATGCCAGAGAAAGGGCGATTCTCGGCAGTTGCCGGTATAGCCCGCAGCACAATGAGGCAGGTGGAAAAGTTTGATGGAGAACTATTGTCACTAAAAGCAATAGAATACTACTTCCAACAGTTATTTGAGCTTGAAAAAGATCATTTGGACCTTCAGGGTATTCTCAGAATGATTGAGGAAGGTCGCGATAACCTTGCATTCCCATTTGCCACGATTGGTAATGAATTTCAGTTGATTGATAGTACTACCATTCCGGTAGTGATTCCATGGGACGAGCATGCCGAGACACTAATGGAA
The DNA here is from genome assembly GCA_041428575.1 of Sporomusaceae bacterium ACPt. Lineage (GTDB taxonomy): Bacteria > Bacillota > Negativicutes > Sporomusales > Sporomusaceae > Sporomusa_D > Sporomusa_D carbonis. Next base: position 321,743 of record CP155570.1, read on the forward strand.
GAAGCAGAGCACCATCCTTTTCCAGCAAGCAAAGCACGACTGCTGCAACCATATGTTGTTCAAGTATATCAACATGAATTGGCGGCATTGGTAAAAGAAAATGTCATAAAAAGCATAGGCGGTTTTATGAATTTTCTAAGTGACCGGAGTTTTTATGACCGCCAGTTTGGATTGAAGGACGCGAAGGAAGTAAAGGCGCCAACGGAAGTACTGCTGTATTAATGGTATTGGTGTAAATGCTTAGAAAATAAATTCAGAAAGGAGAAAGTTATGGGGTATGGAGTTAAGCTCAGAGTCTGGGGTGACTATGCCTGTTTTACGCGGCCAGAGATGAAAGCGGAAAGAGTAAGTTATGATGTGATGACTCCATCAGCAGCGCGGGGAATATTGGAAGCGATTCACTGGAAGCCCGCCATTAGCTGGCAAATTGATCGTATTCATGTGATGAAGCCTGTCAAGTTTGATTCAATTCGCAGAAACGAGGTAGCACACAAAATTTCCGAAAGGAATATTAAAACCGCGATGAAAGGAGGACAGATCGACCTTCATCAATATGCGGCACAAGCAGAAGAACGTCAGCAACGGGCTGCTTTGGTGCTGCGGGATGTCGAGTATGTTATTGAGGCTCATTTTGAGATGACGGAAAGGGCTGGTGCAGGTGACAATCCGGGTAAACACTGCGATATTTTTACACGCCGGGCACGGGCAGGACAATGTCATATGCGTCCCTATTTCGGATGCCGCGAGTTTCCGGTAAATTTTGAATTACTGGAAGGGGAAGTTGGTCAATCGCCTTTAACGGGCGAACAAGATCTGGGCTGGATGCTTTGGGATATTGATTTTGCCAATGATATGCAGCCCATCTTTTTCCGTCCTACCATGAAAAACGGTATTGTGGATACCCGGTTAACCAAGGGGGAAAGAAGTTGATTCTACAGGCATTGAACGAGCATTATCATAGACTAATCGAGGATGAAAAATCAGGTGTTGCGCCGCCGGGATATAGCTCCGCCAAGGTATCGCACGTCTTGGTGATTGATGAAAAGGGAAATATGGTGGACGTTTGGCAAATCGCAGATATAAAAGGCAAAAAAACTCTCCCCAAGACATTGCTGGTGCCAGAACAAGTTACTCGGACATCAGGAGTTTCTGCCAATATTCTTTGCGATAACGCTGCATATGTAGTGGGGCTGGAGCGGACAAAACATAACAAGGTCGGGACTTCACCGGAGAAATATGCGGATTTCAAAAAAAAGAACATATTATTTCTGACTGGAATTCAAAGTGAAGAAGCTACAGCAGTTAAAAGTTTTTTAGAAAAATGGAACCCGGAGATTGCTTTGTCTAATCCCTGTCTTATGCAAAAGCTAGATGATCTTCTAGGTGGCAGTAATATAGTGTTCAAGCTAGATGGTGCTATGAGATATGTTCATGAAGCGCCAAAGATCAGAGATGCGTGGCAGCTTAGAGCAAAAGATAAGTCCGATGATATAACGGCGCAATGTCTTATAACAGGTGATATCTTGCCAATTGCCCGAATTCATCCTCTGGTTAAAGGTGTTGTGGGTGCCCAAACGAGCGGTGCAGCCGTTGTCTCTTTTAATGCAGACGCATTCACTTCCTACGGCAAGTCACAAAGCTTCAATGCGCCTGTAAGTAAAAAAGCCGCCTTCGCCTATGCTACCGCCTTAAATTACTTGATTGCCAGCACCACCAACCGGGTGAGAATTTCAGATACGACTATCGTATTCTGGGCAGATAAAAAAGGCGGTAAAGCCGAAGAAACAGCGTTAGCCTGGAGCTTAGACCCTGTCCTTGTTACATCGGCAGAAGATGCCGAAAAACGGCACCTTGATTACAGCGCCGTCCGGCAAGCAAAAACGATTCTGGAGCGTGCAAAATCCGGTGTACTGGTTAAAGATGCCGTGTTCGATCCGGGAACGCGATGCTATCTGTTAGGACTTGCTCCTAATGCTGCCCGGCTTTCGGTGCGTTTTTGGCAGGTTAGCAATTTTGGAGAAGTGTTAGGAAAAATTGCACAGCATTATAAGGATATGGAAATTATCGGTATCAGACGTTTCGGCGGCATGATACCGCCATGGCAGGTGTTAAAAGCGATCGCCGTACAGGAGGATACGAAAAATATTCCGCCGCTTCTGGGGGGACAGTTTATTAAAAGTATTCTGTCCGGGCAAATGTATCCCAAAACTATGTACAACCTGGCGCTGAACCGTTGCCGGACCGGCGGTGAACACGGTGGAGTTACAATAATCCGGGCGGCTCTTATTAAAGCCTTTTTAGCTAGAAATTTCCGGATACAGGGTCAGACAGAAAGGGAGGCAATGATTACTGTGGGTTTAAATGATGATAATGCTAATACTGCATATCAATTGGGTAGGCTTTTCTCTTTACTGGAAAAAGTACAGAAAGACGCATTAGGAAATCAAATCAATGCTACTATTAGGGATCGTTACTTTGGGGCAGCATCGGCAACGCCGGCTTCAGTTTTCCCGTTGCTGTTGCGGTTATCCCGTCATCATATAGCAAAATCAGAGTACGGTAATAGTTCAGACCGGAAGATCCAGGATGTAATGAACCGGTTGGATGTATTTCCATCGCATCTGAACTTGGAAGACCAGGGACAATTTATTTTGGGCTACTACCATCAAAATCAGGCCAATTATGCTAAAAATGAAATCAATCAAGAAGAAAAGAAAGGATGATGATGATGAGCAAGACATTAGATAAACGTTATGAATTTATTCTTTTTTTCGAGGTGGAGAACGGAAATCCCAATGGTGACCCGGATGCCGGAAATATGCCCCGCATTGATCCAGAAACCAGTCAAGGACTTGTTACAGACGTATGCCTCAAGCGGAAAGTCCGGAATTACATTGATTTAGCACAAAATGATAAGGAACATTTTGATATCTATGTGCGGGAAAATGCTGTATTAAACCTTTTAAATGCGGAAGCTTATAAAGAAAAGAATATTAAACCCGAACCTAAAAAGTTGCCCAAAGATACTAATCAAGCTAAAGAAATTATTAGTTACATGTGCAACCGTTTTTATGATATTCGTGCCTTTGGCGCAGTCATGGCAACAGAAGTTAATTGTGGTCAAGTACGCGGACCCATACAGTTTGGCTTTGCTAAGAGTTTAGATCCTATTGTACCTCAAGAAGTAACGATTACACGTATGGCAGTTACTAATGAAAAGGATGCAGACAAGGAACGGACAATGGGTCGTAAACACATTGTTCCTTATGCGCTCTACCGTGCGGAGGGATATGTTTCAGCCCCACTGGCAAAGAAAACCGGTTTTTCCGAAGACGATTTAGAACTTTTCTGGAGTGCGCTCATAAATATGTTTGATCATGATCACTCGGCTGCCAGAGGTAAAATGTCCAGTCGAGAGTTAGTGATTTTTGAACATGCAACACCATTAGGCAATGCTCCCGCACATAAACTGTTTGATCTGGTGACTGTGACACGCAATGACGTGACCAAGCCTCCCCGGGCCTTTGCTGATTACAGCATCCATATTAATTATGGTGACAAACCTGATGGAGTTACAATCATAGTACGATGATAGAGCGTATTCCTGAAGACGATTTTCTCCTTCTCTCCGGCATCCAACATATGGCTTTTTGTGAACGGCAATGGGCGCTCATCCATATTGAACAGGCCTGGTCGGAGAATGTGCGGACAATAGAAGGCAAGCATTTGCATGAGCGAGTCGATGACCAGTTTGCAGACGAAAGTCGCAAATCCGTGCGGATTGTCAGAAGTATGCCGGTCGTTTCGCGAAATCTTGGACTTCGCGGTGTGGCCGATGTTGTTGAATTTCACTGGAATAAAGAATTTACCAGCCGTGAAACATGCCGGCTGAAAGGCCGTGAGGGGTGGTGGCGCCCTGTTCCTGTTGAATACAAGCGGGGCAAACCAAAGCCGGATGATAGAGATGCTGTTCAGCTTTGTGCTCAAGCTATGGCGCTTGAAGAAATGATGCAGATATTAATTCCATCGGCATTCATCTTTTATGGCGAGACAAAGCACCGGCAAACAATCACTATTGATGAACGGCTTAGACAATATACAACTCATCTTGCCAGGCGGATGCATCAGCTTGTGCAAGACGGACAAACACCCAAGGCCCAAAAAGGGAAACGTTGCTCGCAATGTTCACTTGTTGAAGATTGTCAACCTTACTGGATGCTGCGTCACCGCCCGGTAGAGAAATATTTGGTACGCATGTGCCGTATGGAGGTTGATAATCTGTGAGGCGGCTTCTCAATACACTTTACGTAACCATGCCTGATGCCTACCTGGCATGCGATGGTGAAAACGTGCTTGTCAAAGTTAAAGATGAGATCAAATTCCGGGTTCCTGTCCACAATTTGGAAAGTATTATTTGTTTTGGTTTTGCTGGTGCTAGTCCTAAACTCATGTACTTATGTTGTGAACGTGGTGTGGCACTTTCCTTTTTGACGGAATACGGGAAGTTTATGGGGCGGGTAACAGGTGGTATATCTGGCAATGTATTACTTAGACGTGCTCAATATCGATGGGCCGATGACCCTTCCATATCCGCCCGATTATCTAAACGGTTTATCGCGGCTAAAATTGTCAACAGCCGGGCGCTTTTACACCGTGTGTTGCGGGATCATAAAGAAGTTGTTGATCAAAACTCATTGGAAAAAGCTCTCCGCTGGTTAGCGGGAACACTAGACCGGTTGGAAAAAGCGCCTGATGGTAATGTAATACGTGGAATTGAAGGGGAAGCCGCCCAAATTTACTTCTCTAACTTCAATCAACTGGTGTTAAGTCAGAAAGAAAACTTTTACATGGAAAACCGCAACCGGCGTCCACCAACTGATAACATTAATGCATTGCTGTCGTTTTTGTATACGCTGCTTACCCATGATGTGGTGGCAGCGTTAGAAAGCGTCGGTTTAGACCCGCAGGTGGGCTTTCTACATCGAGAAAGGTCGGGGCGCCCAAGTTTGGCTTTGGATGTGATGGAAGAACTGCGGCCTCATTTTGCTGACCGATTGGCTGTGACACTGATTAATCGCAAGCAGATTTCAGCAGATGGTTTTATTGTAAAAGAAAACGGCGCTGTCATTATGGAAGATGAAACACGCAAAGAAGTTTTGACGGCTTGGCAAAAAAGGAAGCAAGAAGAGATTACGCATCCATATCTGGAAGAAAAGATTCCATTAGGGCTTGTACCGTACGTCCAGGCTCTGTTGTTGGCCAGGCATCTGAGGGGGGATTTAGAAGACTATCCACCATTTTTCTGGAAATGAGGGGGTTATATGTTAGTTTTGATCACCTATGATGTAAATGTTACAACAGATGCAGGTAAGAGGCGTCTTCGAAGAGTGGCAAAACAATGCGTAAATTATGGTCAACGTGTGCAAAACTCAGTTTTTGAATGTCTGCTTGACCCGTCACAGTTTGCAGAACTCAAGCATCGTCTGGAAGAGATTATTGATGCAGAGACGGATAGCTTGCGATATTATTTTTTGGGGAATAATTGGAAAAATCGCGTTGAACATGTTGGTACGAAAGTTACATATGATCCGGAAGGTGTTCTTATGGTCTGATGCGAACCCCAAGTGCGCATTAATTTGTTGAGGAATTCGCACCCGTGTGAAATTCGGGATTGAAGGTGTGTTTGAAGTAAAATCATAGTTAATTTTGGAAGTTTTTATTCTGGTTCGCAAAATCAAGTATCTCGGTGCTTGGTTTTTATATTATTACGAGGTACGCGGTCACGCCCCTTGCGGGCGTGTGGATTGAAACTTTCAGGATGTGACATTCATCCTGGACGATGTTGTCACGCCCCTTGCGGGCGTGTGGATTGAAACAGCCAGGCAGAGCTACCTCGTCCAATGGACCAGGGTCACGCCCCTTGCGGGCGTGTGGATTGAAACGTGGGGTTGGCCGCCGCCAGTATAGTTAGTAGAGGTCACGCCCCTTGCGGGCGTGTGGATTGAAACTTACCAACAGGCGTTAGATAGTGGTATGACTGATGTCACGCCCCTTGCGGGCGTGTGGATTGAAACTTTCGTCGCGTGCCGCTTGTACCATATCTCTACGTCACGCCCCTTGCGGGCGTGTGGATTGAAACATGGCGGGGTAACGTCTGGTGGCAGTAATACCAGTCACGCCCCTTGCGGGCGTGTGGATTGAAACATATTCGGCAATGTAGATCACATCGCCGTCACGTCACGCCCCTTGCGGGCGTGTGGATTGAAACCCTTGGACGTCATAATATAACCGCCCGTATTGGTCACGCCCCTTGCGGGCGTGTGGATTGAAACTTTTAAATTATCCCCAGTGCCGCCCGGACAAGCGGTCACGCCCCTTGCGGGCGTGTGGATTGAAACATATGGAGTTAGCCCCCTGCTCAGATGAGGAGTTGTCACGCCCCTTGCGGGCGTGTGGATTGAAACAGTTGTTTTATCAGACAGAATAAAAAAACTGTCTGTCACGCCCCTTGCGGGCGGAGGCTGTATTTTAAACCGTGTAAATGGGAATAATCTCCAATATAAAGAATAAAAGGAGATGGACCCATGACACAGTTAAACGAAAAAGAAATACAGCTTGTAGCACTGCTCAGTGAGGAGTGCACCACTCCCGCCGAACTAACGGCGAAGCTCAAGAATCTGTTTGCCGGTGCGCTGGAAAAGATGCTAGAAGCCGAAATGGATGAACACCTCGGCTATGAGAAGAACAGTGTTTTAGGCAATAACAGCGGCAACAGCCGTAACGGTTACGGCAAAAAAACAATAAAAAGCGAGTGGGGCGAAAGTGAAATCAGCGTCCCCCGCGACCGAAACGGCACCTTTGAGCCGCGAATTATCGAAAAACGGCAGACACGCACCGACGATATTGAAGCCAGGATTCTGGCGATGTACGCTAAAGGCATGTCCAATCGCGACATTGAAGATCATCTGCGCGACATCTACGGCGTAGAAGCCTCCGCCAGCCTAATCAGCCGCATCACGGACAAGATTATGCCAGCCGTTATGGAATGGCAGAGCCGCCCGCTTGACCCGGTGTATCCCATTGTGTTTCTAGACGGAATTGTGTTCAAAGTCCGCAAGGACAGCCGGGTTGTAAACAAATGCCTATACTCGGTTTTAGGTATCAATCTGGACGGCCGCAAGGAAATCCTCGGCATGTGGCTGTCGGAAAACGAGAGCGCCAGTTTTTGGACGACGATCTGCAACGAGTTGAAAAATCGGGGTGTGGAAGATATTTTGATTGCCTGCCGTGACAACCTTTCCGGCTTTTCCACTGCCATTGAGACGGTGTTCCCCAAAACCGAGCAGCAACTGTGCGTGATTCATCAAATCCGCAACTCCACAAAGTATGTACCCTACAAGGATATCAAGCCGGTTATGGCGGATTTGAAATTAGTCTATGCAGCGCCGACACAAGACGACGCGGAGTATCGTCTGGAGGAATTTCGTGAGAAATGGGGCAAGAAATACCCACAGATTGTAAAGTCCTGGGAGGCGAACTGGACGGAGCTGTCCACCTATTTCAAGTACCCGCAGGAGGTCCGGACACTGATTTACACCACCAACGCAGTGGAAGGTTTTCATCGGATGCTGCGCAAATATACCAAGACAAAGACGGTTTATCCCACCGACGACGCGGTCAAAAAATCGGTGTTCCTGTCGATACAAGAAATTTCCAAAAAGTGGAGTATGCCGATTCGCGATTGGGGAATTATAATAGGGCAGTTGATGATCTTCTTCGAGGACAAACTGCAATCGCGGAAGGTCTCATGAACCCTATCGGGGCTCTGCCCCGAACCCCGAGGTTTATCGCTTTGGGTTTTCCGAGGCAAAGATAAGGAAAAGCGACACTCTCACATGAGCATCGCCACCTCGCTAAACCTCATATGCCGCTCGGGTCGCACCTCTGCGTCGCCCTATCCTGCGCATGAGTAAAAACAATATTAGTGTCCCCAAAATCTTGGATGTTTATTCCATTTACACAGTTAATGATACACTCCCTGCGGGCGTGTGGATTGAAACATCCAGCAAGTACACCTGCGCCCACAGGTCTAGGTCACGCCCCTTGCGGGCGTGTGGATTGAAACGTTTCTGACTTACTTAGGCCGTTCAATTCCCCGTCACGCCCCTTGCGGGCGTGTGGATTGAAACTTAGCATGCACTCTATATCCTTCCATATTGTCGTCACGCCCCTTGCGGGCGTGTGGATTGAAACCCGCTTGCGTCAAGCACAAGTACATTATCTGCGTCACGCCCCTTGCGGGCGTGTGGATTGAAACACAGGATTAAAGCGATTAAATCTTTTGGTAATGGTCACGCCCCTTGCGGGCGTGTGGATTGAAACCAAAACGCTTTGGCCTGCAAACCGCCCCGCTTGTCGTCACGCCCCTTGCGGGCGTGTGGATTGAAACAGTTTGGCGGCTGTACTGCAACAGTCGTACGCTAGTCACGCCCCTTGCGGGCGTGTGGATTGAAACATTGAATAACGAAGCAGGAAGTTGCAACCTATGCAGTCACGCCCCTTGCGGGCGTGTGGATTGAAACCCCCGGCGCGCTGTACGTATTGTAAAATATTGTGTCACGCCCCTTGCGGGCGTGTGGATTGAAACCTACCGCTGAAAAGAGGATAAACTTACCCCGGTTCAGTAGACACGAAGAACGCACAATATCTGATTGTATCGCATGATAGCTCATTATTTTGCAAAATACCATTTTTGTCGAATCGCAAGGACTATTCCATATACTTTTCCGTCTGATTATCCTGACTTCCCAGACGGCCTGGTTGTCAAGGGCGAGCGGCGCTTTTCCGCTCGGCGTTAGCTTACCCTTGGCAAGCAGACTGCCTGGGAATACAATGACGGGCGGCGGGAAAGTTTCTGACAATAGATCACGCCTCACGCCGCTTTCATAAATTCCACCGGCGCTTGGTAAGCGTTACTGGAATGTTTGCGTCGTCGGTTGTAAAAGACCTCTATATATTCAAATATGGCCGCTTTGGCCTCGGATCGCGTTTTAAATCGCCTACCGTATAACCATTCCTGTTTTAGCTTACCCCAGAAGGATCCATGGGAGCAGTATCATAGCAATTGCCCTTACGGCTCATGCTGCAAATAAATTGGTTCTTCTTCAGTACAGCCTGGTATTCTTTGCTAGCGTATTGGATGCCGCGGTCGGAATGGACCAATACCCCTTGTTTGGCGTCAGTTCTGCCAATGGCCTGATTTAGAGCATCTATGACAATCGACTTTTTCATGTGCTCAGCCATAGCAAAGCCAACAATAGCTCTGCCGCACAGGTCCATAACACCGGCAGGGTACAGCCAACCCTCATCAGTCGCAATATAGGTGATGTCACTGACCCACTTCTGGTTTGGCTTTTTCACTTCAAATTCCCGATTGAGCAGGTTTTCGGCAACCGGAAGATTATGCTTCGAATTTGTGGTTGCTTTGTATTTTTTACGGTCTTTGCTTGGATGCCGTTTGCTTTCATCAGCCGGTATACCCGATTTTTGCTAGGTGCGCCATCGTTCTTTAGCTCATTAGTTATACGCGGATAGCCATATACCCCATGATTGTCCTTATAGATACCCGTTATCTTTTCCAGTAACCTCTCATTTTCTAATTCCCGATTGCTTTTCGGTCTTTTTAAATAGGTATAGAAGCCGCTCCTTGAAACATGGAGAACCTCAGCCATCTTAGCACCCCGAAATTGGGAACGGTGCGTCTCCATAAATTGGAAACGCTCTGTTTCTGGTTTTTCGCGAAGTAGGCTGCCGCCTTTTTTAGGATGGCGTTTTCCTCTTTTAAATCCATATTTTCCTTGCGTAACTTGCGTATTTCATCATCAGCCTCATGTAGGTGGCCGCTGCCGGGAAATGCCTGATTGCCGTGTTTGCCGAACTTACCGATCCATCCGCACAGTGTATTAGGGCTTAAGTCTAACTCCCGGGCTACCTCGGCGGCAGATTTACCGCCTTCCTTTACACGGTTAACCGCCACATTATCTTGTACTCTTTATCAAACGTTTTCATTAGGACACCTCCGTGATTTTATTATATCACGCGTTCTATGTGTCCATAAAATCGCGGTAAGGTCAATGATGGTAAGGGAATAATCCATCAGGCAATCTTTTTTGTTCTACAATATCATTTTCAATAAAACCAATAGCACCGGCTGGTGCACAAGGTAAATAACCAGGGAATGCCGCCCCAAACAAATTAGCCAGCGGACAGGGCGGTATCCGGAGGCCGCCGGCCACAGCGGCTGCCTGTCAGGATACAAGAGCTTGCCGGCCGCCATGCCAAGCAACACTACTCCCAGCCAGGGGAAGAGCGGATAATAATCAAGGGAAGCAAATCCTGGCGGTTTTATGCCGAGCGGTACCAGAGTGGCGGTAGCCGCTATCAAGTCGGCAGTCCAATTTCCGACGGCAATTACCGTCATGCCTGCCGTAGCTAACAGCGTTGCGCCGTACCGGGAGAAAAATGGTGCGGTAATCATGCCTGTTCCTAACAGATGCAAAATTCCAAACCGGATATACACCTCCGGGCTGAAGAAGAAAGTTACCGCAGTGATGATAAGACCGGCACCAAACACTTTAATGCCGCGGTGTACCGGATTGCGGCTAAGCGTGCTGCTTATCCCGGAAATGAGCATAAACAGCACAGCCGACGCCCTGCCTTCAAGGTACCAAAAGCCGTTCATATAGTCGAGCGGCCAACCGTAAAAGGAGGCTAAATCAAAAACTGTATGGAAAACAACCATTAAAATAATGGCTGTTCCTCTGAAAAAATCTATTTCGGGAATTCGGGACGATGGGGACATAACTCAAGACCTCCTTTGACAGTATTATGATGACCTTATCCACTGGTAAAAACACGAAATCAATACATTAACAATAAATGACAAAATGGATATCGTCAACAACCAAGCCGGAACTCATCCTTACCTGATACCGCTTTTGGCGCATAAAAACAGACATAGGTAAAATAATAACTGAGGAACCGCTACTTGAGTCACGCATATACTACACTGAAGCTAGTTGTGCCGCTAAGTGGTCCTGGACGGGCGACATTTTGGTGTGGCCCATGTGTTGGAATGCCTATTGACGGGGAGTTGGCAGGAATCACTCACTGAAGGGGGAATATATTACCAGACATATATATAAATGAGGTGCTACCATGAAAGAGTTGTACATAATATTGCTGTCAGTTCTCCTCGGTGCTGTTGGACAGATTGCCTTTAAGTACGGCGCTATGCATGTTCCTGCTACCGGTACTTTCACGGAAAAGATTTTGGCTGCTTGGCCGATTGTGGCCGGTTTGGGCATCTACGGTGTGAGCACACTGCTATGGATTTATGCCTTGCGCACCGTCGAGCTAAGCTATGCTTATCCGCTGATCAGTCTAAGCTATGTGCTGATATTTATTGCTTCTTATTTTGTTTTCCACGAAACAATTGGACTGCAAAGACTGGCCGGGGCGGCTTTGATCCTAAGCGGTATAATATTAGTGGCTAGGTCTTAAAAATTAGTATTAAATTAACCGAATTTTAACATTGTTTTACAATTAGTTAACAAATATCTAAGTTATATGCTATAATCAGTTTGAATCCGACAAACTGAGGAGGCTAAGTATGGGATTTGGCTTAAAGCCGCGTGAAGAAAAATTTTTTCGCTATCTTTTGGAAAACACCCAGCTTATTCGGGATGCGGCCGATGTATTAAAAGAGGCGTTAAATGACCACGAAAACTTGTCCGAATTAATGATCCAGATTGATGATCTTGAGAAACAAGCTGACAACAATACTGCCAAGATTGTCGGCTTGTTGCACAAGTCATTCATCACTCCGTTTGACCGTGAAGACATCTATAGTATCGCCCACAAGCTTGATGATGTCATTGACTGTATTCAAGGTATCATTGAACGTATGGAGTTATATAATGCCGGGGCGGCGTCCGAAGGCGCCAAAGAACTGGCCGAGCTTGTCAGCAAGAGTACGAAGCAGATTGATAAAGCGTTTGGGTGTCTTGACCAGATAAGAAAACAAAAAGACAAGATCGAGGAGCGCTGCGCGCGGATTAGTGAGTATGAGGCACAGGGGGATAGGCTGTACCGGCAGGAAATGGCGAAGCTGTTCAGAGAATGTACTGACCCTATTGAAATCATAAAATGGAAAGAAATATTGCTTCATTTGGAAGAAACCCTGGATATTTGCGAGGATATAGCAGATTTGCTTAAGGGAGTAATTGTGAAATATGCCTGATATGACGCTGGTCTATATAGTGGTGCTGTTTGCGCTGGCGTTTGATTATATCAATGGCTTTCACGATACCGCCAATGCTATTGCCACTTCGGTGTCAACCAGGGCGCTGCAGCCGCAGTATGCTGTAGCGCTTGCGGCATTTCTTAATTTTGCCGGGGCCCTCTACAGTACGGGAGTAGCTAAAACAATTGGCGGCGATATAGTAAAATCCGCTGCTTTGGTTAGCCAGCCGGTTATTATTTCGGCGCTGTTTGGCGCTATTGTCTGGAATCTTATTACCTGGTGGTTTGGCATTCCCAGCAGTTCCTCGCATGCTCTGGTTGGCGGTGTGTTAGGTGCGGTTGTCACCGGAGCCGGATTTAACGCGATTAATCTTTGGGGAGTCGAAAAGATTGTCTTGTCGCTCGTTTTATCACCAGTAATCGCTATGGTATCCGGATATGTATTAATGATTGTTATGATGTGGGTTTTTAGCGGGTCTTCGCCGTCAAAGATTAACTCCGGATTTAAACGCATGCAGTTATTGTCAGCAAGCATGATGTCATTTTCGCATGGTTCAAATGACGCGCAAAAAGCCATGGGTATTATTACTTTAGCGCTGTTAAGTTCAGGACAGATACCGACGCTGGAAGTTCCCCTGTGGGTAAAGCTTGCGTGTGCGACAGCCATGGCCATGGGCACGGCGGCCGGCGGCTGGAAAATAATTAAGACGATGGGTGGCAAGATATTTAAGCTTGAACCCATTAATGGTTTTGCTGCCGACCTTAATTCGTCGCTAGTCATTTTTATGGCCACCAATCTCCATTTGCCGGTCAGTACTACCCATGTGGTGTCTGGTTCGATCATGGGGGTGGGTTCAGCCAAACGGGTTTCGGCCGTGCGCTGGGGGGTAGCTCAGCAAATGCTGTTTGCTTGGATACTGACCATTCCGTTTAGCGCTGCCACGAGCAGTATTATGTACAAAGTACTTATGGTGTTTTTGGGAAAATAGGGCCGTAAGTCCTAAAAATTTTTTAGGAACAAGGTCCTGCCATGAGCACGAATTTAGTTCCATAGTTCCGAATATCCGCTTTAAACCCAATGGTAGCGAAAAATGCTTGAACAGTTAATAACGTGATACTTTCTGTAGAGCGGCTTAACGACTACCAAATAAAGTGGAGGTTATTACGTGAGCATAGGATATTGTCCTGAATGTGGCAGTCTTTCACTTATTGACATCGGTGGACTTTGTCCTACGTGTCATGAACGCGAGCAGGCAGAAGCCGATCAGGTCTTTAAGTACTTGCGTCAATGTGGGGGGTGTGTGTCGGTTGACCAAATTGCCTCCGCAACCTGTGTCAGAAAGAAAACTGTTATGAAAATGCTTACACGGGGCTGGTTTTTAGGTGAGTTTAGGGTTAACTATCCTTGTGAGCATTGTGGCAGTCCGATTGTAGAGGGGCACCTGTGTTCTAACTGTATACATGATATCCGTCAGGAAATGAAGCGGATCGGCTGGTGGACGCTGGGGAAAAAAGATGTTGACAGCGGCTGTTTTACTCAGGCAGGGTATACCAAGTCGAAAAGCGGATTTTACAGCAAGAAAAAAGAATAGGAATTCCAGCAGCCCTTGCATATTTTTGGCAAGGGCTGCTGAATTTTACCGTCGAGCTGTTGTTGGCGATTGGATAATAAAGGGTCTTAATTACATCGAATGACAAATTGGGGATGAAAGCCGGCTGATTGGAAGAACCTTGCTATTAACTTGTTAAGTTATTATAATGATAATAATATCCTGCCATTCATCCTGATAAAGCTTCAGGTTTATAAGGAGGTAATTGTTTTGAGCGCTGTTCGCCGTATATTTGTAGAAAAGAAGCCGGAGTTTGCCGTCGAAGCTGCAGGCATGTTTGCCGATTTGAAACACTATCTTGGCATAGTAGGTTTGACCGGGGTACGCATACTGCACCGCTATGATGTCAGTGGCATTAGCGATGCCGAATTTGCTGCTTCGCTGCATACAATCTTTTCCGAGCCGCCGGTCGATATAATCTATCTTGAACACTTTGAAGCTCCCGCCAATTCTAAAGTGTTTGCCATGGAATATCTGCCTGGGCAATATGACCAGCGTGCCGACTGGGCGGCCCAGTCGGTGCAAATTCTAACGCAAAAGGAACGGCCGGAAATCCGGACTGCCAAAGTCTTAGTATTAGAAGGCGACATTTCCGGCAATGATCTTGCTAAGATCAAAAAGTATTGCATTAACCCTGTCGAAGCGCGGGAAGCGGTGCTGGAAAAGCCGGTAACTCTTGAATTAGCAGCCGAGACGCCGCCGGATGTCGCGGTGCTCGAGGGTTTTATTAAACAGTCGCGTGAGGAGCTGGCCCGGTTTTTGGATGAGCGGGGGCTGGCCATGAGTCTTGAAGATTTGATTTTTTGCCAGACATATTTCCGCGACACCGAACGGCGTGATCCGACCATTACTGAAATCAAAGTTATTGATACATATTGGTCTGATCACTGTCGCCATACCACTTTCCTGACTAAAATTGAACAGGCAGATATTGAACAGGGGCAGTACAACCGCCCGGTGGCCCAAGCCTGGCAGGAATATCAAAATTCCCGGGAATACGTGTACGGTGATAAAGTCGGTACCCGTGACGTCAGCTTGATGGATATTGCTACTATGGCTATGAAAGAATTGAAAAAGCGCGGACAATTGCCTGATTTGGACGAGTCTGAAGAAATAAATGCCTGCAGCATTATTGTTGCGGCCGATATTGACGGTCAGACCCAGGAGTGGCTGGTTATGTTTAAAAACGAAACACATAATCATCCGACGGAAATTGAGCCGTTTGGCGGTGCTGCCACCTGTCTGGGCGGCTGTATCCGTGACCCATTGTCCGGACGGTCCTATGTTTACCAGGCGATGCGGGTTACCGGCAGCGGCGACCCGCGTGCCGACCTGGAGTCGACCCTGCCTGGCAAGCTGCCGCAGCGTAAAATTACCACCGGCGCGGCGGCGGGTTATAGTTCATACGGGAACCAAATCGGCCTGGCAACAGGTCAGGTGGCTGAAATATACCACCAGGGCTATATTGCCAAACGGATGGAGATTGGCGCCGTAATGGCCGCTGCTCCCAAAGAGAATGTTGTCCGCGCCATTCCTGAGCCTGGCGATGTTGTTATCCTGGTTGGCGGCCGCACCGGACGGGACGGCTGTGGCGGCGCCACCGGCTCATCCAAGGCTCATACTGAAGAGTCGCTTATGAGTTGCGGTGCTGAAGTGCAAAAAGGCAATCCGCCCACGGAGCGCAAAATTCAGCGGCTGTTCCGCCAGCCGGTTGTCAGTACAATGATAAAAAAATGCAACGATTTTGGCGCCGGCGGTGTTTCGGTAGCCATCGGTGAACTTACTGACGGGCTTGCTATCAACTTGGATGCCGTTCCGAAAAAATATGAAGGACTTGACGGTACTGAACTGGCTATTTCCGAGTCGCAGGAACGCATGGCGGTGGTAGTTGCCGCCGCCAATGCCCAGGCATTCATTGGCTACGCTAGTGCGGAAAATCTTGAAGCTACCATTGTAGCCGAAGTATCTGCCGATAAACGGCTGAAAATGCTGTGGCGCGGCAAGCCCATTGTCAGCATCAGCCGTGACTTTTTAAACACTAACGGCGTTAAACAGCATACTGCTGTACGAGTGGCTGCGCCGCAAGATAAAAGCTATTTTGCCGGGTTGCCGGGACCAGGCGATATAAATCCGCAAAATATAAAAGAAGCATGGCTTACTATGCTGCAAAACCTCAATGTGTGCAGCCAAAAGGGCCTGGTCGAGCGCTTTGACAGCAGTATTGGCGCAGGCACTGTGCTTATGCCGTTTGGCGGCAAATACCAGGATACTCCGGTTGAGGGCATGGTGGCCAAGCTGCCGGTATTGTCCGGTGAAACTACCACCGGCACAATAATGACTTATGGTTTTAATCCGGAACTGGCGTCCTGGAGCCCGTTCCACGGCGCAGTATATGCAATTGTCGAAGCGGTTGCCAAGGTAGTGGCGCTGGGGGGGAACTTCCGCACTATCCGCTTGACTTTACAGGAGTATTTCGAGAAATTGGGCAAGGACAGTGTCAAATGGGGTAAGCCGTTCAGTGCGCTGTTAGGTGCGTTCTATACCCAAAAACAGCTGGGTATTCCGGCCATCGGCGGCAAGGACAGTATGTCAGGCACCTTTAAAGACCTGGATGTGCCGCCCACGTTGGTTGCTTTTGCTGTAACGGCTGTCGATGTCCGTAATGTTGTGTCCCAGGAGTTCAAGCAGGCCGGCAGTCAAGTAGTATTAGTCCGGGCCGTGCGGGACGAAACCCACTTGCCTGATTTCGCCGCGCTGACCGGAGCTTATGATAAAATTAACGAGCTCGTACAAGCGCATAAGGTACTGGCTGCCTATACCGTTAAACTGGGAGGGATTGCCGAAGCCGTGAGCAAGATGGCCTTTGGCAACCGTATCGGTGTGGAGTTTACCGTTGAGACCGCTCCGGCGACACTGTTTGCGCCTGACTACGGTTCGGTGGTCCTGGAATTGCCTGCCGGCCTAAATGTTGACCAGGCATTTGGCGGGGTTGAGTATGAAGTCATTGGCCGGACAACGGCCAACCCTGTGATCAGTGTCAACGGTGTTGCTATCAGTATTGAGGAGGCCTTCGCCGCCTGGGAACGTCCACTGGAGAAAGTTTTTCCCACCCGGCCGGACTTGATTACCGGCCAGCCGCAAAACTTTGCGTTATATACCGGTAAAAGCAGCCGCCGTCCGGTTGCCGGTATCGCTAAGCCCCGGGTCCTTATTCCGGTGTTCCCCGGTACCAACTGCGAATATGATTCGGCCAAAGCGTTTGAAAAGGCCGGGGCTGTTGTTGACACATTGGTTATCCGCAACTTGACGTCAGCGCAAATTGAAGAGTCGATAGACGCATTGGTCCAAAAGATTGACGCTTCCCAGATTGTAATGCTGCCTGGCGGTTTTAGCGCCGGGGATGAGCCTGACGGTTCAGGTAAGTTCATTGCCACTATGTTCCGTAATCCCAAAATTAAAGAAGCTGTCACTAACCTTTTGCAGCGGCGTGACGGACTGATGTTGGGCATTTGTAACGGCTTTCAGGCCCTCATCAAGCTGGGTTTAGTCCCCTATGGCGAAATACGTGATATGGCTGAGGACAGTCCGACGCTTACCTTCAATAAAATTGGCCGCCACATTTCATGTATGGTCAATACTAAGGTGGTGTCTACTAAATCGCCATGGTTCAGTAATGTTGAGGCCGGGGAGGTATTCGTTATTCCGGCTTCCCACGGTGAAGGCCGGTTTTATGCAACAGCCCGGGAAATCGAGCGGTTGGCGGCTAATGGCCAGATTGCAACTCAATATGTTGATTTTGCGGGCCGCGCTACGTATGATGTTAAATTTAACCCTAACGGATCCTATCATGCCATTGAGGCAATATCCAGCCCTGATGGACGGGTATTGGGAAAAATGGGCCACTCTGAACGTATTGGCGACAATGTCGCGGTAAATATTCCCGGCAACAAGGACCAGCGGCTCTTTGCTGCCGGCGTCAATTATTTTAAATAACAGGTCAGGAAATAGCAGGAAAATAGCCCTTTCCGGCAAATTGTTATTTATAATAATTGTCGGACGGAGGGAGAATGTGTCAACTGCTGGGAAGAGTCAGCATAGTGTTGTTATTGGGCTGTTGTTGATCATAGCAGTGTTGGCGGCAGGCTGCGCCAGTCAACAACCGTACAAAATCGGTTTTGCCGCCGGATTGACCGGGCGGCAGTCTGATATTGGTGTAGCAGGCCGCAATGGGGTAATTTTGGCAGTTGAGGAGATTAATAAAGCCGGCGGTATTAAAGGCCGCCAGGCTGAGCTTATCGTTAAAGACGATAAAAATGCCCCTGACTTTATTCAAACGGTAGATGCCGAACTTATCAGCGCGGGCGCAACAGTTATAATCGGGCACATGACCAGTGCTGCCGCTGTGGCCGCGTTGCCGGTGGCAGACAGCGGCCAGGTACTTATAATTAGTCCGACCGCACGGGCCGAAGAACTGGCCGGACGGGATGACCTGATGATTACTGTTATACCGGCACTGAGCTGGATAATTGGTTTAAGTTTGTTGTAGCCGATAATGGTCCGGGTATTTCGCCTGAATTTCAGCATAAGATTTTTGAAATGTTTCAGACTTTGAAGCCCAGGGATACTCTGGAGAGTACCGGTGTCGGCTTGGCCTTGGTCAAAAAGATTGTTGAGAGCCAGAGCGGTTCTGTCCAGGTCATATCAGCCGAGGGCCAGGGGGCACAATTTATATTTACCTGGCCTAAGGTAATAAAGGAGGACTAACAGTATGTATAATGTTGCCCATATCGGTGTGGTAGTAAAGGACGCAACCAAGTCGTCAGAGTTTTATACCACTGTGTTAGGCTGCCAAGCAGTGAGTGGTCACCAGGATGACCGTGTCTGTCTGGTTTTTCTCAAGGCAGGTCAGCAAACAATTGAACTTATTCAATATAAACAGGATGCTGCAGGGACGCGTGGTGCGGGAGTAGTCGATCATATTGCTTTTGCCGTGCCGGACATGGAGGCCGCGCTGGCGCATCTCCAACGCCATAATGTGCCGCTGTTATTTGACCAGCCTAAAATGGTAGGTAACATGAAGATTATGTTTTTTGCCGGCCCGGACGGGGAACGGTTAGAATTTGTACAGCAGTTGTAAGAAAAAATGAAAAAAGCCGGGGACGGTTTTTGACTTGAATTAGGGTCAAGGACCATCCCCGGCTTCCGCGGCTTTTATCCCAGCCCGATGCCGGGAGGATGCTTGGGAGCATTCTCAACCAGCGGGCATTTTTCTTGACCGCATTCATCACTATAATCGCATTCCATATCGACAACCTTGTAGTGAGGCACAGCTTGGCCGGGAACACGGGTTTCCTGATAAACGACAATAATATTGTGACGCCTTTTAAGATGCGGGCAATCGCCATATAATATAGCAGGGGCGCGCTTGCTCAAGATCTCACCTCCATACTGATATTGCACAATGGCAGTGTCAGGCATATAATAAAAAGGGTTTAAAAAATAGATTGTCACAATCATTGGGGGGCTTAGTATCAATTTCCAAGATATCACGTTAGCGCAGAAGCCATTATTTGATAAGTATTTCAGCCGGCGTAATTATGAAAACGCTCATTTTAATTTTACAAACCTATTTATGTGGCGTAATATATACTCAATTAAATGGACCGAGGTTAATGGTTACCTCGTCATTAAGGCCGGTTATGCTGGCGAGCAGTTTATGCTGCAGCCCTTTGGCCCTGACCAGGGCGTAGAAGCTGTACTTGAGGAAATGGCCGCCTATATGGCTGCCCAAAATATTCCGTTCATGTTGCGCGGGGTGGAAAAGTTCATGGTCGACATGATCGAGAAATGGCGGCCCGGATATTTTAATGTCATCAGTGACCGGGATAACTTTGACTATGTCTATAATACCAAGGATTTAATCGAATTAAAAGGGCGCAAGTACCACAGTAAGAAGAACCATATTAACAGCTTTAGGCGCAATTATAGCGGCCACCAGTATCTGCCGCTGACGTTAGAGTGGACAGCCAACTGTATTGCAAATCAGATCGAGTGGTGTCAAAAGAAAGGCTGCGACGATGACCCGACGTTGCGTGGCGAAAGCGATGCCATAATTGAGGTTCTGAATCACTGGAATGAGCTTAAGCTGACCGGCGGGTTAATTACCATTAACGGTAAGGTTGAGGCTTTTACCTTTGGTGAACAGTTAAATAGCGATACGGCGGTTATTCATGTCGAAAAAGCCAACCCTGACATTCGCGGCATTTATCCGGTCATTAATCAAATGTTTTGCAAAAATGCCTGGCAGCATCTTGCTTACATTAACCGGGAAGAAGACATGGGGCTTGAAGGGTTGCGCAAGGCCAAAGAATCCTACTATCCTGCTAAGATGATCGAGAAGTTTGTTGTTACTGTAAAATAGTAAAATTATTTATGGACAAAATACTCTATAGTATCCAATAAAGATGTACAGGCGTGTTGTTAGTATAAGCGTAAGTCAAGCGCCAGCGGTGGAGCGTTACTAACAATACGCCTAGAAAAAAATCTTTATTGGATTTCATATAGATGATGCTTGGAAAAAGGCCTGTAGCTTATGTTACAGGTCCGGAAATTTTCCTGCGGGTATCTATACTTTTCAATTTGTTGTGGTATAATTTTTAAAGGATTTTTTTGTTGATTTATAAAATTATTTGCGTTTATAGCGAATTTTCATAATATTACGTGCGGCGCGTTGGTTTTAGCTAATATTTTATCTGTGAGGAGAAAGGACAAGCAAGATGGAAATTAAATCAATTAAGAAGTTAAAGTTATACGGATTTAATAACTTGACTAAAACACTTAGTTTTAATATGTATGATATCTGTTATGCGAAGACCCCGCAGCACCGTAATGCCTATATCGAATACATCGATGAGGAGTATAGCGCTGAACGGCTGACCAGTATTTTGACGGAAGTGGCGCATATAATCGGGGCTAATATCTTGAATATTGCTAAGCAGGATTATGACCCGCAGGGTGCCAGTGTGACCATGCTGATTTCCGAAGAGCCGGTCAATCAGCCGGGCGAGGTTGTCAACAATGAAGAATGTGGTGAATGCGAACTTAATGAGCCAGTGCCTGACGCAGTGGTTTGCCATCTTGATAAAAGCCATATTACTGTTCATACGTATCCCGAAAGCCATCCTGACGAAGGTATTAGCACTTTCCGGGCTGACATAGACGTATCTACTTGCGGCCAGATTTCACCGCTTAAAGCGCTTAATTTTCTTATTAATACTTTTAATCCTGATATTGCGGTAATAGACTATCGCGTACGCGGTTTTACCCGTGACGTTAACGGCAAGAAATTTTTCATCGACCATAAGATAAACTCGATCCAAAACTATATTTCCAGCGCAAACCGCGATTTATATCAAATGATTGACGTCAACGTCTACCAGGAAAACATTTTCCATACCAAGATGCTGTTAAAAGAGTTTGACCTTGACAACTACTTGTTTGGTACGGCCAAAAAAGAACTTATGGCTGGTGAGAAAAAGAAGATTAAGCAGCGCCTCAAAAAAGAAATGGCCGAAATTTTTTATGGTAAAAATATTCCAAAAGTTAATCTTAAGTTGTAAATACATTAAAATCCCCCGTTCGGGGGATTTTAATTTTATGAAACTATTATTGCAACCTCTACCTGTACGTGTTTTTCACTGGATCATGTTTTCGACCGTAAGCTATCTGGTCATAACCGGGCTGTATTTGCACGACCCCTGGGGCGGCCTGTCTTACGGCTTTGTCCGCAAAACTCATACTATTGCCGGGATCATTTTGATTTTAAATTTATTTGGACAGATTTACTACTACCTGGTCACCGGCAAATATACTGAGGTATTATTTACGCCGCGCGATATTCCCAATTTGCGCAGTTTCTTCCGGTATGCGCTATTTATTACCGAAGGCCATCCCAACTATGGCCGCTATAACCCCGGACAAAAGGGGTTGTTTACGGCCTGGGGTTTGGCAGTCCTGCTGTCAGGCGTGGCCGCTTTACCCTATTTTTTCCCTGAGTATGCTTCCTGGATAACCAGGCCTGTCGGCGGGTTAGCAGGAATTCGAATTATTTATTATGCCATAACAATGTTCTTTCTTGCTACTGTTCCATTGCACCTTTATTTGGTATTTACCGAAGAACCTGCCAGGCTTCAGGCGATGTTTTCCGGGTATATCAAGAAACAACCCAAAAAAATCCAGTCGCCAGACTGTACCTGTGAGGATACAGAGTAAGTGTCCGGATCAGTCAGGTTTTTTGTTCCGCGCAGTCAAATGAAGGCAGGTTTGTGGGCTGGGACCTGATTAAGGAGGTCAGTACCTGACGACCGGAGTCCATACCCTGCGCCCCGATAAGCGCGATAAGGTCGCCGGGAGCGGCCTCAGTCAGGGCAATTTGAATGGCTCCAGGCAATGTGTTCGTGTATGTATAATTAACTTTCAAGGTATTAAGCGTGTTTAAAAAAGCCAGTCGCTCGTCGTCTGTTACGGTATCTACCTCACCGACATGGCCGGCGCCGGCAGTAATAATCAGCTCAAACACGGTTTTGCGCCGCTGGGTGGCAAAAGCGGCGGCGTTGGCGGCATTAATGGCCGGGCCGCGGCGGCCGCGGATAGCGTTAACAATAATTAGCCGTTTATAACGGAAGGATGCTATCGTAGCGAATACAGCTTCAATACTGCCGGGATTTAGGGCCGTATCGTCAACAACGGTAAGGCCGTTAATATGAAAGACATTCATTCGCCGGTCGACACCCTTGAATTCTGACAAAGCCCGGATGATGATCTCCGGTCTGACACCATGGATAAGTGCGGCCGCAGCAGCCAGTGTGGCATTTTCTATATTGTGGCGCCCGGGCAAGGACAGTTTGCAGAGATGTTTGCCTGGCGGTATCATTTGGCCGTCAATGCCGCTGACCGGCAGGTTGATCTCCAAGATAAATCTGCTGCTGTAAGTAGTAAGGCGGCTAATGCGGGCTGAAATAGTTGCCGGCATATCAAGGGCCATGGTAATAAGGCGGCCGGAAAATTGGTTGGCTATTGTCCGGCAGTAGGGGTCGGCAATGTTAACGATCAGCGGTGTGTTAGGGCTCATTAAGTCTAAAAATTTGGTTTTTGCTTCCAGGTAGTTACTAAAACCATTGTGAAAGTCGAGGTGGTCAGCACAGACATTGGTGAGTATCCCGGTCGAAAACCGGACATGCGCTACCCGCTTCATGTCAATGCCCTGGGCTGATACTTCCATAGCGGCATGGGTCACTTTATTGTCAAGCATCTGCGCCAGATAATGTTGGACGCTGACGGCATCAGGTGTTGTGAGGGTGCTGGGAAAGGAATTTCTGCCGGTATTGACACGGATGGTGCCAATAAGTCCGGTATTGAATCCGGCATGAGAAAAAATGTGTTCCAGCATACAGGCAATTGTCGTCTTGCCATTAGAGCCGGTTATGCCGACCAAATGTAAACTGTGTGACGGGTTGCTGTAAAAGGCAGCCGCTAACTCAGACAATGCTAATCTGGCATCGGCTACGGTAAATGCAGGAATATCAAGCCGGGGCAGATTATCAGGGCAATCGGTGACAATGGCCATAGCTCCTTTGGCGACGGCATTAGGGATAAAGGTATTGCCATCAGCCGTACGACCGCGGATGGCGACGAAAATATAGCCTGGACGTACTAGGCCCGAATGGCAGGTAATACCTGATGCTTTGGCGACAAAGTCGCTAAGGGACAACATACTACTCCCCCTTACCAGCAAACATGATACTCCATGGTATTCTCATTACTGGCAGGAGGTGAATTATGATAAAAGGTAATTTTAGGTTTTTAGCAATTATCGTAATGGTTGCCGCACTGGTCAGTGCCGGTTGCGGACTGAATGCTCCGGCTCCCAAGCCTGAAGCAAGACGGGTGGCCGACGGGGTAATGGTTGAGGGGCAAGCGGTAGGCGGTTTGACTGCTGAAGAAGTCGGCGGTATTTTAGCTAATTTGGCTAAAGCCAAAGACGTTCCGTCGGTAAATGCCGGATTTGACCCGGTGACAGGCGGCATTATCCCCGAACGGCCTGGTCAGCGGCTCAACATTGCTTCGACCATTAGTAAGCTAATGGCTGCGCCGGGTGGCAGCACGGTTGCAGCAGTATATGAACCTTTCCTGCCTGATATAACCAGGGACACACTGGCGCGGGCCCGCAAGCTGGGGACATATACTACGCCGGTCCTGGATGACAGTCCTGGACGCCTGGCTAATATCCGTTTAACAGCCAAACTTGTCAATAATACATTAATTGCGCCGGGACAAGAGTTTTCTTTTAATAAAACAACAGGTGATCCTACCGAGGAGCGGGGATTCCAGCCTGCCGTTGTTTTTGGCGATGGCGGCGAGAAAGAGCAGGGATTAGGAGGGGGCATGTGTCAGGTTTCCTCTACTTTATACAATGCCGTGTTTAACGCCGGTCTTAAAGTAATTGAACGTCATCCTCACTCCCAGCCGGTTAATTATGTGCCGCCTGGTAAAGATGCCACCACTTACACTGATAAAGACCTTCGGTTTGTTAACACTACGGGCGGGCGGCTCATTATTCGGGCGTTTACCCATGACGAAGGTTCCAAGCTGACGGTTGATTTGTGGGCGCTGCCTAACGCATAAGCTTGAGCTGGTTCTGGCATACTAATAGTGAGGTGGGAGTGCATGAAAAATAAAACATTAAATACCGCACTAGTTGTTGTCACTTTGCTGCTTTTTATTACGGGAGCATATACACTACTCAGGCCTCCCGCCCAAAAACCCGCCCCTGTTCCCGCACCGCCGGCGCCAACAGAACAAGTGCCAACGCCGGCGCCGCAGCCCATTCCAGGGGTACCGCCGTTTAACGCTGAAAAATATACCAGCGAGCCGCAGATATCGGTATATATGGCTGATAAAGGGCACGTTGAGACCATGGCGCTGGAAAAGTACATTGAAGGGGTTATCGCGCAAGAGATGGAGCCTGACTGGCCCATCGAAGCGTTAGCCGCCCAGGCCATAGCTTCGCGTACCCTGACTGTTAGCGCCATTGAAGCCGGTACCATCAAGAAGTTGCATAACGCTGATGTCAGTACTTCCAAAGAAGAGCTTCAGGCTTATGCGCCGCAAAAGGTCAATGATAGCGTGCGGCAAGCGGTTGAACGCACACGGGGTGAAGTGTTATTATATGCCGGCGGTCTGGTTAACGCTATCTACAGTTCTTGCAACGGTCAAATCGGCGCTACCAAGGAAGAAAGTTTTCCAAAAGAAATCAAGCATCCTACGCCGTATTTCCAACCTGTTACCGACAATTGTTTTCAGTATGCCCCGGAAAACGTAAAGGCGTGGACGGCTACAATCCCGGCTGCTGAAGTGGCTTCAGCCATTGGTTACCAAGGGAATCCGGCTGATATAACTATTTTGGAAAAAGGCCCGTCAGGACGCATTCTCTACATTGGCGCCGGTGATAAAAAAATGTATGGTTCTGACTTCCGCCGTGCAGTTGGCTATGACCGCCTTAAATCAACGTTGATTACCGAAATGACTTATGATCGCGGCAATTTTATTTTCAAAGGCCAAGGCTGGGGCAATGGCGTCGGTTTATGCCAGTGGGGTGCGTACACCTTTGCCAAACAAAATAGGAAAGCCGAAGACATTATTAAACATTACTATCCTGGAGCTGAAATAAAAAAATTGTGGCAATAGAATTAAAAAAAAGCAGTGAATTTTAATTTAAATATTGCATACATTAATTACGCGAGGTAGTATGGCGGCTACCTCCCGGGGAATGCGCCACTTGTCTGGTACGCACGGGCAGGTGGCGCGATTTGTTTTTGCGGTTAATCTTGTCGCCGTGAATATTGGCAACAAAGACAGCTTACGCTATAATAATATAGTTAAGGCACTATGAAAGGATTGAGTCTGATAAAAGCGCTGAGCGGTGATATTGATACTAAGCATGTTCTGATTACGGTGGTAGGTTCCCAGCGGGATGCTTATGGTGAGGAAAACAAAATTGAGCTTTTTACTCACGGCCGTAGCTATTATAAAAACGGTGTTCACTATCTCAGTTATCAGGAAACTGAAGTAAGTGGCCTGGAGGGCGCTACTACGCTTCTTAAAATATATACAGACCATATTATTCTGGTGCGTATGGGCGCTGTCGAACAACGGCAGGAATTCAGACTCGGGGAGCGCTGTTTCTCCAGCTATATCACACCTTTCGGTACTATGGACATGAGCATGCGGACAACACGTCTGACCGTCAACCGCTTAGATGACAGCGGCTGGGTGACCAGAGTACATATTGAGTATGAGCTTGAAATTGACGGACAGTGGCAAAGCGCCAATACACTGTCAGTTACTGTACAGGGGGATAGAAAAAATGGACATTAAACAACAGCTGATAGCCGCAGTTGGCCAGGCAGCTGCCAAAGCTACGGCCGACGGCATATTTGACGCAGGACAACTGCCGGAGATAGCGCTTGAGGTACCGCCGCAAAAAGAATTTGGCGATTATGCCACGAACTTTGCCATGCAATCGGCGAAAGCGGCTAAGACTAACCCGCGCATTATCGCCCAAGCCATTGTTGAGCGTCTTGACGCTCCGTGGCTGGATAAGGCTGTAATTGCCGGGCCGGGCTTTATTAATTTTTATCTAAAATCAGACTGGCTTTATCGCGAATTGGCCCAAATACTGGCGGCAGGCGATACCTTCGGCCAAAGTAATTCCGGTCAAGGTGAGCGAGTGCAAGTCGAGTTTGTCAGCGCCAACCCCACCGGGCCATTGCATGTGGGTCACGGGCGGGGGGCGGCTGTTGGCAGCGCGCTTGTTAATCTGCTCAAGGCGGCCGGGTATAATGTTGAAGCTGAGTTTTACATAAATGATGCCGGTAACCAGATTGACAACTTGGCGGCATCAGTTAACGCCCGCTATCTGGAACTGTTAGGTCAACCCACCCGGTTCCCGGAAGACGGTTATCACGGACAGGATATTATCGATACTGCCAAACGCATTATTCAGCACCATGGTGAAAAGTATTTAAACATGCCGGAAGCTGAGCGGTTGGCCGAGTTTAAAGAACTGGCACTTGCTGAAAAGCTGGCTGCACTAAAAGATGATTTAGAGCAATTTGGCGTAACTTTTGACGTGTGGTTCAGTGAACGCACTCTCCACAGCAGCGGCGCGGTTGCGGAAACTTGTAAGCTGTTAAAGTCCAATGGCAGTATATACGAAAAAGATGGAGCGCTGTGGCTCAAATCTACAACTTATGGCGACGACAAAGACCGGGTGGTCATTCGCGATAACGGCGTGCCCACTTATCTTGCGGCCGATATTGCTTACCATCGCGACAAGTTTTCCCGCGGCTTCAATCGGGTAATCAATATCTGGGGGGCTGATCATCACGGGTACATCAGCCGGGTTAAAGCAGCCATTGCGGCCATGGGATACAATCCTGATAATCTGGAAGTGCTTATTCTGCAGATGGTCAGTCTGTATCAAAACGGTGAACTGGTGAAAATGTCTAAGCGGACAGGCCAAGGTGTCACGCTGAGTGAACTTATTGAAGAAGTTGGCCGGGACGCGGCACGGTTTTTCTTCATTATGCGTTCGACCGACAGTCAGCTTGATTTTGATCTTGATTTAGCTAAATCCAGTTCGAATGATAACCCGGTGTACTATATCCAATACGCCCATGCCCGGATATCCAGCATTTTCCGTCAGGCGCTGGAGGCGGGTATAATGATACCTAGTGTCTGGGATGAGGTAAATTTAGCCGTATTGGCTGAACAGGCTGAAGTCGACTTAATCAAAAAAATGGCTGAGTTTCCCGACGAAGTGGCCAGCGCCGCCCGCGAGCGCGCTCCCCACCGCATCGCCCGCTATGCGCATGAATTGGCCGGCATGTTCCATACCTTTTATAATCAGTGCCGGATTATTGGTGTAGATGCCGGGCTTCAGAGTGCCCGGCTGGCGCTGGTAACGGCAGTAAGGTCGACGATCCGGCAGGCGCTTAATATTCTTGGCGTTGCTGCTCCGGAAAAAATGTAGGAGGAGTTTGCCTCTGCATGTTGAATATAAAAGCGGACTGTAGAGTGCGGAGGTTGAAATTATGGCAAACAATATATCAAAAAATGGCATTGATGAGGTCAATCTGGCCTATCAGATTTTAAAAACAGCAGGTCATCCATTATATTACCGGGAATTAATTGACAGAGTTGTTGCCGCCAAAGGCGGTACAGTTCGTCCGCCCGCTTACATGATAGCCGAAATTCACACGCAGATTAATCTGGACAGTCGGTTTGTCCATACTGGTAAAAATATGTGGGGACTCACCGAATGGTCACCGCAGCGTATTAATTTTCGCGAGGTAGAGGAAACAGCGGCTGCCCGCCAGGATAATCTCAGGCGGGAAAAGCTTTTAGCCGCCATTCAGCAGGACTTTGACAGCGAGGATTCAGGTGATATGCCTGAAGAACCAGTCGATTTAATTGAAGGCGATCCTGAAATCGAAGAGGATGAAGAAGAGCTTGACACCAACTGACATAAAAATATAAAATAGTTGGCATAATTAGTCTTAGCTAATTGTGGGAAGTTAGTAGGAGGATATTTCAATGGCTAAATATATTTTTGTTACCGGCGGCGTGGTGTCTTCACTTGGCAAGGGTATCACGGCTGCGTCATTGGGGCGTCTCTTAAAAAGCCGCGGTCTCAAGGTAACGATCCAGAAGTTCGATCCGTACATAAACTTTGACCCGGGCACGATGAGCCCGTATCAGCACGGCGAAGTATTCGTCACTGAGGATGGCGGCGAGACCGACCTTGACCTTGGCCATTATGAACGGTTTATTGATATTAACTTGAGCAAAAGTTCAAATGTCACAGCCGGAAAAATATATTGGTCAGTGATCAGCAAGGAGCGCAAAGGCGATTATTTGGGTAGTACCGTGCAGGTAATTCCGCATATCACTAATGAGATCAAAGAACGAATTTACCGGGTAGGTAAAGAAGATAACGCCGATATAGTCATTACCGAAATCGGCGGTACAGTGGGTGACATTGAGAGTTTACCTTTTCTTGAGGCTATCCGCCAGGTAAAAAAAGAAGTAGGCAAAAGCGGCGTACTCTATATTCATGTTACGCTTGTTCCTTACATTGCGGCTGCCGGCGAACTTAAAACCAAGCCCACTCAGCACAGCGTAAAAGAATTAAGAAGTATCGGTATTCACCCCGATATTATTGTTTGTCGCACCGAGCATGAAATATCACCGGAGATGAAAGAAAAGCTGGCATTGTTCTGCGATATTGATGTTAATGCGGTTATTCAGAATAAAACTGCTGCCAGCATTTATCAAGTTCCGCTTATGTTAGAAAATGAAGGACTGGACCGGATTGTCCTGGAAAAGCTAAACATTGCCGATGCCGGCCCGGACATGACTGAGTGGCGGCAAATGGTGGAAAAAATCTTACACCCCTCTGACAGTGTGCGTATTGCTATTGTCGGTAAATATGTGGCGCTGCAAGACGCTTACATGAGCGTGTCCGAAGCTCTCCGCCACGCCGGCATCGCCAATGACGCTACTATTGAAATAAAATGGATTAATGCCGAAGATATTGAAGAGGAACAGGCGGACCTGGAAGCTTTCCTGGGCGATGTTGACGGCATCCTGGTGCCGGGCGGTTTTGGCGACCGGGGGGTGGAAGGCAAGCTTAAAGCCATCCGCTATGCTCGCGAGAACAGAGTACCCTTTTTCGGTCTGTGTTTGGGCATGCAGACGGCAGTTATTGAGTTTGCCCGTAATGTGTGCGGTCTGACCGAGGCTAATAGTTCAGAGTTTAATCCGGCCACTCCTCATCCTGTTATTGACTTAATGCCTGAACAGGTGGCGGTTGAAGAAAAAGGCGGCACCATGCGCCTGGGAGTCTATCCCTGTAAAGTTATGGAAAATACTCTTACCTATAAAGCCTATCAGGATGAAATTATTTATGAACGTCATCGCCACCGCTTTGAATTCAACAACGCTTATCGCGAACAATTGTCATCTGCCGGACTCATAATCGGCGGAACGCTGCCTAACGGACGGTTGGTGGAGATCGTCGAACTTAAAAATCATCCCTGGTTTGTCGGCACCCAATTCCATCCTGAATTTAAGTCGCGTCCGACCAAACCGCATCCGCTGTTCAGAGACTTTGTTAAAGCATCACTGGTGTATAAAAAGGGCAAGCTATAATGGGCTAAACTGTTGGACATCTCCAACAGTTTTCTTTTAGAGGCTGGTTGAAAACGCTTATCCGACCATTTTGAACCAGTCTAGAGTATAAGGAGGTGTGCCCGTGTTCAAAAAATCAGTTGTCCTCGTTTTGGCGTGTATTATCGGCATATCCATGATTGCCGCACTGTTTATCGGTCCGGTTTTTAAGCAAAAGAAACTGGCTACCGGCGACAAAATCGCCGTAATTTATGTTGACGGCATGATTGTCGGCGGTCGTGGCCAGGTTGGCTTGTTTACTGAAGGGGGCGGCGCCGACGCTCTTATCCGGCAGCTTCATTCTGCCCGTGATGACGCGTCAGTCAAAGCTGTAGTGCTCAGGATCAACAGTCCGGGGGGGACCGTTCCCGCCTCGCAGGAAGTCGGCGAGGAGCTTAATAAGCTCCGGGCTACCGGCAAGCCGGTGATTACATCTATGGCCGATATGGCGGCTTCGGGCGGATACTGGTTGGCGGCCTGCACGGACAAAATATATGCCAATCCTTCAACAATCACCGGCAGCATTGGCGTATATATGCCTTATTCCAATTGGGAAGAACTATACAAAAAAATTGGTGTGCGCCAAGAAAAAATTAAAAGCGGGCCGCATAAAGATATTTTATCACCGGAACGCCAGCTTTCACCGGAAGAACGGGACATAATTCAGGGTATGGTTGATGATATGTATAATCAGTTTATCGAGATTGTGGCTCAAGGCCGGCATCTTGATCCGGCCAAAGTGCGCCAATTGGCCGACGGCCGGATCTATACCGGGCGCCAGGCCAAAGAACTGGGGCTGGTCGACGAGCTTGGCAATATGTATGACGCTATTGACGGCGCGGCGGCAATGGTCGGCATCAAAGGCAAGCCGGAAATTGTTGAATACGGTAAACGTAATCCGTTAGAAGTGCTTTTGGGTGCTCAGGATAAGATAGTTTCAGACGAGGCCATAATCAAGCGCCTCCGCGAAATGCTTTCGGCCAATCCTGTGGCCGTACCCCGGAGTTGGTAAGGGGGGGGAGTAATGGGAAGTTTTCTGGAAACAATCTATGACGTATTATTTAAGCCTAAACAGGCGATGCAGTATATTGCTGAAAAGAAATTAACCGGTCAAGCTCTTACCATGTTTACTATAGGTATGCTTGTCCCGGTATGGGCGGTATTTGCCGGTGTCAAAGGCGCTATCGGCACATCGGCATTTGGTCTGTTATTTGCTATT
Source organism: Sporomusaceae bacterium ACPt (assembly GCA_041428575.1). Lineage (GTDB taxonomy): Bacteria > Bacillota > Negativicutes > Sporomusales > Sporomusaceae > Sporomusa_D > Sporomusa_D carbonis. Next base: position 353,165 of record CP155570.1, read on the forward strand.
CATTTTGCGGGCAGCTTGGTTCTTTGGGTAGTGGGTGCAGCAGTTCTTAACTTTATTGCCGAGCTGGCAGGCGGGCAGGGAACAGCTCTGGGACTATTTGCCGCTTTGGGTTTTTCCCACCTGCCGCGGGTAGCGGTAATGCCGCTGTGGGTTATTGCTTCCTTGCTGCCTGTCGGCGTGCAGGGGATGGCTTTCGGGCTCATTGGTCTGATTGTTGTAGTCTGGACATTCTCATTAAATGTTGCTGCCATTTGCGGCGCTCATCATCTGTCAAGCGCCAAGGCAGTGCTCGTATTGCTTGCACCCGTGTTGGCGCTTATCGGTATCGCTGTAGCAGTTGCTGTTTATGTCGGTTCAGCTCTCATGCACTTGCCATTTCAGATTTAATGTTTGGCGACTTGATACAGGTAAATTTCCCATGGCGACCAATCCTCGGTAAACAATTGTAAAAATTCAAGGCCATTTTCTTTGTAGTTTGTTATTTCGGCGGCGGATAAAATATATTCGCCGCCTAAGTTTTTAAACGCCTGAATATCGAGCTGCATATTATTAAGTTTAAGTTTATAAGACTTTCTTACTTGATAGTACTCAAGTTCAGCCGGAAAGATATAGCAGGTTATGCCCCAATCGTCAAAGTATTTTTGCCAAAAAGGATTTTTTTCCAGCTCTTTGGCCATAATCTGCCGGAAGGCGTGCTTATATTCAAGCGGATAAATATTAAGCCGTCCGTCTAACGTATAGAAGCCATTGTATTGGGTAATGGCAGGATATATGCCGATACTGGCTACCCGGTATTCCTGTTGGGGCCGGCCTATGTAGTCAGCTACTTTTTTGAGCAGGCTGTCGGCAAAAAACTCTCCATAGCTTATGTCTTCATACAGCCAGGCATTTTCCATAACTGAAATTCCTGTTTGTTTTTTTATTACCAGACTGTATTCAATATTGTTGCCAAATAGGTAACCCAGCTGCAGTATGATTAAGAGTGCTGCCACCAAACGGCCGATATAGCGAATATTGGCGATGACAGCCAGGCACAAAGCAAAAATTGTATACCATATGACCGGGTGTAACCAATGGAAGCGTTGGATTTGAAACGTATTAAAAAAACTGATGTCAGCTACTGCTGACATAAAAAACTCAGAATAGCGGAAGCCATAAAATGCTGAGATGCCGAAGGCCAGCGATAACAGCAGCAGTATGATCTTCACTTCGCGTCGCTGGCGCCAGCCTGAGATAAGCGCCAGTGGTACGGCGACAAAAAGAATATATTTGTGCAGGCTGACAGCGTGGTATTGGCCGTTTATGAAATTATCGGCGATGAGCTCTTTAACGCCTTCCCAGTTGCGGGATTGGCCAAGCAGGATTCTATTTATTTCTTCGCGGCTGGATACAAAACCTGAAGAAAAAAAAGTATTGTAGATGAGCCATATTTCGGTTACGGCATACGAGCCTGCTAAGAGGGCTATGGTCCCCCAGAGCTTGGGACGCCTTATGCGGTGCCTGCAGTAATCATAGATAGCGGCTAAACCAAGCATAGCCAGGATGAATACCCCAACTAACGGCAGCGACGAATAAAGAGCAAAAACAATAATGATAAATATATTTACGGCCATTTTTCTTTCATAATAGGCATTGAGCATAGCATAGAATAGTAAGGGCTGTCCCGCGATTGACAAGCCATAAACTGTATAGAAGGGGATGGTGGCAAACGAGGCTGCACCCGCCCAGGCCAGCCAGGACTGGCGTTTATTGTTGATGACATAATATTTAAGCAGTAAATACATACCGATGAATGCGGTACTGTGTACGAGTAGTAGATTGACAAGATAAGCGCGGAACGGCGGCAAAATGAGGTACAGCCAGGTAATAATATTAAACCCGCTTGGTAAACAACTGCGCGGCACTTCGCCCAGCATTTGTCCGACAGTCCCGGTCAGTGTAAATGTCTTGCCGCTGTTAGCCAGCACGATCCAGGCAGTAATCCAGTCCAGATTATCGTTGATAGTAAAATGCGCGTTTTGCCGCAGAATGACAAATGGAGCCAGGTATGCCGCCAGTACGCCGGTAAATATCAGCGCTGCTTTTCGGTTGTGCAGGTGTTGCAAAATCTTATGTACACTATTTATTACATGTAACATTAATTTACCTCGACAATTGTTATTTTTCATTACAAATTTTAGCACAAATCGTAAGGGTTTAAAAATGTTTCATGTCTTTTCAGAAAAAAAATAAAAAATTTCTATTTTTTTCCAAAAAATAGAAGGATATTTGCATTTTATTGCGAATATGGTTATATCAGGAAAATAATTAAGTCTCGTCACTAATCCTATTGGAGAAAGTAAGGTGCACATAATGGGCAGATCCCAAGCAACTATTCTGGTTATTGACGACCAGCCGGGAATCAGGAGATTGCTTACGGAGGTTCTCCAGGACGAAGGCTATCGTGTTATCACTGCCGCCAACGGCTATGAAGGTATACAGGTTGCGCATGATGTCAAACCTAATGTGATATTGATGGATATGAAAATGCCGGGTATGGACGGAATTGAGGCATTAAAGGAGCTTAAGCGTCAGGGACAGGGCGATCAGGTAATTATGATGACCGCATACGGCGAGCTTGATATGGTTAATGAGGCTCGGGAAGCAGGCATGCGCGACTATATTACAAAACCTTTTGATATTATGGCTTTGTGCCGGATTATTGAAGAAAACATTGGTAGCAGTTTTGATGATTCACGCCAGTTGTTGATCGGCTAAGAGCTAGCTTTATGCCCGGGGCTACAGGCCCTGGGTTAGTTGTTTTATTCCATTTTTTTACCTGATGCTGCCAAGTAGTCAGACAGTAGGCAGGATTTTTTTCGGCGGCGGCGAAGTATATGGCAAGGGGGGGATAGCAATTGGCCATTAGCGCTGTTTCCACATTAGCGCTGTATTGTTCGCGGTGTGGCAAAATTGAACTGCATAATGTCTCCCGGTTTGCCATAAATAATTCACGGCGCCAACTTGTCTGCAGTTGCGGTCAGATACAAGGCGCTATTGCCTGTGCAGGGCGGCGACAATATCTTTTAGATATTCCCTGTGTAGTATGTGAAACAAACCATTTAATTTTCCTTGACAGCAAGCTGTTCCGGCAGCCTAGAGCAAGCAAAATATACTGCAATCAGGCTAATCTGGAACTTGGCTTTGTCGGTAGTCCTGAGGCCATTGCTGAAACTATTGCTAAACATAATCAGGCAGTAGCCAGCCTAGCCAGCGAAATGGATGAACAAACTGGGGGCCAAGGAATAGAAAATTCCCAGGTATTATTGGAAATCTTAAATAAAATTCATGATATTGCCGAGCAAGGCGGGGTATACTGCTGTTGTGGCAGTACCGATATTGCCGCCGATGTGCTTGGGGACGCCATAGAACTGTCCTGTAGCCAATGTGATGGACGGTTGGTAATCCCCGCTAGAGACGAACATGACTTGGCTCAACTGTCGGCCATGGGTATTATTGAACTGGCTCCTTTGCGGCGTACCAACCGTAAATAATGTTAATAAGATATTGAGAACATTGGAGAAAAGGCGAGTGAGTTTATAATGAAATTTTTTCTTGATACAGCTAATGTTGCTGAGATCAGAGAAATTGTACCAATGGGTGTTGTGGCTGGCGTAACTACCAATCCATCGCTTATTGCTAAGGAAAAGCAGGATATTAAAGCTGTAATCAAAGAGATTGCCGGGATGACACCGGGACCGGTAAGCGCTGAAGTTATCAGCACCAAGTTTGAGGAAATGTTGCCTGAAGCGCGGGACCTGGCCAAGTTGGGCGACAATGTGGTAATTAAAGTTCCGGTAACTGTTGATGGGTTAAAGGCGGTGAGCGCACTGGCCGCCGAAGGTATTAAGACTAATGTTACCTTAATTTTTTCGGCCAACCAGGCCCTTTTGGCTGCCCGGGCGGGGGCCGCGTTTGTCAGTCCGTTTGTTGGTCGCCTTGACGATATTAGCCAGGACGGCATTGACCTTATTAAAGATACTGCTGATATTTTTGCCATCCATGGCATTGATACCGAAATAATTGCGGCCAGCATTCGTCATCCTATGCATGTTACCCAAGCGGCGCTTGCTGGAGCTCATATAGCTACTGTACCGGCTAAAGTTTTATTATCACTCTTAAATCATCCATTGACAGACGCTGGAATAAAGCGGTTTCTGGAAGATTGGCAAAAAGCCAATATGTAGCAGTTGCTGTATGTGGCCGGGCGGGGCGCCCGGTTTATTTTTTCCTATATAGATTTGTAAGGAGATGTAATACTATGGAACGTGAATTAGCGTTGGAGTTTGTACGGGTGACTGAAGCCGCAGCCGTTGCTTGCGGGCGCTGGATGGGCCGGGGTGATAAAATTGCCGCCGACCAGGCAGCGGTAGATGCTATGCGGGCCGCATTTGATACGGTAAGTATCAGCGGCCGGGTGGTTATCGGGGAAGGCGAAATGGATGAGGCTCCCATGCTCTATATTGGTGAAGAAGTCGGTCATGGCGGGCGGGAAGTCGATATTGCCGTAGACCCGCTTGAAGGTACTAATCTGGTGGCCAAAGGCCTGCCGGGTTCAATTGCCGTCTTGGCTATAGCCCCACGTGGATGTCTGCTCCACGCGCCTGACATGTATATGGATAAAATTGCCGTCGGACCGTGCGCAGCCGGTAAAATTGACATCAATGCGCCTGTTAAGGAGAATCTCAAAGCGGTAGCAGCTGCACTTGACCGCAAAGTTGAAGATCTTACCGTTGTAATCCTTGACCGTCCACGGCACGCTGCCATTGTCAAAGAAGCGCGTGATGCCGGCGCCAGGATCAAATTGATTTCGGATGGCGACGTATCTCCGGCTATCAATGCTGCCATTGAGGGTACAGGAGTACATATGCTGCTCGGTATTGGCGGCGCTCCCGAAGGCGTACTGGCTGCCGCTGCCATTAAGTGTCTGGGCGGTGACATGCAGGGAAAACTATGGCCGGAAAATGACTCTGACATTGAACGGGCCAAGGCTATGGGGATAACTGATATCAATAAAGTATTTACGTTAGACGATTTGGTAAAAGGTGATGAAGTAATCTTTGCCGCCACCGCTATAACCCAAGGTGACCTTTTAAACGGTGTCCGTTATTTTGGCGGCGGTGCCCGCACGCACTCGATCGTTATGCGGGCCTCTACCGGTACCGTTCGGTTTGTTGACGCCATTCACAAGTTTGATAAAAAACCCATGCCCATAAAAAGAGTATAGCGTATTTTTAGCACAAGCAGGGAAACGCCATCCCTGCTTGCTTGTTTTTAGGAAAAATGGCACAACCTATATAGTATCCAATAAAGATGTACAGGCGTGTTGTTAGTATAAGCGTAAGTCAAGCGCCAGCGGTGGAGCGTTACTAACAACACGCCTAGAAAAAATCTTTATTGGATTTCATATATGTAAGTTTTCAGTAAAATAATCCAAGTTATGCATATTTTGAAGGCCTGTCGCTTATGCTAATAATGGGATATAGTGAATTGTTAGCCAAGATATGCCTAAGTAAGCGAGGTGATATAGTTGAATCTGCCGAAAATCAAGGCCAAGCAATGGGCCTACGTAGGGGGAATAGCGCTTCTGGCCGGGGCCTGGGCCATTCCGGTCGGGCCTAAGACACCGCCGGAATCTGTAACCATGCCGCCTGCAGCCGGTAAACAAGTTGTAGAAGCGCCGTCAACTGCGCCGGAACCCAGCCGGGAAGCTATCAGAAAGCATATTGTTGTCGCTGGCGATACTCTGATTGACATAGCTCAGCATTATGGCATCGACATTGAGACTCTCATGGCAGCCAACCCTGGTGTCAGTGAACTTATTCACCCTGGCGATGAATTAGTTATCTTGCCGAGGAAAGGTGTAATTTATCAGGTTGACACAGGTGATACCTTATGGGATATTGCTCATGCATATGGCGTACAGGTAGAAACAATAAAAGCAGCTAACGACAAAAATAGTGATGATGTTGCTGTTGGCGAAAAGCTGTTTATTCCAGGGGCCCGCTGGGCCAGAGCTAATACAGCAGTAGCGCGGTCGAGCGTCAGCCGATTTATTTGGCCGACCAGAGGCGAGATTTCTTCGCCGTTTGGCTGGCGGTGGGGACGGCTGCACGCCGGTATTGACATTGCGAATGATATTGGTACTTATGTTATGGCCGCCCGTGCCGGCCGGGTTATCTGGGCCGGGTGGCGGGGCGGTTACGGCTATACTGTAATGATTGACCATGGTGGTGGTTATGTCAGTCTGTATGGCCATCTTAGCGACTATTTTGTTGAGCGGGGACAATATGTCCGGGCCGGCCAGCGAATTGCTTCCATGGGCAATACCGGCAACTCGACCGGACCACACCTGCATTTCGAAGTGCAGAAAGACGGCCAGCCGGTAGACCCAATGGGATTATTGCCATAAGAAAAGACTTGGCTTGTGCCAAGTCCCTCAGGACGCCGGCAGAAGCCTTAGTCGTTCTTACTTATTATCAGAAAGTGGTTATACTTTCTGATAATGTAAAAAATGACAGCCCAGGGATTAATCCTTGAGCTGTCTATTTTTATTCTTTTCCTTTTTCCCTATTACTTGCTTTCTTTTCAGCTTGCAAATGTTGCAAAGTAGCATCATGGTACGGCCAGGCAACATCGGCCATTGCCCGGTCAGCTGGCGCAACTACAGTGTATAAACTGGTAGTTGCGGTTTGTTTAAGCTGCCATTTCTTACCTACCTTTTCAAAGGTAAGTTCGGTTTTGCTCAGACTGCTGCCGAACTTTCCGGGAGCGGCGGCCATTACGCCATTAATTTCCAGACCGTTATTTGTCACAATAATTATTGCATCAACTTTACCGGCGATGTGTTTTACAGCAGCATCAATGGCCGTTTTTTGGTCTTTAAATTCGATTCCGGCATAATTCTGAGGGCTGTTGGCGGGGTTTACGGTGGCTGCACCAATAATGCCAATACGGATTTTTTCCTTCTTTTTGTCTTTTCCTACTTCGAATTCCTTGATTATATATGGTTTAACGGCAGACCAAAGACTGCTGCCGGAATAAGCGTTAGCAGCCAGTGCCGGAAACTTGGCGGCGGTAAGCGCCTTGGACAAGTAGCCGGGCCCGTAAGCAAATTCACCATCGCCAGGAACTATGGCGTCATAATCAAGGTAGTTATACATGATAATCATAGGATTGGGGAGTTTGGACGGTTGTGTGGCAAAATAGCTGGTAAGCGCCGAACCTGACAGCATGTTGCCCTCATCCACTAAGATGGTGTATGGATTGGCCTGGCGCTCTTTTTTTACCAGGCTGGAAATTTGAACAAGACCAAAATCGGTGGTTTTGGTCAGTTCATAGTCCCAGTTGATGATGCGGCCGTTAATACCGGCGGTAGCCAGCACGGTCACTTTGACCGGCGCAGGTTGAACAGCATCTTTTTTGGCAGCAGCCAGGCCAATAGCCGGCAAGCACCAGAAAACGGCCAATGCCAGTGCTATGAGTCGCCATAATTGTTTGTAAAATTTCTGCAAGACTATCCCTCCCAAAAAATTGATTCTAAAGTTAATCATAAATTTATTCGCTGCGGAAAAGTATTTTTCCTGTTGTATATTGGTTTGTGAAGCAAAGATTGCCGTTAAATGCTGCGCGGTATAGCAGTAACTCTATTTGGGAAATAATAAGATCGACAGCTCTTCTGCCTGGAGTGGCAGCAAGTTAAGTAACTTATCTTATATTTTCTTATATTTTATGAGTGGATTATGAGCGTAAAAAGTCCGGGGTAACAAATTCATGGCCTACATAATTGCCGCCTTAATGGCTGGTCTTAGCTTTCTTCTTAATCAGGCATTTATACGGTATATTGGGCCGGTAACAATTATCAGTTTAGGTCCAATAGCGGAGGAAGCTTCTAAGACGCTGTTTGCTTATTATCTGGGGGTTGACATTATCATAGTGCATGCGGTATTTGGGATTATTGAAGCTGCTTATGACTGGTATCAGGACAGTGAGCGGCCGGCTGCCGGACTGCTAAGCATTTTCGGACACAGCCTGTTTGGCGCGGCTACTGCCATCATACTGACCTTAACCGGTAGCGTAGGGCTTGGATTGACCGCCGGTGTCATACTGCATTTGGCTTATAATGTTGCGGTTGTCAGACTGCTGGCCGGTAAGCTGCCAAATAATTAAACTACGAAAGAGGGATACTAGTGAAAATTTACTATACTTGCGAATATTGCGGCAATCACATCGATACATTAGAAGTAGATCATGTAGATGAAGCCAAGTTTGGGTTTGATTGCTTGACTGCCCAGGAGCGTCAAGATATAATTAAGACTGATATCGCTCAAAATGCTATATATGTCAAATCACTGTGTGATTTTTGCATAACTTCGATGGGCCTTGACGACAATATTGCACTAGGAAGGCCTACGATTAGTCAAGGATATATTCATTGAGTCGCGATATACTCTTAAACATAAATGTAAAGGGCTTTAGCGCCTAGGCTAAAGCCCTTTTGGTACTACAGACAGAGGCTGGCATTTTACGAGTCTCATTTTTAGAGGTATGCTATGGGAGAGAAAATGATGTTGACGTTGTTTACCGCCTTAAATGAAGATAAGCAATTACGTGCGGCGCAGATGGCATTTTCGGCCGACAAAACGCAAAGTTTGATTTACGGTGTAACCGGTGCGCAAAAAAGCGTGCTTATGGCTGCAGCCTTTCAGGCGGCGCCGCGACCAACAGTTATTGTTACGTCCAGTCATCATTCAGTCGAGATGCTAAGAAATGATTTTGCGTCACTGCTACCGGCAGTTGAGGTAGTTGAACTGCCGGCTATTGATATTGTTACCTTTGCCGCCGCTGCCAAGAGTGTTGAATTGGCGGCAAAGCGTATGGATGTTTTGAGCCGCATGGCGCGGGGCGAAAAAGTGATTATTTTGGCAACGGCAGAAGCCGCCATGCAAAAAGTATTGCCTAAACAGGAATTTTTGAACAGCCGCATTTCCTTAAGTGCCAGCGGAACTGTAAACCGTGAGGAACTGATTGAATCGTTGGTAGCGTTTGGTTATGAACGTGTTGACCAGGTTGATAGTGCCGGACAGTTTAGCGTGCGTGGAGGAATTGTTGATATTTTCGCCGTTAACCGGAGCTTGCCGCTCCGGTTGGAGCTCTTTGGCGACGAAATTGATTCGGTACGTGAATTTGATCCAGCCAGCCAACGGTCAGTACATGAGGTGGAACTGGCGGATATTATGCCGCTCACCGAACCCGAGCATAGCGGCAAACCGGCCGTGTTTGTATCCTATCTGCCGGCAGGCTCGGTTATTGTATTGGATGAACCGGCACGGGTCAGGGAGCAGATGACCAAACTTGTTAAAGAAAATCCGGATATCAAACGCCGGGTACTGGGGTGGACCGAACTGACGGCTGCTTGCCAGGCATATAATATAATTTATTTGTCCCTGCTTTTGCAGAAAATTCCTAATACTACACCTTCTGAAATTATCAGTATTACTGCCAAAGGGATTGCGCCCTTTCACCGCCAGATTGATATGCTCATTGCTGAGATCAAAAGTTGGCAGGACAAAAAGTACAATATCGTATTATTTATGCCGAGCCACGACAAGGCGGTAAATATTCAGCAAAGTTTGGCCGAAGAAGAGATAACGGCGGTTATAGCTCCGGAAGGGCGCATACCTCTTACTCCCGGGACGGTAGTCGTATCAACCGGTGCTCTTTCCGGCGGATTTGAATTGCCGCAGGCCAGGGTGGCTGTGCTAACCGAATTTGATATCTTTGGACGGCAAAAAAAGAAACGACGGCCACGTGTCGGTAAAGACCAGCAGATTACATACTTTCGCGACATCAATATCGGCGACTATGTCGTCCATGTCAATCACGGGATTGGCAAATACGTCGGGGTTGAGACGCTGGAAGTGGGCGGTGTTCATAAAGATTATTTTAATATCCGCTATGCCGGTGATGACAAGCTGTATGTTCCTACTGACCAGGTAGGGCTGCTGCAGAAATATATCGGAGCTGAGGGTGAAGTACCGCGTCTCAGTAAAATGGGGGGCAGCGACTGGCTCAAAGCCAAGAGCAAGGCCAAAGCTGCAGTGGCCGATATGGCCAAAGACCTTATCGAACTTTACGCCCAGCGCCAACTGCAGGTTGGTTATGCTTTCGGGCCTGATACGCCCTGGCAGCGCGAATTTGAAGACGCCTTTCCTTATGAAGAGACGCCTGACCAACTTCAGGCTATTGCCGAAGTTAAGCGGGATATGGAACAACCACGGCCAATGGACCGATTGCTTTGTGGTGATGTGGGTTTCGGCAAAACAGAAGTGGCCATTCGCGCGGCGTTTAAAGCCGTTATGAACGGCAAACAGGTGGCAGTGCTTGTGCCTACTACTGTCTTGGCCCAACAGCATTATCAGACGTTTAGCTCCCGCTTTGCCGGATTTGGCCCGGTAGTCGACGTTGTTAGCCGGTTTAAGAGCGCCAGAGAGCAAAAAGCGACACTGCAAAAGCTGGCCCTTGGTCAAGTTGACGTGCTTATTGGCACCCACCGAATCCTCCAGTCTGATGTAGTATTTAAAGACCTGGGGCTCTTAATTGTTGACGAAGAACAGCGGTTTGGCGTCGCCCAAAAGGAAAAAATGAAAAGATGGCGGGCTAATCTGGACGTACTCACCTTGAGTGCCACCCCCATACCACGAACGCTTCATATGTCGCTGGTTGGGGTCCGTGACATGAGTATTATCGAAACGCCGCCTGAAGACCGTTTTCCGGTGCAAAGTTATGTTGTCGAATATAATGAAGATATCATTAGGGAAGCTATTGTCCGGGAATTAAAACGTGGCGGACAGGTATACTTTGTGTATAACCGGGTGCAGACCATTGACAAAGTACGGCAGCGCTTGACTGAAATTTTGCCTGACGCCAGTATTAAGACAGGGCATGGCCAAATGCCGGAAGAACTTTTAGAGCAAGTCATGGTAGATTTTTACGAGGGCCGGGATGATGTGCTTATTTGTACCAGTATTATTGAAAACGGCCTTGATGTTCCCAATGCTAACACCATCATTGTGTATGACGCCGACCATTTTGGGTTGTCCCAACTATATCAGATGCGTGGCCGGGTGGGGCGTTCCCACCGGATGGCCTATGCTTACTTTACCTACCGCCGGGACAAAGTGCTCAGTGAAGTGGCTGAAAAACGTTTGCAGGCCATCAAGGAATTTGCCGAACTTGGCTCAGGCTTCAAAATTGCTATGCGCGACCTGGAAATTAGAGGAGCCGGCAATTTGTTGGGGCGTGAACAGCACGGTCATATTGTTAGTGTTGGCTTTGAGATGTACTGCCGCCTATTGGATGAAGCGGTCGAAGAACTTAAAACAGGCAAACCCGTGGAATTGCCGCCTGAACCGGCGATTGAGCTTAATATTGATGCGTACATTCCTGGCGACTATATCAGTGATGCCATGCATAAGATTGAGATATATCAACGTATCGCCGCTGTCCGTAAGGAAGAACATCTTACTGAACTTATTGACGAACTCATTGACCGGTTTGGCGATCCTCCCCTGCCGGTAACCAACCTTTTAGCTGTTGCTCGGATTAAAAACCTGGCCCGGCAACTGGGCGTCCGCTCTATTGCCGAGCGGGGCAGCCGGATCGAAATCGCTTTTGGTGATTTACCCAATGTAGCTGAAGGTGGTTTGATGAATGCCAAAGCCGCTTTCCCAGGCAAGCTTTCTTTTATTCCAGGACCGCCGGAAACAATGCGGCTGGCTACTTCCCGGCTTAATATGCCACTGACCGATGTTTTGATTAAACTGTTTTCAATATTAGCTGGGATAAGCAATTCGCCGGCGCTGGCGAATGCTGATCAGGTCTCAATCAAATAGCTGTCAGCCAGAAAAATGAATAAAACACGCCACCTGGATATATACTACTATCAATGAATGATTAGGATATTTGCTAAGTAAATACCTGATTTTGTTCCACTATGTAAGTGAGTCTCCGATTTTGCCCGTTTATTGGTTTCAATTTTAATTAGATTTGGCTAAAGCAGCAGAAAGGGGGATATTGGTGAAGGCAACCGGAATTGTACGCAGAATTGATGATTTAGGCCGAGTTGTAATACCCAAAGAAATCAGACGAACTCTCAGAATCCGTGAAGGTGATCCACTAGAGATATATGTTGACCGCGAAGGTGAGGTAATACTCAAAAAATACTCTCCGGTGGGTGAACTGGGGGACTTTGCCAAAGAATATGCCGATTCACTGTATGAAGCCGTTGGCCACATTATTTTAATTGCCGACCGTGACAACGTAGTAGCTGTCGCCGGCGCTTCCAAGAAAGAGTTTTTGAACAAACCCCTCGGCCCAGCTGTGGAAAAGGTAATGGAAGAGCGCAAAGCCGTGCTGATTAGCAATCCCGGCGAATACAAACATTGTAAAGGTTGCGCTGCCCAATGCGAAGACGAAGAAACATGCAAATTCACTTCGGAAGTAATTGCTCCGATTATTGTTGAAGGTGATGCTATTGGCGCCGTAATTATTTGCTCTAAAGAACCTGGCGTCCAAATGGCTGATATGGAAGTCAAGCTGGCTGAAACAGCAGCAGGATTTTTAGCAAAACAAATGGCTCAATAATATCTACATTGCTTTTTTGAATGGTGCAAGTAGCGGACAATAACAATTACTGTTAAGTTCGCTACTTTTATATTATTGTATAATGGACTTATGACGTTCTGGTAATTAGTGTTTTATTGACAGGCGGATTTTGTTATAATAGTAAAAGTGGCCATCTGGGCCAAATTTTGGAGAGGAATGACTCGGTTGAGTAAAGATACATTTTTAAAAGGTGCGCTTATTTTGACGGTGGCCGGCATAGTTGTAAAAATTATCGGCTCGGTCAACCGTATTTTGTTGTCCCGTCTCTTAGGGGGCGAAGGGGTGGGCCTGTATCAGATGGCTTATCCTATTTACCTGTTGGCGTTAAGCGTTTCCTCGGCCGGCATTCCGGTGGCTATTTCCATTATTGTTGCCGAAAAGCTGGCTTTGAACGACTACCGTGGCGCCAACCGCGTCTTCCGCATTTCCCTTGGTGTGCTGGCGGCCACGGGTCTGGCGTTTACTTTTCTGTTGTATTATGGCGCCGGCTGGCTGGTTGAGCACCACTATGTCCGCGATCACCGGGCGTATTATGCTATTGCTGCCTTAGCCCCGGCTATCTTCTTCGTTACTGTACTGTCAAGTTACCGTGGCTACTTCCAGGGCCTGCAGATGATGACGCCAACAGCAGTTTCGCAAATTTTTGAACAGCTGTTTAGGGTTATTACCATGATTGCCTTTGCTTATCTGTTGTTGCCGCGGGGTCTTGAGTTTGCCGCTGCCGGCGCCAGCTTTGGCGCTGGGCCGGGTGCTGCCGCCGGCCTGCTGGTGCTTTTATACTACTACTGGCGGCACAAGCCGGGTTTTCAGCACCGGATGGACACCCAGCCCCCGGCCGCCAAGGAGTCAAGTGTTAGCATTATTGGCCGAATTGTAAAATTGGCATTGCCGGTGTCACTTGCCAACATTATGCTGCCGGTAGTGTCTAATATTGACCTCTTAATTGTGCCGGCACGGCTGGAAGTAGCGGGACATACGGTAGAACAGGCTACCGAACTGTTCGGCTATCTTACCGGTATGGCTGTGCCGCTGGTCAACCTGGCCACAATTCTGACAGCTTCGCTGGCTGCAAGCCTGGTCCCGGCCGTATCTGAAGCCTATACTCTCGGCAATAAGCAGCGAATCTATCAGCGTACAGCGACTGCCATGCGCATCTCCAACCTTATTACAATCCCCAGCTTTGTCGGCATGTGGCTATTGGCTACCCCTATTTCAGTCATGTTATATGGCACCCCTAATGCCGGCGTATCGATTGCCATATTGGCGGTCGGCATCGTTCTCCTGGGTATTCATCAGGTGACAACAGGGGTATTACAGGGTTTAGGGCATACGGCCATCCCTGTTGTCAACATGGCTATTTCCGCTGTGGTGAAAATCATTATGAGCTGGGTGCTCACCGGCATGCCTGAACTTGGTATCAGGGGGGCGGCGTGGGCTACTGTCACCGATTTTGGTGTGGCGGCGCTGCTAAATATGTTTTTCGTATACCGGTATGTCGGGTTTACCCTGGATGTGAAGGATACTTTTAAGGCTGCTGCGGCGTCAGCTGTCATGGGCGCTGTTGTGCTGTTGGCCTATGATGCCATTATGATGCGGACGCTGCATAATACTGTTGCTACCCTGGGGTCAATTCTGGCCGGCGGCGCAATTTTTGGCATTGTTCTTCTCTTAGTGGGCGGTGTTGAAGCCCGTGATATTGAGCAACTGCCCCGCGTGGGCGGCAAGCTGGCCGCAGTCTTGACTAAATTAAAATTATTGAGGCGATAATATATGTCAATAACTATCGTTGGGCTTGGCCCCGGCAACTTCAGCCATATAACGCTGGAAACTTGGGAATTGTTATCCGGGGCGGATAAACTTTTATTACGTACTGCCAAACATCCCTGTGTAGCCATTCTTAAGGAGCGGGGCATTCAGTTTGCCAGTTTTGACTATCTGTATGAGCAGGCTGCCGATTTTGACTGTCTTTATCAGAAAATAGCCAGTGAAGTTATTAACAGGGCGTGTACGGGGGAAAGTATTGTTTATGCTGTACCAGGCAGTCCGCTGGTGGCTGAAAAAACCGTCGAGCTAATCAGGACACAGGCTGTGGAAGCCGGTCTAAGCCTTACTATTGTACCGGCCATGAGTTTTCTTGAAGTGTTGTATGTACGGTTGGGTGTTGATCCCATCAACGGCATAACGATTATTGATGCCGGTGATTTGCCTAAATTGCCGCCAGATCTTGAGACCGGCCTGGTTATTACCCAGGTGTACAGCCGCCAGGTAGCGTCAGACGCCAAACTGGCCCTTATGGAGTACTACGGAGACGAATACCTGGTTGCCGTTGTCCGTAACCTCGGATTGCCTGAAGAACAGATTGCCCATGTGCCGCTCTATGAGCTTGACCGGCTGCCGGTGATCGATCACCTTACCAGTGTGTATGTGCCGCCGCGCCCAGCGCGGAGCAAGACGTTTTCCTTCGATCCGGTGGTTGATGTCATGGCCAGGTTAAGGTCACCAGGGGGTTGTATTTGGGATATCGAGCAGACACATCTTAGTCTGCGGCGCTATATCATTGAAGAAGTATATGAGGTGCTTGAGGCCATTGAACTTGCCGACGGTGCTAAACTATGCGAAGAACTTGGTGATCTGCTATTGCAGATTGTGTTTCATGCCCGTATCGCAGAAGAAAGCGGTGTCTTCACCATGCAGGAGGTTATTGATACCGTCACCGAAAAAATGGTGCGCCGCCATCCCCATGTGTTTGGCGACATAACAGTGCGGAACGCTGCTGAAGTTATTATGAATTGGGATCAGATTAAAAAGCGGGAGAAAGCCGGTGAACGGACAGGGGCGCTAGACGGTATTCCTATCGGGTTGCCTAGTCTGATGACCGCTTATAAACTGCAGGCCAAAGCGGCCAAGGTTGGCTTTGACTGGCAGGATATTGGTCCGGTGTGGGACAAGGTGGCAGAAGAACTGGCTGAACTAAAAGCCGCGGCGGCTAAGCCCGGAGCGGAAAACGGGCGGGAAACCGAAAGCGAACTGGGCGATGTATTGTTCGCTGTTGTCAATTTGGCCCGGTTTATGGGTATTGATCCCGAGACAGCACTTAATACCACCAATAACAAATTTAAGCGGCGGTTTAATTACATAGAGACCAAACTAAAAGAGCAGGGCCGTACATGGGGAGAAATGGACTTAGCCGGTCTTGATGCTTTGTGGGATGAAGCAAAGGCCGGAGAATGATAAAAAAATACCCATAAATTCAGTTTTTTTACCATTTTTTTTTATATCAGCAGGAATAAAAAATTACGTAGCGAATAAAGCTATTCGTAATGATTTACGTTAGAGGAGGCAAGATTGTGAATAAAACTGACCTTGTCAAAGCAGTCGCCCAAAAGGCTGACATGACCCAGAAAGATGCTGAAAAGGCTATTAATGCTGTATTTACCGCTATTGAAGAAGCTTTAGCCCAAAATGATAAAGTCCAAATCATCGGGTTTGGAACTTTCGAAGTTAAAACCCGTGAGGAGCGTAAAGGGCGCAACCCGCAAACCGGCAAGGAAATTACCATTCCGGCTTCCAAAAATCCGGTATTCAAAGCAGGCAAAGGCCTGAAAGACGCCGTAAATGCTTAATTATACAGTAGACAAGCCTTAAACCAGGTTCCTAACCTGGTTTTTGTTTAATAGAAGATCAATTGTATGTGTACATCTGGACACTGTTAATTGATCGAAATACCAAGGTAGCTGAAAGCTTAGTGAGGAGAGAATCTTTCATGACAGGCAAAATTTTAATAGTCGATGATGAACTAAACATTCGCGAACTAATAAAGTTTAACCTGGAGAAGGAGAGTTACAAAGTTCTTGAGGCAGGTGATGGTCAGACGGCGATAAACATCGCCAAAGCCGACCGGCCTGATCTTATTGTCTTGGATCTGATGCTTCCAGGTATTGATGGTCTTGAAGTATGCCGGATTATAAAAAATTCCCGGGAAACGACCGCCATTCCGATCATTATGTTGACCGCTAAGAACGAAGAAATTGACAAAGTCATTGGCCTGGAACTCGGGGCCGATGACTACCTGACAAAACCGTTCAGTCCACGTGAGCTTCTGGCCCGCATCAAAGCCGTCTTGAGACGCAGTCAAAAAGACAGTTCGATGGGCGGTGAATTGTCAATTGGCAAACTTAAACTTAATTTTAGCCGGTACGAAGCCTATTTGGGTTCAGTAAAGCTGGAACTTACACCCAAAGAATATGAAATGCTCAAGCTGTTTGTAACTAACATGGGTAAAGTATTCACCCGCGAACAACTGCTCGAAAAAGTGTGGGGCTATGAATATTTCGGCGATACTCGTACAGTCGACGTGCATGTGCGCCATTTAAGGGTTAAGCTGGCGCAAGAAAATGATGTTGCTGAAGCTATTGAAACAGTACGCGGTGTCGGCTACCGTTTCCGCGACTTATAGATCGGGAGAGAATAAGGCATAGTAAAATATGTCTTTTTTTTGCTATCAGAAACGCCCATTGGTGTGGTTAAAAAAATTAACAAGATGTTAACATTGCGGCAAGCGTTTTTATGTTATAGTGCAAATGAGAAACTACGGGAGGCTAAACCAAGCTTATGTACTATAAAATCCAGGTAAATAAACTCAAGCTATATTATGGAGATGTCCTGGCCCTGAAGAAAATTTCAATTGATATTGTGGAAAATAGCGTACTGGCGCTTATTGGCCCGTCAGGGTGCGGTAAATCTACTTTTTTAAAGACCTTGAACCGCATGAATGACTTGATTGACAACGTAAAAATCGAGGGTGAAGTTTTACTGGATGGGGAAAATATATACCACCCGAAGGTTGATACCGTTATGCTAAGAAAACGGGTAGGCATGGTTTTTCAGCGGCCTAACCCTTTTCCTATGTCCATATACGATAATATTGCTTACGGGCCCAGGATACACGGTTTGACAAATAGAGCCATGCTGGACGGGATTGTTGAGCGGAGCCTGACTGGTTCAGCGCTCTGGGATGAAGTCAAAGATCGCTTGCATTCGTCAGCAATGGGGTTGTCCGGCGGACAACAGCAGCGGCTATGTATTGCCCGGCTCTTAGCGGTAGAGCCGGAAGTGCTGTTAATGGATGAACCGTGTTCGGCCCTTGACCCCATATCGACCATGAAGATTGAAGAATTGGTAACAGAACTTAAATCAAAATATACTATTGTTATGGTTACACACAACATGCAGCAGGCTGCCCGGGTATCTGACTATACCGGTTTTTTCCTGAACGGTGAGTTAGTGGAGCATGACAAAACCGATACCATCTTTACCCGACCGCAGGATAAACGGACCGAAGACTACATTACCGGCCGCTTCGGTTAATCTTAGGAGGAAATTCTAAATGACAGTAAGGCATAATTATGACCAGGAACTGGAACAATTGCGCAAGAGTCTGTTAGACATGGGCAATGCGGTAGCGGGCGCGATTGAAGAGGCTGTCACCTCACTGGCTAAGCAAGACGTGGATTTGGCGCGCAAGGTCATTGAATTTGACGATCAAGTTGACCAAATGGAAATTGAAATAGAAGATAAATGTATGCTGCTAATCGCCAGACAGCAGCCTTTGGCCCGCGATCTCCGGATCATCGGCACTGGTCTTAAGATTACCACCGATTTGGAACGTATGGGCGATCATGCGTATGATATCGCTAAAATAACTTTGAGTATGGTCAATCAGCCGCTTATTAAACCGCTGGTTGACATTCCCCGCATGGCCCAAATGGCGCAAAAAATGCTTAAAGATTCACTGGAAGCTTACATTACTCTTGATATTTCGCTTGCTGAACAAGTGTGCCTCAGTGATGACGAGGTTGATAACATCTACCACCAGGTATTCAGGGAACTTTTGACATATATGATGGAAGATCCCAGGACGATTACTCAGGCTACCCAGTTGATTTTTGTTGCCCGTTATCTTGAACGTATTGCCGACCATGCCACGAATATCGCTGAATGGACCATTTATTTAGTTACCGGCCAGCGGCGGAGAAAAAAATAAAGGATAAGAAAAAGCGGGATTGCCACGCTACGCTCGCAATGACCGGAAGATTCAACCTGTTGTCATTGTGAACACATGTAAGCAGTCCCGCTTTTTACTTTTGGGTTAGATTTGATGATTATACTGCTAATTACGCACTAGGCAGTGTTATTGTAAATGTCGTACCTACGTCTACCATGCTTTCAACTTCAATGCGGCCACCCAGCATCTCAACAATAAATTTCGCGATGGCGAGGCCCAGACCGGTGCCGCCGGCTGTACGGGCCCGTGCCCGGTCAACCCGGTAAAAACGGTCAAAAATAAGGGGCAGGTCTTTAGCGGGAATGCCAATGCCGGAGTCTTTGACTATAATCTTGATTTCGTTGCCTTCCTGCCAGCATTTAAGCAGTATTTTACCGTTTGCCGGGGTATACTTGATGCTGTTTTCCAGCAAATTTACAACAACTTGCTTAAGCCAGTCAGGGTGAGCCAGGGCGGCAAGCCGTTCCGAACTGCACTCCAACGTAATATTGTGACTTTTTTGCTGCCAACGGGGCAACATATCTTGTTTGGCCGCTTCCAGTACCGGCGTGATGCTTACCCGTTCCAGTTTTATTTGTTCACGGTATTCATGGGCGGTTAGCCGGGCCAGTTTGAGGAGATCTTGCACCAGCCGGTGCATGCGGTCGGCCTCATCGTAAATAATCCGGACAAACTTTTGGCTTAGTTGGGGCTGCTCAAGCGCTCCATCCAGCAGTGTTTCGGCAAACCCTTTGATGGCGGTAAGAGGGGTAGCCAGTTCATGCGAGGCATTGGTAACAAAATCGGCCTGACGGTCATGCATTTCCTGCAGTGTTGTTATATCATGAAATACGCTGAGTACGCCGGTAATTTGATTTTCGCTGCTGGTGACAGGGGCCAGGAACACTTGAAATACCCGTTTTTTTCCGTGAATATTGGTTTTGAGGTCAATGAACCTGGCTCCTTTTTGCGAAATTGTTTCCTGCATAGCCTGGTCTAGCAGGCTATTACCGATAACCTGAATGTTATGCTGACCAATCATTTGTTCTGTTATGCCAAAGATGGTCATTGCCATCTTATTGGCGGTTGTGACTTTGCCGTAGCGGTCAAAGAGAATAACGGCATCACCCATGTTTTGTAAAATAAGCTCTAACTGTCGCGTTTTGGCGATAGTATCATTGACCTTGTCTTCCAGGCTGGATGTCAGGTTATTAAGCGCGTGAGCCAGAATGTCAAGTTCGTCGCCTGTTTTGATAAATACCCGTTTGCTTAGATGTCCTTCGGCAATCTCGTTGGCGGTATGAATAATTTCCTCAAGCGGTCGGGTATATTTGTGAGCAAGTGCCAGACTGAAGGCTACGGCGACAAGTGAGGTTAATAAACTGGCAGCCAAAATGGCCGACAGTATCCTATTATAACCGGCGTCTACGTGGTCAAGCGGCATAGCCACGCGGACGACCCCGATAATTTCGGCATGGTAGAAAACCGGGGTGGAAACATATAACAGTGATCGGTCTTGCGTTGTGCTTGTCCGGATCGAGTAACCATTTCGTCCGGCAAGAGCTTCAATCACTTCAGGACGGTCATGGTGGTTTTCCATAAGCTGGGGGTTTTGCTGGGAGTCGGCAATCACGGCGCCGGTGGCGTCAATAACAGTTATCCTTAAGTCAATACGGGAGCCAAGTTCTTTAATCTTTTCGTCGATCTGGGCTTTCTGGAGAGGGCCGGACATGTCCCGGTAGATAAGTTCTTCAATGATTTTGCCCTGACTGAGCATGGCCGCAGTAAGACTGGCAATATTGTGCTGATAAAAAAACCAAAGTATATAGCCGCCAAGCGCAGTCAGGGTAAAGATAATGAGAGCCAGAAACGAGATGACCAATCGATTGCGGAGGTTGCGGACAAACATGGTGGAGCTTTTCCTCCCTACATGAATTTTATTGATGCTATTACAAATAATACCCCAACTAAAGCATAAAGGCTACTTGGTTTTTCTTAACATTCCTTTAACATTTCCTTAACACACGATAGTGCGAAATAATTTACAATAAAAACGTATTAAGCGTACAAACTCGCGAGGAGGTCAATGACAACCATGAAGTTTTCTAAAAAATTTTTAGCAGGCGCACTGGCCATGATGATGGGTGTTAGCCTGCTAGCTGGCTGTGGCGGCCAAAAAGAAGCTCCCAAAGCTCAGGCCGAAATATCCGGAACAGTAACTGCATCCGGCTCGACCGCATTGTTACCATTCTTAAAACCGGCACAGGAAGAGTTTCAAAAGAAAAACCCGAAAGTGACTGTTAATATTGCCGGTGGCGGCTCTTTCACCGGCATGAACCAAGTTGCTGCCGGTTCGGTTAATATCGGCAACTCTGACGTTTTTTTGACTCCTGAACTTAAAGACAAAGGTTTGGTTGATCATCAAGTTGCAGTGGCTCCGTTTGTCTTCATAACCAATCCTGATGTAACCGTTGATAATCTGACTCAGCAACAATATATTGATATCTTTACCGGCAAAATTACCAACTGGAAAGAAGTTGGCGGTAAAGACCAAAAAATTAGCATTATTCACCGCGCCAAATCTTCAGGTTCCCGCGCTACCATTGCCGAAATTGTTTTAAAAGGCGCTGCATTTACTGATAACGCTGTTATCCAGGATTCTAACGGCGCTGTGAGAGCTGCTATCGCCAGCACTCCGGGTGCTATCGGTTATGTTGACGCCCCGTATGCCGACAATACTGTGAAAACACTGGCATATAATGGCGTAAAGTTTAGTCCGGAAAATGTTATTGACGGCAAGTATCCGGTTTTTGCCTATGAGCACATGTATACTAAGGGAGAACCTACCGGTGCTGTGAAAGCCTTCATCGATTTTGTTATGAGCAAAGAATTCCAAGAGGCTTATGCTGAGAAAAGCGGTTTTATTCCTATCACTAAAATGAAAAAGTAGTTTCCGACCAACAATTGAATCATTGACATTGGATAGAACAACTGAATATTGAATAACTGAATAACAAGAAGCCTTGTGCCAATTCGGTGCAAGGCTTCTTGTATGCTTCGTGTATACAAAGGTAGTTCAATAAAATTAACAAAACTTTAACATTGCATTAACAAAAGGTGGCACACTAATGGCGTATAATTGAACAAAAACTATTTTTTAGACAGGATGTGAACTGTTAATGGTAACTGCCGCCGGCGACCGGGAACACCAACTGAAGTTGTTGTATGACCGGTATGTGCGCTATTTATTTATTGCAAGCGCTTTTCTAATGACTGTGATAATTTTGTCAATTATTGTATTTGTAGGCCAGCAAGGATTAATGACTTTTAAGGAAGTAAGCCCGCTTGAATTCTTTTCATCGGCTAGATGGGACCCGACTGACGACAGATATGGCGCATTTAGCTTTATTATGGGTTCGGTTTACGTTACGGTACTGGCCGTATTGTTTGGTGCGCCGCTTGGCTTGGCGGGAGCCATTTTTATGGCTAAAATTGCGCCACAGTGGTTGCGGGAGATTATGCGTCCGGCAACAGATTTATATGTTGCCATACCCTCCATTGTTTATGGTTTCGTCGGTTTGACCATATTAGTGCCATTTATCCGCGAGTATTTTCATGTAAATACCGGTTTCGGTCTGTTTGCAGCCGCTATTATTCTGGCGATTATGATATTGCCGACCATCATTAGTATTTCGGAGGATGCCATCAGGTCGGTGCCCAAAACTCTCGAAGAAGCATCATTGGCTTTGGGCGCTACCCGTTGGCAAACGATATCACGAGTGCTGTTGCCGTCTGCGCTGCCCGGTATTTTAACTGCTATCATTCTGGCTATGGCCCGGGCGATTGGTGAGACTATGGCGGTGCAAATGGTTATTGGCAATACACCGCAACTGGCTAAATCGTTATTTATGCCGACATCGACGCTTCCCAGCGAAATCGTTGTGGAAATGGGTAATACACCTTTTGGATCAGCTTGGGGCAATTCGCTATTTCTCATGGCTCTTGTGCTTCTTATGATATCGTTGTTGATGATTCTGGTAATCAGGCGGATTGCCAAGGGGAGGCTGGCCTAATGGTATCGTCGCGTAGTGTAGATAAAGCCGCTACCGTGCTGATGTGGCTGGCGGGAATTGTAATCCTGGGCATACTGGTTATATTTTTAGGATACATATTATACAAAGGGCTGCCGGTGTTAACTTTTAAATTCATTACCGGTATGCCGAGCGATATTTATGCCGGCGGCGGTGTTGGTCCGCAGCTCTTTAATTCCTTCTATATTCTGGTGCTGTCTATGCTGTTTTCCATTCCGGTGGCCATCGGCGCCGGCATATATCTGGCCGAGTATGCCGGCAATGACCGGCTGACAGATATGATCCGGCTGAGCACTGAGAGTCTGGCCACTGTTCCTTCCATTGTGCTGGGTTTGTTCGGAATGATTATTTTTGTCAACATGCTCGGCGTGGGCTTTAGTATTATCGGCGGCTCGCTCACGCTTATGCTTTTGAACCTGCCGGTGCTCGTACGGGTGACGGAAGAATCCGTCAGGACGGTGCCTGCTTATTACCGGGAAGCAAGTTTGGCGCTTGGCGCCACAAAATGGCAGACTATTTGGCGGGTTATCCTTCCTAATGCGTTGCCTGGAATCATTACCGGCATTACCCTGACAGCAGGCCGGGCGCTGGGGGAAACAGCCATTTTGATATTTACCGCCGGTACTACAGTATCCCGTAATCTGCCTGATTTTGACATACTGGCGGCAGGAGAAACGTTGGCTGTGCACATGTGGTACGTAATGGCTGTTGGCTTGGTGCCTGACCGGATAGAGATTGCCAATGGAATTGGCGCGCTCTTGATAATCACAATACTGATTTTCAACTTGATGTTTACATTGCCCAGCAAATACATTCAACGCAAATTGGCTGGTTCAGATCATTAAAAATTAAGTCCTGAGATTTCCCATCTCAGGACTTAATTTTCGGTCTGAGTAACTACGGGGCAGTATGCTTAAATTTGGCGGCGGCCTTTTTCGTTTTTGGCCATATTTTTCCCCAGTCAGCTACGGCGTCTGACGATTGCGCCAGCTGCCAGCCGATAATTAGGCCGGCATCACGGTGGGCAAGGCGGCTGGCTGAGGCCTTGACAAGTTCGTTTATGAGCGCCGGGGTAAAGGCGATGTCGTGAATTCGCCCTAATAGGTTTTGCAGTTCTTTGAGACGCTTGGAAAGCAGGCGGGTATTGTCAGGCAGGGCAGGCGACAGGGCGTCAAGAGCATACCTGATCCTTTTGCCGGCAATCCTTAGTTTATGAACGGCATTCATGTCGGCAAGGTTAATGTTATTACCCATTTTCAAA
This sequence comes from Sporomusaceae bacterium ACPt, assembly GCA_041428575.1. GTDB lineage: Bacteria > Bacillota > Negativicutes > Sporomusales > Sporomusaceae > Sporomusa_D > Sporomusa_D carbonis. Next base: position 377,265 of record CP155570.1, read on the forward strand.
AACTTTTTAACCCATCCGGATAAGCGATTTTCAGCAAAATCGGCAAATGGCAGGAGATTATCGTCAGCACGCGTTTCGGCCCATTCCTGAATGAAGGCCCATAGGCCAAGCAGCACCGGGGTTGATTGGCCGGCGGCAACAGTGGCATATAATTTGTTTCTTGCGGCTTGGCGTTTGTCGGCAATGAGCGTCGATAATACCGGTTTGGCGGTAGGTACTATTTCGGTCATATAGTCAGTGAGTTGGTTCCAGGCCAGGCTGAACACGTCAAGATCGCGGACCGCGCCGAGTTGACTGCCAATATGGCGAAGCTTGTCTTGCCAAGCAGCAAAGCCTTCAGCCGGCAATAGCGGTTTTGCGAAACTAATGAGCACGCGGAGCCTGCGCAGAGTTACTCTGAAATCATGAAGTGTTTCAATGTCGTCAGGATTGGATAAAAAGAGTTGCTGTGTTCTGATTACTTCATGAATATAAAAAATAATAACTTGGCTGAGTACCAGATAGGCTGAGGTGGCGCTACTGGTTTTTTGGAGCGGCGGAGGCGCGGGGTTGTTCCGGCTGAGATTGTTAACCAGGCCTGCCAGTACTATGGCCCGGTACAGCTTGCTATCTTGCTCAGGCAATAGCGGGAATTCCTGGGCTAATGCCGCGCCTAACCAGACTAGGGCCAGCGGGTTGCCGTCCTTTAATTCCAGTTCAAGTTCCAAAATGTGTTGCTGTTTGTCCCCGGCGATAATAGCGCCATTGTCAAGCGCCAGCTCGATATTGCTGCCGTCCGGTGTTTTAATATCCAGGATGTGACGTTCAAATCTTGTGCTAAATATCGGCGCTAACAGCATGTCGCCAACAGCTTGGGCTAATCTCACGCCAATATCGGTGGCAATAAATTGACCGATGTCAGGCGTTGGACTATCTACCGGTATATTATATTCAGCCCGCTGGTGCAAGCCGCCATTGCTTGAACCATCAGCCTTGACGGTGGCTGTCCACTTGCCGTCTGCCAGCCGCAACCGGTAAGACAGACGTGATTTTAACAAGCGCTGGTCGCTGGTATCATAATAAGTAGTTTCAAGTGTCTGCTTACGCGGGGGCTGGTCAGACAATTCACCAAGCAGTGGGGAGGTTAATAAGCGGTCAAGACAGGAAGGGTCAGCCAACCGCAATTTGAGTTCAGCTTCCGTGTTGGACATTAGAAAAGACCTCCTTATCTATGGTATGTCCCAATTTGCCAATTTCATAGTATATTCGCGATTTGGCTTTATAATGCCTGTATTATACATGGAAAAATTAGAGAAAACTAATTTACAAAAAACGAGCAAGTAAGAGCTTCCCTTGATAACGAAAAACTAAGGCTTGTGCCTGGCCTCCCAAAGGACCTGATACATGCCTTAGTTTTTCATATTCTGGCAGCTCAGTTTTATGTAGGTACTAAGCTACGATAATCTTAGGTTTTTTGTTTATTGCGGCCATGGTGTAGAAGCGCTCAAATAACCCGGCGGTGGCGCGTTGAGCCCGGGGGAGGAGGATAGCAGTCACGGCGTGAAAGCGGGTATGGTTTTCTTCTGTTACCAAGTCGAGATAGTCGGCGGCTACTGCCGCGTTGCTTACAAGCAGAGCGTAAGGATTAGTGTCAGCCAGATACAGACCTTCATTTTGCGCAACGAACGAGGCGTGGTTGTCTTTAACCCAGTTTTCATATTCCTTATGGCCGGAAAACAGTTTAGCCCGGGCGTGGTGCGGCACACACAAGTCCTGGACTAAATGGGCGGCTGCGCCCAAAAAGAATGCGCCTTTGGCCAAATCCCGCTGCCGGGCACTGGTGAGCGCGGCGTTATAGTAGATAGAGAAATCGTCAAGGGCGGTGGCAAACCGCCATAACCCCTTGCCTGTACCTGGTTCATAATAATGGCTGACGTTTTTCCAGCCCTTATCGGCCCAGTAGACACCGGCATTAAGTTCGGCAAGGTATTTTTGAAAGAAATCAGCGCAGTGAATTACGCCGTCGGTACGCAAAATAGTGATTGCCTGTTGGTTTAAAAATTCATGTGTTACACTGGGGCGGTCAAACAAGCCTTGAAAGGGGCTAACAGTGGCAAGCAGCAATTTGGCGCCTGTTACTGTTATGGATGCTGTCGGCAATGACTCGGCTTTCATGTTTCTCCTCCCAATCAAGTCAGGCAAGAACAGTCCCTTAACAAGGCAATTTAGCGCCCGGCTGCCGCCTCAGCGTTGAACAGTTCTTGCCAGACAGTGGTTGCTATGGTTGGGGCGGCGGTCGGACGACCAAGCATGGCGGCCATCTCCCGCATATAGTTGAGCCGCTCAGAATGGGTTAATAACTCATAGACAAGGCTGGCTAAGCTATGGTTACTGTCTGCACGCAGTGCAGCGCCTTTGCGCGTTAGGTATGCGGCATTTTCCTCTTCCTGCCCGGGAATGGCTTGACACAAGATTATGGGGAGGTGCCTGGATAATGCTTCACTAATGGTGAGCGCGCCCGGTTTGGTTATTAACAGATCGGCGGCAGCCATAAGTTCGGGAACATGCTGGGTATAGCCAAGTACCTTGATGTGGTGGGTAAGGGATTTGGCTTTGGCTAAAAGACTGCGGCGGAGTGTTGCGTTGCGTCCGGTTACCACCACCAGATTGAGCGGCAGGCACAGAGTGTCAATAGCCAGGACTGCCTGTTCTAGATCGCCAAGCCCGAGGCCGCCTCCCATTATAAGTACGATAGGATAGCTGTTAGTAAATCCCAAACTGGCCCGGAAGGCCGTTTGCGCTGCCACATCCGGTTGAAGGATAAATTTGGGACCAACCGGAATACCGGTGGCGTGAATGCGGGCAGACGCTATACCTTGGGCAGCTAACTCCTGTTTCAGTTCAGGGGTGGCGACAAAATATAAGTCAGTTTCGTTATAGCACCAAAGCCGGTGCACGGCAAAGTCGGTAATAACGCCGGCCAACGGCAGGTTAATCCGGCGGGTCCGCTTAAGATAGGCAGCCGCGCCACAGGGGAAAGGGTGAGTACAAATAATAGCGTCCGGCCGGTAAGCGTTAATCAATCTGAGCATGCTCCGCTTCATGGCAATAGCCATGAGGCCTTGTACTTTGCTGCCTGGCCGCGGCATTTGCGACCAGCGGTACAAAAGGTCGTACATATCGGGGAAAATGTCAATCATTTTGAGGTAAGTTTCTTTAACCAGCGTGTTGAGATAAGAGTTTTCACCGGCCATAAAATCGACCACTTCGGCTGTGGCCAGCCCTTGATTTTCGATAGCTGCTTTAACTGCCTGGGCGGCTTGCGTATGCCCGGCGCCAATAGACGCTGAGACCAGCATAATTTTTGCCGGTTTAATTCTTGACGACAAAGTTATCACCTCGTCACTAACCTCATTTTTATTTTAGCATGATTTAGGCTTGAGACTGTTAACGCCAAGTTAATAAGGCGTTAAATCTATATGAAATCCAATAAAGATTTTTTTCTAGGCGTGTTGTTAGTAACGCTCCACCGCTGGCGCTTGACTTACGCTTATACTAACAACACGCCTGTACATCTTTATTGGATACTATATATAATGGAAAAACGCCGCGAAATTGCTTGATAAGGTGCAATATCAGCGCGGCGCGTTAGTCTCTAAACTATTTGGCTGTTAACCCGGGATGCATTGCTCCGGCGATCGCATACAACGCATGACCCAGCGCGTTGTTTAGCCAATTTTTTAAGATCGGCTGCCACTTCGGCTATCTCAAGATAATTGTGAAACGTATGATATTCGTTGGTTACGGCCGCAATGGAAATGGAGATTATCGGAAACTGTTCAAGTTGTCTCCGGCGGTTTTTTACTTCTATATATCCTTTGGCTAAGTCGTCCGGATGGTACTGGGTTTTAACTTCATGGTCAAATAGATCAATAATACTTTGGGAAATGTCTTGAACGTATTTGGGCTGGGTAATGATTATGAAGTCATCGCCGCCGATATGCCCCAAAAAGTCGTCAGTAGAACCTGACTTGCCAATACTGCGGCTCAAAACTTGTGAAGTCAGGCGCAGTACCCGGTCCCCGCGTTCAAAGCCATATTTATCATTGTACGCTTTAAAATTGTCAAGGTCAAGATACATAACGGCAAAAGGTTCTTTAGTCTCGACGAGTTCTTTCAGCCGGTCTTCAATGACCAAGTTGCCTGGCAGACCGGTAAGTGGATTAGAATTATGGGCCCGCCGGATTTGCAAGTTGGTAATTTTATTTAACAGTGACATAATTGATACTACACCTAAGAATTTACCATCTCTGACAACAATAATTAAGTCGTAGATGTGGTAGTCTTCGCGGCTCATAGCCATTTGTGACACAGCTTCCAGCGGCAGTTCGGCATTGACGATTAGCGGACTTCTGTCCATAACCCGGTCGACAGGCCGGCGGTAGTAAAGTGATATCCCGTAATTAGTGCCTAATTGATAGTATAACTTATCTTTCATTAATAGCCCGACAGGCTGGTCATCATCAACGACGACAATGCCGTTTACCTGCTGGGTTGTGAAGATTTCTTCGACGGCACTGACAACCGTCGCGGGTGTTACTGTTGGGACATGTTGGATAATTTCACCAATGCTGACTCCCAGACCCTTGCGGGAACGGGACTTAGCCTGAACGTCCTGGAAATTGTACTCGGCAATCATTTCAAGTACCTCCTGCGGTATTTCAGGCGGCGGGAACCCCGGCCGCGCCAGTAAATAACCTTGGCCGTAATGTACACCCTTGCTTATGAGCACGGCCAATTCGTCAGCGCTCTCAATCCCCTCGGCAATCAGTTTGCTGTGAATGGCAGCCGCCAGCTTGGTCATGGCGTCCAGCATGGCTTGCTTATGTGGATCTTTATCAACATCATGTACTATGGACCGGTCTAATTTTATATAGTTGGGTTTAAGCTCGGCAATGGCCTGGAGGCTGGAATAACCGGCCCCGGCGTCATCTACGGCAATACTATAACCCTGCTGGCGGTAATGGTTGAGTGATTTGCTGAAACTGTCAAAATCAGTGATTGCTGTACGTTCGGTTATCTCAAAAGTAACTTGGGCGGGATTGAGGCCGCGCTGGATAACAAATGCCTTGGTAAGTCCGCCCCGGAAATGGGGATCTTTGACAACTTCGGCGTTCATGTTGAGAAATAGCCTTTGATTAGGTCCTAATGAAGTTATCTTGCTAAGTGCTGCTTCCCGGCAAACTTGCTCTAGTGTGAGTAACAGGTTGTTTTCAATGGCAACACTAAATAGTTTATTAGGAAAGTGCAGCGGGCTATTAACCGGGCCGCGGCTTAACGCTTCATAACCCATGACAGCGCCTGTTTTTAAATTAACGATTGGTTGATAAACAGGGGTAATTTTTTTCTCTTTGATAATTGTTTCTAGTTCCTGTTGTAAATCAGCCGGGGAGTAAGCATGTCCAGCCGGTATCGGCGTACCAGACAGAGCCAGGGTGTTGATATTAAGTTTCACGGTATCAAAGGCTATAATACCGCTATATATATTATATAACCATTGAGGCAGCTTAAGTGTCACACGCTATTCCTCCCTAACCTAGTGGTGCATGGGTAAGTGTAAGTGATGGGTGAGATGTATACATATATAAATATTATAGTTCGAAAGTAGCGGCAATTTGTTAGGAGTTTGTTAAAATTTTGGAAATGTATGTATCAGGTTTGCATTTGCCATAATAATAAGTAAAGATTATCTTTAGTGAGGTGTATATAGGGATGAGCAAAAAAAATGTTGTTTCGCTGATACTGCTTTTATGCTTGTGTCTGGCGCTGGCTGGCTGTAGCCAGCCGCAGAAAAAACCTGAAACTCCCCAGGCGCCGGCAGCGCCTAAGCAGACAGTCCGGCAAAATGAACCTGACATTACCGTGTTTATGCATGAGACAGGCGAAAAGAAGACCATGAAGATGGAAGAGTATATTGCCGGCGTAGTGGCCGGGGAAATGAAGAACGACTGGCCGGTTGAAGCGTTGGCAGCCCAGGCGATCATTGCTCGTACATTTACTGTGGAAGCAATTGAAACTAAGGGCGGCGTTCCTGAACGCGGCACACAAGCTTCGACTGATATCAAAGAGTTTCAGGCTTACAATGCCAAGGACATTAACGATAATGTTAGGAAAGCTGTTCAAATGACCCGCGGCATGATTATGACATATCAGGGGAAACCGATTAAAAGCTGGTTTCACGCGTCTGCCGGCGGCATTACAGCCACAGCCAAGGAAGGGCTTAACTATAAAGAAGCCGAGCCACCGTATATTCAGTCGGTACAGTCACCTGACGACCTGGCACCTGATGACATTAAAAACTGGACAATTATTTTTCCTAAAGAAGATGTCATAGCCGCTCTGGCCAAGATAGGCAAAAAGGTCAGTGACATTAGCAGTATGGAAATAGCGCAAAAAGGTCCTTCCGGTCGGGCTACCGTGCTGATGGTTAATAAAGATACTGAAGTGTCAGGGCCTGACTTCCGGGTGGCGTTAGACAGCACTAAGCTTAAGTCTATGCTGTTAGATAAAATTGAAGTAAGTGAAGAAAACGTGACTTTTGCCGGCAAAGGTTACGGCCATGGTGTGGGCATGTCCCAGTGGGGGGCCAACCGTATGGCCAAAGACGGCAAGAAACCGGAGGAAATTGTCGCTCACTACTTTAAAGGCGTTCAAGTCGAAAAACGCTGGAACTAAAACCAACTGCCAGGCATTTGCCTGGCAGTTGGTTTTCCTCCTGGAATTGCATACCGGAAAGATTTTGCGGAAAACTATGGATAAACCGTAAAATGTACCAAGAAGCTATTCTGGAAGGGGATGCAGGTGGGAGATAGAAAAAAAGGTCAAGATCATAGTGGTATTCATAAACTTTCCGATGAATTATCACTGGCTTCGCTGGAACGGGCGCGGGGAGAACTGCATAATTTGCAGAAGTTGATCAATGAGAGTGCCCGTTTAGGCGAGGAGATGTCCGAAATTGTGGCTGACCTGCGTCAGGTTGCGGCACCGGAAGGTCAGCCGTTTGTTTTTACAGATAGTATAGCTGAAAACAAACGGTTATTAGAGACCGTTTTCCGGGACTGCGACGATGTTAAAATGCGTTCCTTCAACTTATACGGTAATCAGGCCCTGCTCGTATATCTTGACGGTATGACAGATACTGACGTGCTCAGTGAAAATGTAATCAAGGCAGCTACATCAGAGCCGTCAACGCAATCCTCAGGCACCCAGGCAACAATAGCGAACCTTAGTACGCTTGTTAATGAAAAATTGAGTGTTACCGACGTTACCGTAGTAAGCAAGGCGACAGAAGCCATTGAATCAGTTATGGCCGGGAAGGCGCTGCTTCTTATTGACGATGTGGCTGAAGTCCTGGTAGTGGGGACGGTAAAGCATGTAAAACGCAGCGTAGAACAAGGCATTGAAGATGTAATGAGAGGGCCGCATGATACATTTAATGAGACTTTATCCGATAATATTGTCCTAATCAGGCGGCGGGCCCGGGATCCTAATGTCAAGGTTAGAATCATCAAAATTGGCGAGCGCAGCAAAACTGCCGTAGCTATGGTTTATGTGGCCAATTTGGTTAAACCAGGCTTATTAGAAGAAGTGGAGCGGCGTCTTAAGAGTATCAAAATTGACAGGGTGCTGGCTTCTTTTAATATTGAAGAATACATAGTTGACAACCCTTGGACGCCATTTCCGCAGGTTCAGACTACCGAACGGCCGGACAAGGTGGTTGCTTCCATTTACGAGGGACGGGTAGCCATTATCATCGACAATACGCCGGCTACTATGCTGGCACCTTGTACATACAATATGATCATGCAGAGTCCGGAAGACTATACTATGCCAACGATAGTTTCCAGCTTGGTCCGCTTCAGTCGCCATATATCGGCTTTTATTGCGATTTATCTGCCGTCTGTTTATGTCGCGGTAGTATCTTTCCATCCGGGGCTTATGCCAACAACTTTGGCCATATCGGTTGGTGAACTACGGGCCCGCTCACCATTTCCCTCTTTTCTGGAGGCAGTGGCTATGGAAATGATTTTAGAGATTTTTCAGGAAGCTGTCTCGCGACTGCCGCAGAAAATTGCCGGTGCTGCCAGTGTAGTGGGCGGGTTTATTATTGGCAATACTGTTGTTGAGGCTGGGCTTATTAACCCATTATTAGTAGTTGTTGTTGCCAGTACGGCTATTGCTTCCTACACACTGCCGTCCTGGAGTTTCAGCATGGCTTTACGGGTTTTTCGTGTGCCAATGCTCATTTTGGCTTCAATCCTGGGGTTATACGGAGTTATGATCGGATTATTGATAGTTACAGTACATCTTTGCGCTCTCCGGAGTTTTGGCGAGTCTTATCTCGGCGGCATGTTCAACATCACATTATTGGAAGACTGGACAGACCAGGTTTTGCGCTTGCCCCAGCAGAATATTGGCGCGCGGCCAAAAGAGCTTGGTGTGCAGGAGCGGGATAGGCATGGTGAGAATATTGGATAATCTCGAAAATAGAAATGTAATGTCTCCCTGGCAGCTTGCTATTGTAATTGCCGTAGCAGGTGCAGGCGCTGCCGTTGTTTCTTCTCCTAAAGTACTTGTATCGTTAGCCGGGCATTTTGCTTGGCTGATTCCCGTGCTTGGCGGTGCTCTGTATTTTGGCGTGGCATACCTTATGATTAAGTTAGGAAATTTATTTCCCGGTGACAGCTTTTCTCGGTACTTGCAGCAGATCTGGGGAAGGCGGGCGGCTGTGATTATAGTGTGGTGGTTTATAGTAGTAATTTTAGGTGAACTTTTTGTACGCATTCAGATGTTTGCCAGGGAAATCGTGTTTTTTATGTTTGACAGAACGCCGCCTGAGGTTATTGCATTAACCATGATTGGTATTGCAGCTTACTGCGCTGTTCAGGACGTTGGTACAGTGATACGGGTAAGTCATATTCTTTTTTTTTCTGCTTTGCCCATGCTGATGGGAATGATAATGCTTGGTTTTATTAACTTTCAATTTATAAATCTCTATCCCTTTTGGCCTGTTAATTTAGCGGCAATATTTCGCGCTTCATTAGAGAGCCAGAGTTTCTATTTCGGCTATCAATCTATTCTGTATTTTCTGCCCTGGGTTTACCGGGCCAATACCAGTCCTGTAAAAACGATAGGAAGCGCTTTTGCTTTGAAAACCATTTTGATGGTTATAACAATAATTATGGTCATCGGCACCCAGACGGTAGACGGCATTAACGCCACTCCGTACCCGACTCTGGTGGCAATACGCGGGGTGGAACTGCCGGGAACTTTTGTCGAGCGGCTTGATAACTATTTGTTTTTGGCATGGATCCCCATAATGTTTATTACCTGCGCGGTAAACCTGTTTATTATTGCCAAAGCTGCAGCCGAAATCCACGGCTATATTGATCATCGTCCTTTTGTTCTATTATTTCTGCCTGTCCTTTTTTTCGGGGGACTCAGCCTGCATGACCTTACTGTATTTGAATTTTTTGCTGGTAATGTCCAGTGGCCTGGCCTGGTATTTTCTTTTGGCGTTATTCCTGCTACTTATCTTGTCGCCAAATGGAAACAGCGCCGGCAAGGAGTGACTTCAGCGTGAACAGTCGGGGGCTACTCGGGTGTATCTTATTGGTGTGTTGTTTGTTGACGGCTGGCTGCTGGGACCGGCGGGAACTGCAGGAGCGGGGGTTTGTTATAGCCGTTGCCATAGATTTGGCTGAAAAGGGAAAAACTGGCGGCAGTGAGTTAGAGACGTTTACGCAAGGGGTGGGAACCAAGCCGTTGCGCTTAAGTGTGCAAGTGCTGAAATTAACACCTGCCGGCAGGGCCGCGGAATCAAAAAGTGAGGGTAAGACGTTTGTCGTGTCCAATACCGGGCAGTTCATACATGAAATGATTAGAGACATGCTGGGCCAAACCAGCAAGGGGCTTTATTTTGAGCATATACAGGCTATTTTAATTAGCGACGCAGTGGTAAAGGAATACAGTCTGCGGCAGATAATAGATTTTTGGCGACGGGATGCAGAAATGCGCTGGCGGACAAGACTCTACATCGTTCCCGGAGAAGCCCGGAAAGTTTTGGATTTTCAACCGCCTACCGGGGAAACGGGCGGGATGTTTCTGTCTAACATCTCAAGGCACTACGCGAGAGACCCGCATATCGGATCGGTAAGGACAGACCTTGGTTTTACCTCCCAGACGCTTGACAATGGTGGCGACGTGCTGCTGCCCCGGCTGGAATATAAAGATAAGCAGGTTAAGTTCAATGGTTTGGCGGTATTTAGACAAGATAAATTTATCGGCTATTGGGATGAGTATACAATAAAGGGGGTACGCCTGGCCCGCGGAAATATTAAGTCAGGTATTATTTCTTTTAGTTGCCCGGAGCATCCCGGTCATGGGGTAAGTTTTGAAATCTTCCGGTATAATACTATCCTTACCCCGCATGTTGAGGGGGACAATATCTACTTTACGTTAAGCATTACAATAAGAGGGAACATTAGTGAAGTAACCTGCCAGCAGTTTCATAATTCCTATGATACTGCCTTTATGGAAAAGGCTGAGGAGCTTGTTGCTGAGGAAATTAAACGTAATATTTCACACTCACTCAACATTTCCCGACGGGAGGGGATTGATACAATGTATTTCAAAAAATACCTAAAAGCTTATGAGCCAAGAACATGGGCCCGGATTCAAGACCAGTGGGATGATATATTTCCTACCATCCCTTTATATGTTGACGTTAGGGTATCTATTCAAAATATCGGAGAACATAATTAGGTGACATCGTCTTCTCTTTATCTGAAAACCCGTCCGGCCAGCCACGATGCCAACAGCATTGATGTGTAAGCGGCAGCGATATTCCGGGACAGAAGTTGTTCACCTACCCTGTTGTTTTGCTTTTTTAGCACAGTCGATAGCCACCAGGCGGCCAATGCCGTACTTAATAAAACCACCAGAAGTTCCATCTGTATCATATGAACTACAACAAACCTGATGTGTTCCCATGCTGTATATCCTTGGCTGAATGATTCCATTATAATCACTCCGGTTGTGGCAGAATGGCGGCAACTTGTTGCTAATAGTATGTGTAATATGGACGCGAATAAAAGTAATGCCGGTCTGATGCCCGGCTGCTTTTTTCTGGGGAAAAAGCATATTCCTGTATAAGGATTTAAATATATTGCGGTGCGGTTTCGGTACTAACTCATTCTTTTTCCGCATATACATAACTTGAAATAGCATTGATCAGGAGGGAATAGTTATGCCGATAGATAACAAAACGCCCAAGTGGCGGCATCAGTTTACTCTGATTGACCGGGAGGAACTTAATGTTGACGGAGTGCTTAATTTAGGAAGCTATGACGAGAAGGAAATTGTCATGGAAACCGAACAGGGCATACTAACCATCCGGGGGGAGGGCCTTAATATTAAGCAGCTAAACTTGGAACAAGGCAACATTATTATCGAAGGAACAGTACATGGTATAAATTATGAAGATGGGCAACGCCAGAAAAAAGGGTTGCTGGAACGGTTTTTGAAGTAACGTGCGCACCCGGGCATTATCGCTGTGGCTGTTCTTCATTACCGCCCTTGCGGTCCAGGTGGCGGTGCACAGTCTTGCCCACTATCTGGCTGACTACAGCCACCGTACCATCTACGCCGATTTTACAGAAGGAATTGCCGATTGGCGGGAAGTGAGCGGCCTGCCATATACTGACCTAATTAATCAGGCTGGTAAAACGTATGGTATTAGTCCTGAACTGGTAGCTGCTGTGATTAAAGCCGAAAGCTCTTTTCAGCCCCGGGCGTTGTCTAAAGCCGGGGCCTATGGGCTTATGCAGGTTATGCCCGGTACTTGGCGGCTCGTTAACAGCCAGGCTAAAATATGCAGTGGACGGCATGAGGGGGAGTGCGGCAGTGACTGCTTTTATAATCCTGAATTAAATATTGCCGTCGGCACATTTTATCTTAGCCAGTTGGCCAAGCGGTACAGTGGCCACGCCGAACTGGCAGTTGCCTCGTATAATGCCGGGCCGGGAGCTGTTGACAAGTACGGCGGTGTGCCGCCCTATGCCGAAACGACAGAATATGTGGAACGGGTAGTAAGCTATTGGTATCAGGTGAGCGGGCGCAGACCGCCTACCGGGATGGCGGCTGAAAGCTGGCTGAGACTTGCGTATATGCTGGAGTGGACCATGACCGCAACTTTGGTGGCAATTATGATCCTTGGCAGGTACTTGTATCGGCGTCATAAATCGTTTCGTTGGCGTTGAAGAGTAGGATTGCTGTAAATAAGGAGGTGGGCGGGTGGAATTTTCTACGCAGGTAAACACATTTTTGCTGATTGGCGCAACCGCAATGCTGTTAGGAGTATTATTTGACGTGTACCGGGTGTTGCGGGGATTTTTCCGGCCGCCATGGCTGATAACATCGGTTACCGATCTTGTGTATTGGCTGGTTGCAGCCGGAGTTGCGTTTTTAGCATTAATTTTGGGTAATTGGGGCGAATTGCGTTTTTATGTTTTTATTGCGATGTTCCTCGGAGTAGCCGCATACTACCGTCTGGCTAGCCGCCATGTTATCAAGCTGCTTATAACGCTCTTGAGGCTGGCAGCCAGAGCATGGCGATTTGCTAAATTGGTGTTTTTATTCACATTTATAAAACCGGTAACATTAATTGTTCGGACATCCTTGCTGCCCTTTAAATATATGAACAGGAAATGCAGAGCATGGTATAGACGCTGGCGTCCGCCGCCACCACCACCACCGGAAGAAGTGCCGCCACTATAAGGCGAAACCGGCATCAGACAAATTTGTGATGCTTAGCTGAGCCAACCCAGCGACTTTGCCTATATGAAATCCAATAAAGATTTTTTTCTGGGCGTGTTGTTAGTAACGCTCCACCGCTGGCGCTTGACTTACGCTTATACTAACAACACGCCTGTAAATCTTTATTGGATACTATATAGTTGTACCCGAGCGAAAACTAACCTCAATGCCGGATAAATTTGATATAATTTCCAAATCGAAAGAGGATTTGTCGCTTAGGCAGCGAATACATAAAACATCAAGGCAGTATGGTGAGGTCTTATGGCGCAAAAACGCAGGAATTTGAGACGGTTTAGTTGGTTTAAGCTGTGTATTTTAATAATGGCCGGATATTTCTGCTATGTTTTTATTGCTCAGCAGGGCGAAATGTATCGAATCCGTCGTGAAACCGACAATGTCAATGCTAGGATGAACGAGGTCCTGGAGGTAAATAAGAGCTTGATTGCTGAAAAGGAGAAACTAAGCACGGTGGACTATATTGAAAAAGTAGCTCGTGAACAACTGGGACTGGTAAAACCCGGTGAAGTTCCGTATATTCCTGCCAGGTAAAGCGTCTTTCCTTGACACATTTTCATCATCAAGAGTATAATATGGATTGCGGGTTCCCCAATGGGATTTTAATTTTAAAAGTACGAAAGAAATTAAGGAGGAAGTTTGATTAGTATGTCCATTGAAGTTGGCAGTGTTGTAGAAGGAGTTGTGACCGGCATAACGAATTTCGGCGCGTTTGTCGAATTGCCGGGGGGAAAGGTAGGCCTGATTCACATCTCCGAGGTTGCTGACGTATACGTCCGCGATGTTAAGGATTTTTTGAAGGAGCAGGACAAAGTTAAAGTTAAAGTCTTATCTGTAGATGATCGCGGCAAAATTGGCTTGTCAATTAAGCAGTTGCAACCTCCCGCACCAAGAAAGCAACATGCCAACGATTTTCGGCGTTCCAATAGAGTTAACAGCATGTCGTTTGAAGATAAACTGAGTAAGTTTTTAAAAGACAGTGATGAACGCCTGTCTGATTTGAAGCGTAATACCGAGTCCAAGCGTGGTGGTAGCGGCGGCCGGGGTGGTCCAGCTCGCCGGGCTGAATAACAGACAGTCATAGTTTTTTTTATAGATATTCGACAAATACTGGAATGATATGGCTTTTATGATGTAACTTGAACCACCTGGCAGTAACATGTCAGGTGGTTTTTTGCATTTTCACTTGGGTCTGTGTCGGATTTTTTTGCCGCGAGCGTGACTTAAACAGACAAACATTTTATTGGAAACTTCTGTAAAATTTTAGTCACGATATAAGTCACAATTTACAGGGGTGAGGAATCATGCCAAAAGTATCTGTTATTACACTGCCTGAAGAAATCCTCCAGGCACCGCCTGGTAGGCCGCCGGCAGAAACTATGAACGGGGACAAGCCCGGGCTTTCCTGGCGGGAGTTATTTGGCGGGGTCATGATTGTCGGCAAAATGCTATTTCATCAGCAGAATTTACCGGTCAATATCATGGCGCTACTCATTGGGCGGGTAGCACTCTTAGGCGAAGTAGCTCCGTTCGGTTTAGCTCTCTTTGCCGCCGTTGCGGGAGTGGCGCGGGAACGGGCGGCTGCGGCCGGGATATGGGTGTTAGCCGGTGTGCTTAGTGCAGGATTTTATCAAGAGGCAATAATATATTTGCTATCCATGCTCTTATACTGGCGTTTGTCGGACAAGCTGACACGCTACGAGAAAAAGGTTCAAGCAATTCCACTGTTTATGTTTGCGTGTGTATTTTTAAGCGGCATGGTGCTTATGCCGTGGCGGGAGTCGTCACTATACGGTATGCTGCTGGTAGTGCTTGAGGCGACGTTATGTATGGTATTGACTTTCATTTTTCAACATGGGGTGCCGCTCTTCCTAAATAGTGATAAGGTTCGCCAATCGGGTGCTGAAGCCTTGATTTGTGGAATAATTATGCTGGCCACCGCTGTTGCCGGTCTGGGCAGCTTAACAATATATGACTATAGTTTGCGGAATATAGCCGGTTCGCTTATTGCTATGACACTTTCATTTACAGGCGGTTGTGGGCTTGGCGCAGCAGTAGGTGTAGTTACCGGGCTGGTGATCGGGTTAAGTGATGGTGATGCGGCACCGGCCATCGCCATGTATGCTCTGGCCGGGATGCTGGGAGGACTATTTAAGGGAATAGGCAAGGCGGCCGTATTGCTTGGTTTCATATTAGGCAGTGCCATTGCCGTTTTATATATGGGACAACCGGACCAACTCTTACTGGTGCTGGTGGAAGCGTCAGCAGCAGGCGCAGCGTTTATGCTGGTGCCTGCCGCTAAGCTAAGTCAATGGCATGAAGCCTGCCAGGACGGTCCTGTCAAGGACGAAGCCGCTCTGCAGGCGGTAAAGGCGGCAGTGGACAAGCTTACTCATATTGCCGGCATTTTTAGTGATTTGGCCGGGATGTTTAATTCAGGCAACGCTAAAGAGCAAGCTGCTTATCATGAGCAGATTCAAGAACGCCAGATGGCCCAGATGTTGTCAGCGATTGGGGAGAAGGTATGCGGGCCATGTGTGAGAAGGAGTGAATGCTGGGATCAGGACTTCTACCAGACTTATCAGGCCATGCTTGACATGCTGGCTTTGGCTGAGGCTGGTAAATTAAAAGCGGGAACTGTGCCTGACATAATTAAAGGCTTGTGCGTAAACCGTCAGGCGCTTATCGACCTTATAGCCCAGGTAGCCGAAAGCAATAAGGCACACTGGTATTGGCATAAGAAGCTTAATGAGTGCCGTCAAATGGCTGGAGAACAGATGAAAGCTACCGGGGTGATCATTGGAAATTTAGCGCAGGAACTAAAAAAAATACCGCAAACTGACGATGAAATGGGAGAAATATTGGCTGAGCGGGCCGCTATGCTGGACTGTCAGTTGACAGGCGTACGTGTATATAGCGAACGGGGGAAGGTTACGGTGGAAGCACATAAGCTGCCGTGCAGCGGTACACGGGAATGTATTAATACGATTTTGCCGCTGACTGCCAACCTGTTACAGGAAAAAATGACACTGCACGCTGATTGCGGCAATAAAGTGCGGCATAAAAATTGTAAATTGACGATGCAGTTGTCCGAACGCTACCATGTAGAAACAGGTGTGGCGATAATAGCCAAAGAAGCAGGCGGAATATCGGGGGATACCTGTGTTGCCCAGCCTGTCGGCCGGGGCCGGATGGCACTTATGTTAAGCGATGGCATGGGTAGTGGTGAGGCAGCGGCCGAGAGCAGTAGTCAAGCGGTGAAGTTTTTGCAACAACTTTTGGCAGCCGGGTTTGATATTGATACAGCCGTTAAGACAGTCAACTCCCTGTTGCTGATAAAAATGCCGGGTGATATGTTTGCCACAGTTGATATGGCGGTAATTGACACGTTTACCGGTGAATCCGAATTTTTGAAAGTTGGCTCGGCACCAAGTTATATCAAACGTGTACGGGAAGTCTCAATCATCAACTCAGCGACGCCGCCTGTGGGCATATTGGAAAATATACAAATTGAGCCTATAAGGCGAATGCTTGTTCCAGGAGATATCGTTGTTATGGTAAGTGATGGGGTTATTGACGCCGCGCGCGGCACAGATAAGGAAAACTGGGTGGCCAATTTCCTGCGCCGCCTGGGTAGTGAGCGGCCTCAAGACATTGCGGACAGGCTTCTCAGGCAGGCGGTCGAGCTATCAGGCGGAGCGGCGCGGGATGATATGGCCGTATTGGTGGCAAGGGTGGCCGAGCGGCCGGAAATTGTACAATAACTATGCGACAGTATTACAGATGGGGGGTTATCTATCCATCATTTCGGGGCATAAGCCCCGTTTATTTTTTATGTGTCCGGAAACACTATTATAATGACTGTTTTATGGCAGGAAATTACGGTGCATGGCGCGAATTGACAATATTGACAGGTACGGGAGGAAATATGCCAATTCTGTTAGAGCAGATATTAGACATTACTATTTTGGCCGGGGAGATTATGCTCAAAAACGGGGCTGAAACCAGCCGGGTGGAAGAAACTATGTTTCATATCGCTCAGGCTTGCGGTGCAACCAAGGTAGAGAGTTTTGTCATCCCTACCGGTGTGTTTGTAACTGTCACAGACGGTACCGGACGGACGAGCACACGGATGCGGCGGGTGCATGACCGGACGATCAACCTTGACCGCATTGCTAAGGTAAATGAGCTTTCCCGGCGGTTGGCCGACAGGCGGATGGACTATGAGTGTGCCTACAGCCATCTGGAAAGGATCGCCCGGGAACGTACCGGCTTTTCGCTTGTTCCCTCCATGCTGGCGTCAGGGGTGGTGGGCGGCGCGGCCGCTGTGCTCTTAAACGCCGGAGTATTCGAGAGTTTAGCGGCTTTTGTCACCGCGCTCATTGTCCGGTATATTGCTCATATAATTTCTCGCCTGCATGGTGTCAAGTTTACCTTTGATTTTTTTGGCGGTATGACAGCCGCGCTTGTGGGAATGCTGTTTAGCCATATGTGGCCTGATGTAAAGCCTGATAATATTGTTGTCGGCGGTATTATACCTTTAGTGCCGGGGGTGGCGATAACCAACGCAATTCGCGATGTCATCGCCGGCGATCTTTTAAGTGGCTTATCGCGCGGTCTGGAAGCGGCGCTTACGTCTGTGGCGATATCCATGGGGGTTGTTATCATTCTGGCGGTTCGATAGAGGCCATAAATGCGAGGAACAGGATGTTAATTATTAAATTTGCAGCGGTATTTGCTATGGGTATTGCCGTTGGCGTGCTTTACCGCATTCCCCGCAGTCTGTTGCTATACGTCAGCGCTATTGGATTAGTGGGGTGGACTGTTATGTTTACTGTAGCATCAAGCGGTATAAGTACGATTATGGCTAATTTTTTAGGCAGTATGGCAGTAGGTTTGTTAGCCGAACTATTAGCCCGATTTTTGAAAAAGCCGGCGACAATTTTTATTGTTCCCGGTTTCATTCCGTTGGTGCCGGGCCGGGAGGCGTATACTACTATGCGTTACATGGTTGAAAGCCATTTCAATGACGGCGTGGCTATGGGAATGCAGACGGCTTTAACCGGGGGCGCCATTGCTTTTGGTATTTTTGTAAGTTCTACTTTGTATCGCCTGACGCGCACCAACGCAGACTATCAAGTAGGGAGCCGGGGATAGTGTATGCTTGACAAGGTAAAAAACTGGGCCGTTAAACATGGCCTGCTTGTACCTGGCAGCCGGATCGTGGCGGCTTGTTCGGGCGGGCCTGATTCGCTGGTGCTTGTGCATGTGCTTAATAGGTTGAAAGAAGAATGTCACTTTAGTTTGGCGGTAGCCCATGTAAACCACATGTTCAGAGCCGAAGCCGCCGCTGAAGCTGATTTTGTTGCCGCATTTTCCGCAAGTCTCGGACTGGAGTGTCATGTTAAGGACATTGATGTGCCGGCCTATCTTGCGGATAATAAAATGTCGCCGCAAGAAGCTGCCCGGTTGCTCAGGTACCGATATTTACGCGAAGTGGCCGCTCAGTGGGGCGGAGCGCACATTGCTACCGGACATCACCGTGATGACCAGGTGGAAACTGTTCTAATTAACCTCCTGCGGGGAGCAGGCAGCAGCGGCCTTAAAGGTATGCGACCCAGGAGCGAAGGTATAATCAGGCCGCTCCTTGCGGTCAGCCGCCCGGAGATTGAGACATATTGCGCCCGGCACAATCTGACTCCGTGCCAGGACAGCTCCAATTTTAAGACCGATTATCTCAGGAACCGTATCCGGTTAAAACTGCTGCCAACGCTGGAACAAGACTATAATCCGGCCATACGTGAGGCATTATTACGGCTGGCGGAACTGACCGGGGACGAGCATGATTATATTTGTCGGGAAGCGGCCAAGCAGTGGGGAACATCAGCGATTGCTGCTGACGGCAACGTCTGTATTGATAGCGGAAAACTGGCTGAACTGCATGCTGCGGTGCAACGCGAATTAATCCGGCAGGCGATAGAGAAAAAGCGTGGCTCGCTGACAGGAATAAGCTTCAGTCATGTGGAAAAATTACTTACAATGGCATTATCAGGAACAGTAGGCGCGGTGCTGACATTGCCTGGCGGACTTATTGCCCGGAAAACCTATACCGGGTTTGAGTTGGAGATGGCTGGGGCGCCTCACGACTTGTTCCGGCGGCCGGAGCGCTTACAGCCGGTAGAAGTGGCTGTGCCGGGGGTAACACCGGCAGACGCGGACGGCCGGGTGGTAGTGCTGGCAGAGATATTTTCCTCGCTACCTGAGCGACAGGGGCGGGATACGGCACTATTTGATCTGGAGCGGCTAAAGCTGCCGCTTATTATGCGGTCGCGGTTGCCCGGCGACCGGTTTCGGCCGTTGGGGCTGGGCGGCAGTAAAAAGCTTAAAGAGTTTTTAATTGATGCTAAAGTGCCTGAGGCTGAGCGGGATAATGTGCCGGTTATTGCCGATCAGGATAATATCATCTGGGTGGCCGGGTACCGGCAAAGTGAACATGGCCGGATTTCCGGGCAGACGCAAAAATTTCTGAAATTAACTATTAAACAGGGGGAATTTTGAATATGAGTAATAATATGATGGATGACCTGGAGAAGATATTATTTAGTGAAGCTGACTTGGCAGCACGGGTTAAAGAGTTAGGGGCGGCAATTACTGCTGACTATGCCGGCAAGGAGATATTGATGATCGGCGTTTTACGCGGAGCCGTCATCTTTATGGCCGATCTGGCCCGGGCCATAAATCTGCCGGTGGCTATCGACTTCATGGCTGTATCAAGCTATGGTGCTTCGACTACATCAAGCGGTGTTGTCAGGATTTTGAAAGACCTTGACGAAGACGTGGAAAATAAGCATGTGCTTATTGTTGAGGATATTATCGACTCTGGCTTGACTTTAAATTATCTTATGGAAAATTTATGGTCGCGTAAACCGGCCAGTATAAAAATTTGCACACTGCTTAATAAGCCTGACCGCCGGAAAGTTGACGTACCGATTGCGTATAACGGTTTTACCATTCCTGACTACTTTGTTGTGGGGTACGGTTTGGATTTTGCTGAAAAATACCGGAACTTGCCGCTTATTGGTGTGCTTAAACCAGCAGCTTATCAGGGATAAATGGTTTTCCTTAATTGTCAATTTTTATTAAGTATGCTATAATAGTGCGATGTAAATGGTAACCGGGCTCTAATGCCGTTTTTGTGGTCCAGCGAGAGGAGGGCTACTTGTTGAACAAGTTTTTCCGGAATGTCAGTTTCTACTTGTTGATTATCATTATTGCCATCTCGATAATCGACTATTATTCATCACGGACGACACCCAAGCAAGAAATCAGCTATACCCAGTTTCTGAAGCAGGTTGACGAACAAAAGGTCGAGCGGGTAACTATTGTTGACAATACCATCCGCGGTAAACTAAAAGACGGTCAGGAGTTTGCCACTATTGCCCCAAACGATCCGACACTCATTAACGAGCTTAGGGAAAAGGGTGTAGATATCAAGGCGGAGCAGCCGCCACAGCCACCCTGGTGGACAACGATTTTCTCATCCATCTTGCCGATGCTCTTGTTAATCGGCGTGTGGTTTTTTATCATGCAGCAGACTCAGGGTGGTGGTAACCGGGTAATGTCCTTCGGTAAATCGCGGGCCAAACTGCATGGAGAAGAAAAAACCAAGGTTACGTTTAACGATGTGGCCGGAGCTGATGAGGCTAAACAGGAACTTGAAGAGGTTGTCGAGTTTCTTAAGCATCCTAAGAAATTCAATGATTTGGGGGCGCGTATTCCTAAAGGAGTATTGCTCTTTGGACCTCCGGGTACCGGTAAAACGCTTTTAGCACGTGCTGTGGCCGGCGAGGCCGGCGTGCCGTTTTTTAGCATCAGCGGCTCCGACTTTGTTGAAATGTTTGTCGGCGTTGGCGCTTCAAGGGTGCGCGATTTGTTTGAGCAAGCTAAAAAAAACGCTCCCTGCATTGTGTTTATTGATGAAATTGACGCTGTTGGCCGCCAGCGGGGGGCAGGGCTTGGCGGCGGTCATGACGAGCGTGAACAGACATTAAACCAATTATTAGTCGAAATGGATGGCTTTGGCGTAAATGAAGGAATTATTATCATCGCAGCCACCAACCGTCCTGATATTCTCGACCCTGCACTCTTACGGCCCGGTCGCTTTGACCGTCAGATCGTAGTGGACCGTCCGGACGTAAAAGGCCGTCAGGAAATACTTAAAGTACACACTAAAGGGAAACCGCTTGCCAAAGAAGTCAATCTTGACGTACTGGCACGGCGCACTCCCGGCTTTACCGGCGCCGATTTGAGCAACTTGGTTAATGAAGCGGCGCTGTTAGCTGCCCGTCGCAATAAGCGGCGTATTGAAATGCCTGAACTTGAAGAAGCTGTCGAGAGGGTGGTAGCAGGGCCGGAACGCAAGTCCAAAGTAATTAGCGATAAAGAGAAAAAGCTTACTGCCTACCATGAAGCCGGACACGCGCTGGTCGGCATGATGCTTACCCATACCGACCCGGTGCATAAAGTCTCGATTATTCCGCGCGGGCGGGCCGGCGGGTACACGCTGATGCTGCCCAAAGAAGACCGGTACTATGCTACCAGGACCGAACTGTTGGAGCAACTGAAAACACTCCTTGGCGGGCGGGTGGCTGAAGCTGTCGTACTGGGCGAAATCAGCACTGGCGCGCAAAACGACCTGGAACGGGCCACCGATTTGGTCCGTAAGATGATTACCGAGTACGGCATGAGTGAAGTGCTGGGGCCAATTACGTTTGGTCGTCGCCAGGAACAAGTTTTTTTAGGGCGGGATATTGCCCGTGACCGTAATTACAGCGAAGAAGTAGCCTACTCGATTGATAAGGAAGTCCGTCGGCTTATTGAGGATGCATACACTAAAACCGAAGAACTTCTTAAAACCAATATCGATAAGTTGCACTTGATTGCTAACGCGCTTATTGAACGTGAAACGCTTGAAGGCGAGGAACTTGAGCAGCTATTAGCGCAGGGCAAGATAACGGAAAAAGACCCAAATAGGGATGACGACCTGCCGCCAGTTGATGTGCCGCCGGTTAATGCCCAACCTGGCTCTGATAGTGGTACTGGGCCCAAGATTGTTTACAGTTTTGGTTTGGCTGAATCGCGCTCGTAACGATGATAACAAAGACGGCAGCCATGTCTGCCGTCTTGTGGTTTTTATCGCCAATACTTTGGCAAAACTCTATAATGCCCTGAGAAGAAAATAATCGCTTGAAAATAAGGCTGGAACTGTTGTTCCAGCTGCTTTTTATTATTGCAAGTTATCTGCAGGTAGGCTATGATGATGAGAGAAACTGGCATGATAAATATGTTCAACCACTCATAAGGATGGGAATATTAACGCTCGAGCTGCCAAAAGCCCCGGTATTTGCCCGGTTTGAACCTGGTTGGAATGATTGAGCGGTTGAGTTTTATGAACAATATATAGCGGTTATGAGTATTATCTGGACGCCTAGCTGCGGCACCGGAGCATTGGCGGTTGATTTAGCCGAGCATATATATGGCCTGATTGAAGGGCTTATTAAGGTTATCACGGCTGGAAATAATAAAGGATGAGATGCGTGGTCATCTCATCCTTTTGTCGTCTATTTCGTTGTGGCAGCTGGTCTAAAATTTTTCATTTCTTTTTTTAATTCTTTCATGTCTATCCCTAATTCCTGGGCAACATCCCGCCAAGTGTTGTTAACCTTTTTCATGGCAATTACTTGCTCGATCGATTTATTGCTGTGATTAGCAAGTATTCCGGCCATGGCTATGTCGCGGTGATGGTAGCCTTGTTGAAATAGGTTTAGAATATCGTTTTGTGCGATGTTAAGTTTTTGCGCCAGGTGTTTAGACGCTAACTCCTGACGGGTAGCTTTAGCTTTTTCTTTATCAACGCCTAAAGTATTGGCAACATCTTTCCAAGTATTATTGTCGGTTTTGAGGGCAAGCACTGATTCGAAAGATTTGCCGCTGGCCTTGGCTAAAAGGGCAGCCCGGCTGATGTCTTTAAGGCTTTTACCCTCTTTTTGATATTTTAGTACCAGCGCTTCATCTAATTCAAAGGCTGCCGCCAGGCGTTTAGCCGCCTGTTCGGGGTTAACCTGATGGCGCTCATGGTGGGCCGGGCGGTCATTGGCAAACGGCGCGGCTTGAACGGCCAAAGGACCGGCAATCCCGACCAAGATAAAGGCACTGGCGGCGACGGCCGCAATTGTTTTCTTACAGGTTTGTCTGGATAACATGCATATCCCTCCACTTTTATTAAATTGATCTGTCAGCATTCTTAGCTGTTGAGGTAATCATAGCGAAAAGATATGACAAAAAAATGACAAAAATGTGACAAAAATATGACAACTGCGGACACGCGCTATACTGGTTTTTGAACAGCATTGGCTTCACCTGCAGGCAAAATAACGGTAAAGGTAGTCGTCTCCCCGGGTATGCTCCGGGCACTGATGCTGCCGCCCATGGCTTCTACCAGTTTCTTGGTAATAGCCAGTCCTAAGCCGGTACCGCCGTCAATACGGGAGCGGGACTTGTCTACCCGATAAAATCTTTCCCAGATGTGGGGCAGATGTTCTGGAGGAATACCAATTCCGCTATTAGTGACGTCTAATGCTACTTGGTGCGGTAAAGTGCGGGCGGCGATAATAATGGCCGAGCCCTGATCAGCATGGCGGATGGCGTTGGTCAGGAGATTGGCCAGCACTTGACCAAGGCGGTCAGGATCAGCGATAACCGGGGGAACTGCGTCAGGAATCATGATATTTACGGTTAGCGATTTTGCTTCTAAAAAAGGCGTGAGTTTGGCGGTGTGGCCGGCAATGAGTTCCGGGAGCATCACACGTTCGCGGACAATTGTCAGTTCGCCGGTTTCAAGCTGGGACAAATCCAGCAAATCGCCGATTAAACGTCCAATGCGCTTAGTTTCGCCAACGATGCTTGACAGGTAACGCTGGCGCTGTTCGCTGGTGTTCACCAATCCGTCCAGCATAGCTTCAGCTAATGCCTGGATGGATGCAACAGGTGTTTTTAATTCATGCGAGACATCAGACAAAAATTCGCGTCGGTTTTGCTCTATCTGAGCAAGCTCAGACGCCATGCTGTTGAAGGTGCGGCCTAGCTGGCCAATTTCGTCAGATTGTGTGGCGGTGGTACGGCTGGTATAGTCACCGCTGGCAAAAGCGGCAGCAGCCTGACTGATATTTGCCAGCGGGCGGACGATACTGCGGGCCATCAAAAGGCCGACAAGCACAGCGGCCAGTATACCGGCAACCAGCGAGTAGAGCAAAAGATACTCAAGGGCCAGAACAGTGCGGTTAACGCCGGTAACCGGAGCGTAGAGAAACAGGGCTGCCGGCGGATTGTTGCCTGGCAGCGTTATTGGCAGGGCGGCGATAATTGCCGGATCACTGCGACGGCGCGGTTTTAATACTTTGTGAGTGCCGTTACCGTCTTGCCAATCGGCGTTTTCCCACAACTCAGCCAGCCTTTCCAGGCGTCTTTCTTTCCAGCCGGTTGGTAATTGGCCGGCAATAATCCGCCCGGTAGAATCCATTAGCCAGATGTCCCCGCCAGCCATGTCGCTCAGCGCGTCCAGCATTCTGTTTGACGGTGTCTGTCCGGCCGCCAGCATCGGGGTAATTATCGCTGCCGCGGCACTTCCTTTGGCTAAGAGATCGCGCCGTTTGTTTTCAATAGCGTGGTTATGTACGAGGTAAGACATCAATAGTCCTAAGGTCAGGACGCTGACTAATATAACGGCAAAGTGGGAAAGCAGCAGTTTGCCAAAAATTGACCTGGTCATTTGGCAGACACCTCAAATTTATAACCAACACCCCAGACAGTATGAATATAGCTATACTCGGGGTTATCAATTTTATGCCGCAGCCGTTTAATTGTGGCGTCAACTGTACGGTCTG
The DNA here is from genome assembly GCA_041428575.1 of Sporomusaceae bacterium ACPt. GTDB lineage: Bacteria > Bacillota > Negativicutes > Sporomusales > Sporomusaceae > Sporomusa_D > Sporomusa_D carbonis. The sequence continues at coordinate 402,077 of CP155570.1, forward strand.
CGCCGTCAAAATCATAGCCCCAGACATTGGTTAGCAGCTGATCGCGGGAAAACGCCATTTTGGCATGGCGGGCCAGGAAAACTAAGAGTTCAAATTCTTTAGGTGATAACTGGACATTTTCCTCACCAGACTGGATTGCCTGGGCGGCTTGATCAATAATCAGGCCGGGAAATTCCAAACGGGCGCCGGCATCGGCAATCAGGCCGCTGCGGCGGAGTACGGCTTTGACGCGCGCCATAACTTCCCGGGGACTGAACGGCTTGGTTATGTAGTCGTCAGCACCCAGGGAAAAGCCTGTAAGTTTGTCAGTCTCAGCACTTTTAGCTGTCAAAAAGATAATCGGTACTTTACGTCTGACGGCTTGGCATATCTCCCAGCCTGAGCGTTTTGGCAGCATGATGTCAAGGATGAGTAAATCCGGAAGGTATTCTTCCTCAATGGTAAGCGCCTCCTGGCCGTCAGTTGCTGTGAATACTGAAAAACCTTCCTGCTCAAGATAAAGTTTTAGAACTTCTAGTATATTAGGCTCATCGTCAGCCACTAGCACTTTAATCTGTTCCATAAGCCACCTCGCTAAACTTGTTGTTTATTATTGTAGAAAATGTTATCATATACTCGCTAAGCTGTAAACGCGGGCGGCATCATTTATGAGTCGCACCAGGGATATCTTCTAACAATACATGGTTTTATAACCACCGCTTAGAGCCTTCGGGACTGAGACGGGAATGGCAGTACGTCATTTGTGCCGCGACTGGCGCGTTTCGGCGCTTATGAAAAGGTCTTCCTGTTTTGGCGGGGCGACCTTTTCTTTTTTTATTATGGTTACGTAATATAGGTAGGGGGGTTATTGTGTTAGTTATTAAAAGCGTGCCTGAACTCAAACAACTGTTGAAGCCATTCCGGTTGGCAGGAAAAAGTATTGGCTTTGTGCCAACTATGGGCTATTTGCACCAGGGACATTTATCTCTGATGCGTCAGGCCAAAGCCGATAACGATGTGGCTGTTGCCAGTATTTTTGTTAATCCGCTGCAGTTTGGCGCTAACGAAGATTATTCAGTATATCCCCGCGATCTGGAGCGGGATAGCTCTTTGGCTGCTGATGCCGGCATTGATGTTTTGTTTACGCCTGGGGTCGAAGATATGTATCCCAACGGTTTTACCAATATGTTAACCTTTGTTGACGTGCGCAAAGTGACTGAGCGGCTATGCGGTGCTTTCCGGCCCGGTCATTTTCGGGGAGTGGCCACTGTTGTCAGTAAGTTATTCCATATTGTCGAGCCGCAAGTTGCTTATTTTGGGCAGAAGGATGCCCAGCAGGTGGTTGTTATCAAACAGATGGTCGCAGATCTTAATATGAATGTAAAAATTGTAACTATGCCGATCGTCAGAGAAACTGACGGACTGGCTATGTCATCACGAAACGTATACTTAACACCTGAGGAGCGCCAGGCGGCCCTTAGCCTTTCGCGTTCGCTCAAGCTGGCGGAAACCATGCTGAGGGACGGGTGTACCGATGCCGGAAAAATTGCTCATGCCATCCGCGCAGTTATTGAAAAAGAACCGTTGGCGGTAATTGACTATATATCTGTCAGTCATGCCAATACTATAGAGGAGCAGGAGCGAATTGAGGCCCCTACACTGATTGCTTTAGCTGTAAGATTTGGCAAGACCAGGCTGATTGACAACATGATCTGGGAGGGTAAATAGTGCAACGGACAATGCTAAAATCCAAAATTCACCGCGCGACTGTTACTGAAGCCTGCCTAAACTATGTCGGCAGTATTACGATTGACCAGAACCTGTTAGATGCCGCCGATATTTTTATCAATGAAAAAGTCCAGATAGTAAACAACAATAACGGAGCCCGGCTGGAGACTTACGTTATTCCCGGCGAGCGGGGTTCGGGGGTTATTTGCCTTAACGGGGCGGCAGCACGGTTAGTTCAGCCTGGTGACAATATTATCATTATCAGTTATGTCCAAATCGATAATACCGAGGCCAGGAGTTATAAACCGACAATTGTCTTTGTTGACGGTGATAACAAAATTACTGAGGTAAAAACAAGCGAACAGCACGGTGAAATTGCCTAATTGACAATTGTTAACCGATAAACTACAATGAAGATGACAATATCGGTTTGGGGTGAGCTGCGTTGCGGACGGCAATACTTGAATTGCTAAAACAAAATTCCGGACAGTACATATCAGGCGAGGAAATTTCGCAAGCGCTACACGTGTCGCGGACGGCCGTATGGAAACATATACAAGCACTCAAGCTGGCTGGCTATGAAATTGAGGCGCACACTCGCCTTGGGTACGCGCTGCGGCAAAGCACTGACCGCCTGTTACCTGAAGAAATTAAGGTCCATTTGACCAGCGTTGTACTGGGGCAGGAAATTCACTATTTCAGCGAAATTGGTTCAACCAATAATGAAGCTAAAAAACTGGCAACGAATGGTTGCCCGGAGGGAACCATTGTTGTGGCAGAAGCTCAGATTACCGGGCGAGGCCGTCTGGCACGGGGCTGGTTTTCCCCACCGGGAAAAGGTATTTGGTTGTCGGTTGTGCTTAGGCCGCCGTTCAGCCCTATGGATGCTGCTAAATGCACGCTGATGGCGGCGGTTGGCGTCAACCGGGCGATAAATTCCGTAACAGGCACAGGCTGCGGCATTAAATGGCCTAACGACATTTTGTGGCAGGGACGTAAAGTAGTCGGCATCCTTACGGAAATGAGCGCGGAAATGGATGCCATCAACTATGTGGTAATTGGCATGGGAATTAATGTCAATATTGATCAACAGGACTTTCCCAGTGAGATTGCAGCTACCGCTACTTCGCTGGCAGTTGCTGCCGGCCGCCGGATCTCCAGAGTTAAGTTGTTAACAGCCATTTTGGCCGAACTGGAAAGCACTTATAATACTGTTAAGGCATCAGGCTTTGCTCCGGTTCTGGCTGATTGGCGGCAACAATCAATAACCCTTGGCCAACAGGTCGACGTACGTGGTGTTGAAAGGCACTTTACCGGTCTGGCGGTTGACATTGATGCTGACGGAGCGTTACTTATTAAGACTCCAAACGGCATCGAGCGGGTACTGGCCGGCGACGTGTCTATCCGCCCGGCAGGAATGTTTTAGGGAGGAAAATGGTTTAATGCACACGAGAAATATGGCGCTTACCGGTTTGTTTACCGCCCTTATTGTCATCAGTTCTCAGGTTTCCATTCCTATTGGACCTGTACCGATTACGTTGCAAGTCATGTTCATCTTGTTGGCCGGTGTTGTGCTCGGCAGCCGTTTAGGACCGGCCAGTGTTTTGGTCTGGGTACTGTTAGGGGTGTTCGGATTACCCGTATTTGCTCAGGGAAAGGCGGGGGCAGCTATTTTAATCGGTCCGACCGGCGGGTATATTTTGGGCTATTTCGTCTGTACGTATATTGTTGGTTATGTTGCGGAACACTTTGAACTGACATATAAAAACATAGCGGCAGCCATGGTTGCCGGTCTGGCGGTGATTTACGCAGTCGGTCTGGCCGGATTTATGCTGTCATTCCAGTATGTTTTGCATAAGGCAATGACATTGGATAAAGCTCTGAATTTAGCCGTGCTGCCTTTTCTGCCGCTTGATTTGGTTAAAACGGCAGTTGCCGTCTATATTGGCGTGCGTGTGCGCCGGGCGCTGCTTAAAGCCGGGCTGATTGGCGCCAAGCAACCGGTATAATTGATTTGTCAATGTAAGCCTTATTTACAATTTCCCTGGTTTTAAGTACAATTAATATCGACTATGTGTCCAGCGGCAGTCAGCGTGGGTCGGAGGCAAAAGCCTGAGGAAAACTAAAGAACGCCGATGGCATATGCTGAGCTGCCGGAAGAATATAGCAGGGGGATTTTTACTCATGTTATTGGTGTTTGATGTTGGTAATTCCAACATTGTCTTGGGAGTTTATGAGGGAGAACAGCTAAACTATCACTGGCGGGTATCGACAGACAAGCAAAAGACGGGCGATGAGTATGGTATGCTCATTTATAACCTGTTTACTTATCGTGGCTTAAAAATGGAAGATATTGACGCTATTGTCATCTCATCAGTCGTTCCACCGCTTATTGTGCCATTAACCAGGATGTGTCAACGATACTTTAATGTTGACCCGCTTGTTGTCGGCCCGGGTGTTAAGACTGGTATCTGCATTAAGTACGAAAATCCGCGTGAAGTTGGTGCTGACCGCATAGTAAACGCTATTGCTGCTTATGCCAAGTATGGTGGGCCATTAATTATTGTTGACTTTGGCACAGCCACTACTTTTTGCGCTTTGGCCGAAAATGGTGATTACCTGGGCGGAGCCATTGCGCCCGGCATCGGTATTTCGACTGAAGCACTGTTTCAGCGGGCAGCTAAGCTGCCGCGTATTGAACTTGTGAAGCCAAAGACGGTTATTTGCCGTAATACTGTAAGTAGTATGCAATCAGGCATTATTTACGGCTTTGTCGGCCAAGTTGATGAAATTGTCCGCCGCATGCGCGCAGAGCTAGGGCAGAATGCTATGGTTATTGCTACCGGCGGCTTAGCTAACCTTATTGCTCAGGAATCTCATACTATTGACAAAGTAGATACTTTCCTGACACTTGAGGGTCTCCGGCTTATTTACGAACGCAACCGGCAATAATATATGTCCAGGCAGGCGGCCAGTACATGGCCGCCTCTTTTAGAATGTGTCCGGCTTCGCGCTCATTTTCCGGACATTTCTAGCCGTCTAAGTGTTTTTTAGGAGGAATATATGCGTATCGGCCAAATTCAGCTAAAAAATCCTGTCATCTTGGCTCCTATGGCTGGTGTTACTGATTTGCCGTTTCGTTTGCTTGCCAAGGAAATGGGGTGCGGCTTGGTGTATTCAGAGATGGTAAGTGATAAAGGATTGATTTATGAAAATGTTCATACCAGAAAAATGCTGGCTATAGATGAGCGTGAACGGCCGGTGGCTCTGCAGATATTTGGTTCAGAGCCTGACAGCATGGCTGAGGCGGCGCGAATTGTCGCCAGGGCTGGTGCTGACATTATTGATATCAATATGGGCTGTCCTACACCCAAAATTGTTAAAAATGGTGAGGGGGCAGCGCTTATGAAAAAGCCGGAGTTAGCGTATCGCATAATTGCAACAGTGGTTGAGGCTGCCGGTGATGTACCGGTAACTGTCAAATTTCGTAAAGGTTGGGATGAACAATCGGTCAACGCTGTAGATATTGCCAAGCTGGCCGAAAGGGCAGGCGCGGCAGCTGTTAGTGTGCACGGCCGCACCCGGGAGCAGTTTTATTCAGGGCAAGCTGACTGGGATATTATCAGGGCGGTAAAACAGGCAGTAGCTATTCCGGTTACCGGTAACGGTGATATCCGCACACCTCAGGATGCCAAACGTATGTTGACTGAGACGGGTTGTGATGGCATAATGATAGGGCGGGGAGCGCAAGGAAATCCTTGGATATTCCGCCAGGTAGCCAGATATCTGGCTACCGGCGAATTATTGCCGCCTCCTGCTCTTACGGAACGTATTAATATGCTGCTCCGGCATCTTGACATGCTGGTTGAACACAAAGGTGAATATATCGGCATTAGAGAAATGCGCAGCCATGCTGCCTGGTATACCAAAGGGCTGCCCAATTCAGCTGAGCTACGACTGAAGTTCAACCAAGCATTAAGCAGGGACGATTTTATACGAATAATGGAAGAATACTGTTTATCCGTAGATAAAAATTGCTAGAACTAATATTTTAGAGTAAAGCGGAGGAAGTAAATGCACATGCTCATAATGCCTGTAGCTAATGGCATTTTGCCACGGCCGCTGGGCGGGACAATTACCGGCATGTTTATCATTGAAAGCGGTGGGCAATTACTGATGGATGCCGGTATAGGACGGGACATTCTCATCTGTCCATGGATTGTAGATCAACAGGGACTGTACCCGGTTGGCGTGATTGTCCGGATTATGAATATCTGGAACCAGACGGTTGCTGACGGTACCGGCGCGGAAATTCCGGTGATCATGGCTAAGCTTGAAGGGCGGGGCCATGCTCGCTGGCATACTATGAGGACATCCGGAAATTATATATACTCAAGCGATGTCGAACATATCAACTTAAAAAAGATGCGCAAAGAGTACCCGGCGATATCAGGCGCAGGATGGTCGGCGCAAGGCGGTTATACCAAGTTCCGCGACAAAAGCGATATCCCGGTTACCATCTATGGCACTGACTTGGAAACCGGGCGTGAAGTCAGTATGACGGCCAATCTGGGCGGGTTAGTTGAACTGGAACAGGCTCATACTATCGAACATTCGGTCATTAGGGCGCTAAACACGTACGGTCTATGTACACCCCGTACGTTGGTCGAGTCTATGAGCCGGGAAACAGACGAACTTAAGAAATCCGTCGAATTCAGCATTAAGCACACTATGCCGGAAGTCTTAGGTTTGACAGCCAGCGGGGCTTGCGGCAATCCTATGACCAATCTGGCTCAATTTTACCTGGCGCAAGAGTTTGTCAGCAATATCGAAGCCGGAAAGTCTCTTAATGAATCGCTCGATAAAGCCCGTCGGGCTACCATGTCGCAATTGACTGAGGACATTGGGCTCACCATGCAGCAGGGTGTCAGAGTACTACAAGGATTGAAAAAAGGCATGGCCCATGATGATACATTGTTAAAGATCGAAACATATAAGAGAGTGATAAGCCGTTTTCCCTTTGAACCATGGGAATAACGGCTTTTTTTTGTCCGATGGACCTTTGGTGGAAAAACTTGTTAATCAATATAATAAATGCTAAAATATGTATGTACACAACATTGTGCACATATACTAAGGGGGGGAGATGAATAAGCTGTGCTGCTGAGAATTGGCGAAAAGATTGTCAACCGCCAAAAAATTCACCAAACAGTTGACAGAATTCTTGAATTGCGCCGGAATGGCCTGTCGCAGCAGGAGGTGGCTCAACAAGTAGGCGTTGACCGTACTTTTGTTTCCCGTCTTGAAACCATTGGCGAGATTCGCAAAGGCGGCCGTGTAGCCTTAATCGGTTTCCCCCTGAAAAATTGTGAAGAGATATATGCTGTAGCCAGACAGGAAGGCATTGATTATTGCCTTCTTTTATCCGAGCAGGAGCGTTGGGACTTTGTCCAAACCAAAAGTGGTATCGAATTATTTAACACCATTATGGAGATTATTGCTAATGTCCGCAAACATGACATAGTAATCATCATTGGGTCCAATATGCGTATTAAGCTAATAGAGGCTATGTTGGACAAAGCGGTCATTGGAGTGCAGATCGGTGAATCACCTATTGCGGAAGATAAATATGTTAAACCAGAAGATATCCGCTCCCTCATCAGACAGCTCAGGTTTTAACCAGGAGGATGGCATCAATGAAACAAGTAATAAGTATTAGTCTTGGTTCATCAAACCGCAACGGCACTACAACAGCTGAGTTTTGCGGTGAGCAATTTCTTATTAAGAGAATCGGTACTGATGGTGACAAATCTGCAGCTGCGCGCCTAATCCGTGATTTGGACGGCCAGGTAGATGCCATTGGCCTTGGTGGCACCGACCTATATATCTATGCCGGTAGCAAACGGTATACTTTCAGAGAGTCGGCTGCTTTAGCCGCCAATGCCAAGAAAACGCCGGTAGTTGATGGCAGTGCCATCAAAAATACATTGGAACGGCGAGTCATTGGATATCTGGAATCAAAGCATGGATTTAGTTTCAAAGATAAACAGGTGTTAGTTGTGTGCGCTGTAGACAGATTTGGCCTGGCTGAAGCGCTAGTAGGAGCAGGCAGCCGGGCGGTATTCGGCGATTTAATGTTTGGCTTGGGACTGCCTGTGCCGATTAGCACACTCAGGGGGTTATCCAGACTGGCTAATATTGTAGCGCCGGTTATCACCAAGCTTCCTGTTAGCTTATTTTATCCTACCGGTGATAAGCAGACGCAGTCTACGCCCAAATTCGAACAGTATTTTCAGAATGCCGATGTTATTGCGGGTGATTTTCACTTTATCAGGCGGTACATGCCGGAGATGCTGCACGACAAGCTGGTAATTACCAATACTGTCACTAAAGAGGACGAAGTCTTGCTACAGAACCGGGGTGTGCGGACACTGGTTACTACTACTCCTGAAATGGGTGGACGTTCATTTGGTACTAATATTTTAGAAGGTGTGCTGGTGGCTTTGTCGGGGAAACGCCCGGAGCAACTGACAGATCAAGATTATATACATCTTATTGACCGGTCAGGCATTGAACCAAGAGTTAAAAAGCTTACTTAAAGGAGGCGCATGTATTTGCAAAAATTTGCCTTTATTGTTCATCCGCTGGAAGCCAAAGATTTTAGCCGCAAGTTTTCTTTTACCCAAAACTGGCCGGATAGTCTAGTTGAAGGTATTATCAAATACATACCGCCGTTTAAAGTCTCCAACATTAGCGGCATAGATTCGGGATATAATAAGGCCGAGGGCTGGTTTGTCGGTTGTCCGTTGACATCTAGGCAAATGCTTACTATGCCGGAAGCTTATGTAATCAATAAAATTATTAAGGCCTGTAAAGTGGCAGAAAAACTGGGAGCTAATATTGTCGGCCTGGGGGCCTTTACCTCGATTGTCGGTGATGCAGGTGTGACGGTTGCTCGTAATTCAAAAATCGCCGTAACAACTGGCAATAGCTATACAGTGGCTACAGCACTGGAAGGCACGCGTCGAGCGGCCAAAGTAATGGGAATAGACTTAGAACGGGCCAATGTGCTTATTTTGGGCGCTACAGGCTCTATTGGCTCAGCCTGTGCCCAGATTTTAGCCCGGGAAGTACGATATTTGACACTGGCCGCCCGGGATGAAAATAAATTAGAAAAACTTGCCAGCCAGATTTTTAAGGCAACAGGATTAGCTGTTCGGGTAACGGCAAATACTAAATATGCCATCAGGAATGCTGATATTGTTGTAGCCGTAACTAGCGCGCTTGACAGTATTATTGAGCCGGAGGATTTAAAACCAGGCGCGATTGTTTGTGATGTGGCCAGGCCACGTAACGTCTCGCGCCGGGTAGCTGAAATGCGAAATGATGTACTGGTTATTGAAGGTGGGGTAGTTGAAGTTCCAGGCAACGTCAATTTTGGACTTAACTTTGGCTTTCCACCTAAGACTGCTTATGCCTGTATGGCTGAAACCATGATTTTGGCTTTGGAAGGCCGCTATGAAAACTTTACTTTAGGGCGGGACTTAACAGTAAAACAAGTAGAAACTATTGATAGATTGGCTGCTAAGCATGGTTTTAAACTGGCCGGTTTCCGCAGCTTTGAGCGGGCGATAACCGCCGAAGAATTGAGTGTAATTAAATCTAACGCCACCGCCCAAACCCAGCAAATGCAGAAAGGAGTGCTTTAGAAAATATTGACAAACGAGTTATTTATGCCTATAATAATGAAAAATGGAGGATGACCTTATATCGGCAGGCTGCCTCTTAACATCAAACAGTGTCAAGTGTTTACTTGACACTATTTATATTGCCTGATTGCTCTGTCTGCAAGATTTTTCCAGAAAAGAGGGCAATTTCCAGTATAAAAGAATACACTATCTGCAAAAGTAAAATTTATAATATTTGCATAATGCCTTTGGCAAGTATTTAGAAAAGAGGAGAATGACACCATGGAAAAAGATGTTATGCTAACTATAGAGGGTCTAAAAAAATTAGAGCAAAAACTGGACCACTTAAAATCAGTCCGCCGCCGGGATGTAGCCGAACGTATTAAGCAAGCTATTGAATTTGGTGACATCAGCGAAAACTCAGAGTATGAAGATGCTAAAAATGAACAAGCTTTTATCGAAGGTGAAATTCTTACTTTAGAAAAAATTCTGCGCAATGCCAAGGTCATCGATGAAGAAATTAGCACCGATGTTGTTGCGTTAGGCTCAACTGTTAAGCTTAAAGACCTCGAATTCGACGATGAACTGGAATATACTATTGTCGGCTCGGCTGAGGCTGACCCTACCGAGTTTAAGATCTCAAACGAATCGCCGGTAGGCCAAGCCATTCTCGGGCAAAAAGTTGGCAGTGTTGTTGAAGTAAATGTTCCAGCCGGTATATTGAAATATGAAATTTTGGAGATCAGGCGTCAACACTAATTTTGAACAAGAAAGACAGGACAGGGGAGAAATTACATGGCAGAAGTGGATGCAGTGCAAGAAAGCCAACAGGCAGCAGAAGAATTAAACGAACTCATGAAAGTTCGTCGGGAAAAAATGGATAAAATTGCTGCGCAAGGCATTGAACCATTTGGACGCAAATATGACTTTACCCATCATGCCCAGGATATTATTGACAGCTTTACTGAATTAGAGGGACAAAATGTGCGAATTGCCGGGCGGATTATGGCAGTGCGCGGCCATGGGAAGGCCAGTTTTGCCCATATAGCAGATATGACTGGTAAAATTCAGATTTATTTCCGGCAAGATGTGATGGGTGAGGCTGCCTATGAGCGGTTTCACCTCCTGGATATCGGCGATATTGTAGGTGTTGAAGGCGTAGTATTTCGAACTCAAAAAGGCGAAATTAGTGTTAAGGCCAATGGTTTTGAATTTTTGGCTAAATCACTCCGGCCATTGCCTGAAAAGTGGCATGGCCTTAAAGATGTTGAAACTCGTTACCGGCAGCGCTATCTTGACTTAATTGTTCACCCTGATGTGCGCAATGATTTTATCATGCGCAGCAAAATCATCAAAACCATGAGGCAATTATTGGACAATCGCGGCTTCTTGGAAGTCGAAACTCCTATGATGCACCCCATTGCCGGCGGTGCGGCTGCACGGCCATTCATTACCCATCATAATGCACTTGACATGAAACTGTATATGCGGATTGCTCCTGAATTGTACCTCAAGCGCCTTATTGTTGGCGGCTTTGAAAAGGTGTACGAAATTGGCCGGGTATTTAGAAACGAGGGCATTTCGATAAAGCATAACCCTGAATTCACCATAGTTGAACTGTATCAGGCATTTGCTGATTATGAAGTTATAATGCGGTTGACAGAGGAAGTGGTGGCTGGAGTAGCTCAAGCCGTTTTAGGCACTACTAAAATCACGTATCAAGGCCAGGAAATCGACCTTACCCCGCCGTGGAACCGTCTGACTATGCCTGAAGCTATTAAGAAGTTTGCCGGAGTAGACTTTAACGAGGTCAAAACAGTAGCTGAAGCCAGGGCTATTGCCGATAAACTTGGCGTTAAGTATGAGCAGAAACATGGAATCGGTGGTATTTTGAATAATGTATTTGAAGAGGTTGCCGAACATCATCTCATTCAGCCCACATTCATTATTGGCCATCCCACCGAAATATCGCCACTGGCTAAACGTAATAAAGATAACCCTGAAATTACTGACAGGTTTGAAGCGTTTATCTTTGGCCGCGAAATCGCCAACGGTTTCTCTGAACTTAATGATCCCATTGACCAGCATGGCCGTTTTTCCGAACAGTTGGCTCAGCGCATGGCCGGTGATGATGAAGCCCATATGATGGACGAGGACTATATCACTGCTCTTGAATACGGGTTGCCGCCAACCGGTGGTCTGGGTATTGGCATTGACCGCTTGGTCATGTTATTAACTGACTCATATTCTATACGGGATGTAATTCTGTTCCCGCATATGCGTCACCGCGAGTAAAATTAACGTTGCTGACCGGCAATGCCGGTCAGCTTTTATCTTTTTGGTTGTTAGTTGTTGACAAGTATTAAAAGGGTATGATAAAATATTTCACGTTCAACTGAGTATAAACTCAGTGAGAATGGTTTGTAAAATGAATGTTGACAAATAAGAATGTTTATGATACTATGAAGAAGTCGCGAAAAACATGCGACAAAAAATTTAAAAAAGATATATTGACACATTGCTAGGTGATGTGCTAATATATAAAAGCTGTCTTTGTTAATACAGGAGGCAGCGCAAAAAACAAAGAATGTGTTCCCTGAAAACTGAACAATGTAAGAATGCATCAAAAGCGTACTATCGTACGGGCTGCATAATATTCATGGTCTTGACGGCCGTGATGTTATGTATTCTCGATACATTGTACGGGCCAGATGTGCGGTTCGTGTGTCGCTTGCGACATACGAAAACCTAAATTAATTCTTTATTGATTTAACGAGCCAACAAATGGCTTCATGATAACGCGGATGTTCGACTGCTAACGCAGCGAACAAAGCGATCACATCAGCGCCAAAGCGCTGTGTGCCTGCTTTTCATGGAGAGTTTGATCCTGGCTCAGGACGAACGCTGGCGGCGTGCCTAACACATGCAAGTCGAACGGAGTATTCATTTATGGATACTTAGTGGCGAACGGGTGAGTAACGCGTAGACAACCTGCCTCTAAATTGGGGACAACACTGCGAAAGTGGTGCTAATACCGAATGTGGTATCCTGGCCGCATGGCGAGGATAAGAAAGGTGGCCTCTATTTATAAGCTACCGTTTAGAGATGGGTCTGCGTCTGATTAGCTGGTTGGTGAGGTAACGGCTCACCAAGGCGACGATCAGTAGCCGGTCTGAGAGGATGAACGGCCACACTGGGACTGAGACACGGCCCAGACTCCTACGGGAGGCAGCAGTGGGGAATCTTCCGCAATGGACGAAAGTCTGACGGAGCAACGCCGCGTGAGTGAAGAAGGCCTTCGGGTTGTAAAGCTCTGTCGTTTGGGACGAACGTGGTTTGGGTGAATAATCCAAGCTAATGACGGTACCAAAGGAGGAAGCCACGGCTAACTACGTGCCAGCAGCCGCGGTAATACGTAGGTGGCAAGCGTTGTCCGGAATTATTGGGCGTAAAGGGCGCGTAGGTGGATCATTAAGTCTTGAGTCTAAGAGCGGTGCTCAACGCCGTATAGGCGCAGGAAACTGGAGATCTTGAGTGCAGGAGAGGAAAGCGGAATTCCCAGTGTAGCGGTGAAATGCGTAGATATTGGGAGGAACACCAGTGGCGAAGGCGGCTTTCTGGACTGTGTCTGACACTGAGGCGCGAAAGCCAGGGGAGCGAACGGGATTAGATACCCCGGTAGTCCTGGCCGTAAACGATGGATACTAGGTGTAGGAGGTATCGACCCCTTCTGTGCCGGAGTTAACGCAATAAGTATCCCGCCTGGGGAGTACGGCCGCAAGGTTGAAACTCAAAGGAATTGACGGGGGCCCGCACAAGCGGTGGAGTATGTGGTTTAATTCGACGCAACGCGAAGAACCTTACCAGGGCTTGACATTGAGCGAAAGGTCTAGAGATAGATCCCTCTCCTTCGGGAGACGCGAAAACAGGTGGTGCATGGCTGTCGTCAGCTCGTGTCGTGAGATGTTGGGTTAAGTCCCGCAACGAGCGCAACCCTTATCCTTTGTTGCCAGCACGTTATGGTGGGAACTCAAGGGAGACTGCCGCAGAGAATGCGGAGGAAGGCGGGGATGACGTCAAGTCATCATGCCCCTTATGTCCTGGGCTACACACGTACTACAATGGGCTTAAACAAAGCGAAGCAAGACCGCGAGGTCAAGCAAACCGCGCAAATGAGCTCTCAGTTCGGATCGGAGGCTGCAACCCGCCTCCGTGAAGTCGGAATCGCTAGTAATCGCAGGTCAGCATACTGCGGTGAATACGTTCCCGGGCCTTGTACACACCGCCCGTCACACCACGAAAGTTGGAAACACCCGAAGCCGGTGGGGTAACCGTAAGGAGCCAGCCGTCTAAGGTGGGGCCGATGATTGGGGTGAAGTCGTAACAAGGTAGCCGTATCGGAAGGTGCGGCTGGATCACCTCCTTTCTAGGGAGAACTGTTCGAGGTGACACTCGGACTATTTCCAAGGTCGGCGATACCATCGAGGAAGTCTGCAGACAGCAGACTATCTGACAGACCGTCGTAAAGGTCAGTCTTAATTCGATGTGCGGACATTTGGCGAATGCATAGATACTAGACGCACCATATGAGGTGGCAGTAGTATCACACTTACATTGTTTAGTTTTGAGGGAATGCGAAAGAGAAGATTGCTTCGTCGTACCTCCTCGCAATGACCAAGGGGTTAAAAAAACAAGCGTCATTGCGAACGAAGTGAAGCAATCTCAGTTGCCACAAAGTACCTGTTGCAAGACAGTGTAAACTGTGATAACATAGACATTCCTGAAAAACGTATGGGCCTATAGCTCAGCTGGTTAGAGCGCACGCCTGATAAGCGTGAGGTCAGTGGTTCAAGTCCACTTAGGCCCACCATTTTCGATGAGTCGGAATTCGCGGTTCGAGCAATCGAGTCACCCAATCGAACTCACGAACATCGAGCAAAGCGAATACACGAACATGGGGGCGTAGCTCAGCTGGGAGAGCACCTGCCTTGCAAGCAGGGGGTCAGGAGTTCGATTCTCCTCGTCTCCACCATATATCCAGTGACGATAGCTGCATGGTTCCACCCGTTCCCATACCGAACACGGAAGTTAAGCATGCAAACGCCGAAGGTACTTGGCTGGAAACGGCCCGGGAGAATAGGAAGTTGCTGGTTTAGGGAAAAGCAAAAAAAGTGAGATTGTCACGCTGGCGCTCGCAATGACGCAATAACGATGGTTTTTAACCCCTTGGTCATTGCGAACGAAGTGAAGCAATCTCAGTTACCACAAATACCTGTTGAAATATACGGTACAATGTGATAACATAGCTTTTCCGATGTTCCTTGAAAACTGCACAGAAGAAAGCAAAGTAAAGTAATACCTCTCATATGTAGATATGTAGAAGTAACTTAACAGCGTTCTATCGAACCAGCTGATGCGCAGGCCATGGCCAACAGGCCGTCATACTGTGTATTCTGGATTCGATGTGCGCAGCGCAATTAGGACGAACTAAAGGCAAAACGTAAGCTATGAACATGGCAACGCGAAACTGGCTAGAAATGGACAGATGTTAGGCGGAACGGAAACCCGAGCAGTGCCGCGTACGGGTGTACGCAAACAATCGGGTTGAGTACCAACAACGCAGATGGCTGTTTATAGACAGTTGCAGCTAAGTCAAGTTAGTAAGGGCATACGGCGGATGCCTGGGCGCCAAGAGCCGACGAAGGACGCGGTAAGCTGCGAAAAGTCATGGGGAGCCGCAAGCAGGCACTGATCCATGAATATCCGAATGGGGGAACCCGGCGGTGGTAATGCACTGTCACCCGCTTAGCGGGAGGGCACCCGGGGAACTGAAACATCTAAGTACCCGGAGGAAAAGTAATCAAACGAGATTCCCTAAGTAGCGGCGAGCGAACGGGGAAGAGCCCAAACCAGAGAGCTTTTGCTCTTTGGGGTTGAGGACCGGCGGAAGTTGAGCCAGGTCTAGTCGAACTACCTGGAAAGGTAGGCCACAGAAGGTAACAGCCCTGTAGGCGAAAGACAGAGGCGAAACGGCTGGAATCCAGAGTACCACGGGACACGAGGAACCCTGTGGGAAGCAGGGGGGACCACCCTCCAAGGCAAAATACTCCTTGGCGACCGATAGCGCATAGTACCGTGAGGGAAAGGTGAAAAGCACCCCGGGAGGGGAGTGAAAGAGAACCTGAAACCGTATGTCTACAAGCAGTCGAAGACCGTTAAAAGGTCGACGGCGTGCCTATTGAAGAATGAACCGGCGAGTTACAGTAACTAGCGAGGTTAAGTGGAAAACACGGAGCCGAAGCGAAAGCGAGTCTCAAGAGGGCGAAAGTTAGTTATTGTAGACCCGAAACCGCAGTGATCTATCCATGACCAGGGTGAAGCGCAGGTAAAAATGCGTGGAGGCCCGAACCCGTGAGCGTTGAAAAGCTTTGGGATGAGTTGTGGATAGGGGTGAAATGCCAATCGAACGCGGAGATAGCTGGTTCTCCCCGAAATAGCTTTAGGGCTAGCCTCAAGAGGTAAGTACAGACGGTAGAGCACTGATAGGGCTAGGGGCCGTTTAGGTTACTGAACCTTGTCAAACTGCGAATGGCTGTACTCAAAACTTGGGAGTCAGACTACGAGTGATAAGATCCGTGGTCAAGAGGGAAACAGCCCAGACCATCAGCTAAGGTCCCAAATGCCGTACTAAGTGGCAAAGGATGTGCAATTTCCGAAACAACCAGGATGTTGGCTTAGAAGCAGCCACCATTCAAAGAGTGCGTAATAGCTCACTGGTCGAGAGATTGTGCGCCGAAGATGACCGGGGCTAAAGTACGGAACCGAAGCTATGGCATGTCTAACGACATGGGTAGGGGAGCGTTCTATATGGATTGAAGCAATACCGTAAGGAGTTGTGGACTGTATAGAAGTGAGAATGCCGGTATGAGTAGCGAAAAGACAAGTGAGAATCTTGTCCACCGAAAGCCTAAGGATTTCTGAGGAAGGATCGTCCGCTCAGAGTCAGTCGGGACCTAAGCCGAGGCGTAGATGCGTAGGCGATGGACAACTGGTTAACATTCCAGTACCACCCGGAGTCGATTGAGCGAAGGAGTGACACAGAAGGGCAGGCAAGCGCGAGGATGGAAAGTCGCGTCTAAACTTGTAGGGTGCATCACAGGCAAATCCGTGATGCGAAAAGCCTGAGGAGTGACGGGGAGCTGTTAGAAATAAGAGCGAACTTGCTGAACCCCGGCTGTCAAGAAAAGCTTCTAGCGAGACAAAAGGTGCCCGTACCGCAAACCGACACAGGTAGGCGGGGAGAGAATCCTAAGGTGCGCGGGAGAACCCTCGTTAAGGAACTCGGCAAAATGTCCCCGTAACTTCGGGAAAAGGGGAGCCTCGGATGTGTACACTTGAAACGGTGGAAGCATAAAGAGGTTGCAAAAGAGAGGCCCAAGCGACTGTTTACCACAAACACAGGTGCCTGCTAAAGCGAAAGCTGACGTATAGGTGCTGACACCTGCCCGGTGCCGGAAGGTTAAGAGGAGAGCTTAGAGCAATCGAAGGTTTGAATTGAAGCCCCGGTAAACGGCGGCCGTAACTATAACGGTCCTAAGGTAGCGAAATTCCTTGTCGGGTAAGTTCCGACCCGCACGAAAGGTGTAACGACTTGGGCACTGTCTCAACGAGGGACCCGGTGAAATTGAAATACCTGTGAAGATGCAGGTTACCCGCGACTGGACAGAAAGACCCCATGGAGCTTTACTGCAACCTGACATTGAGTTTTGGTAAATGATGTACAGGATAGGTGGGAGGCTGAGAAGCTAGGACGCAAGTCTTGGTGGAGCCGATGTTGGGATACCACCCTTTATTTACTGGAGTTCTAACCGAAGGAGTAACGACCCTCGGGACAGTATCAGGCGGGCAGTTTGACTGGGGCGGTCGCCTCCGAAAGAGTAACGGAGGCGCCCAAAGGTTCCCTCAGCGCGGATGGAAATCGCGCGAAGAGTGTAAAGGCAGAAGGGAGCTTGACTGCGAGACAGACAAGTCGAGCAGGGACGAAAGTCGGGCTTAGTGATCCGGTGGTACCGAGTGGAAGGGCCATCGCTCAACGGATAAAAGCTACCCTGGGGATAACAGGCTAATCTCTCCCAAGAGTCCATATCGACGGGGAGGTTTGGCACCTCGATGTCGGCTCATCACATCCTGGGGCTGAAGTAGGTCCCAAGGGTTGGGCTGTTCGCCCATTAAAGTGGTACGTGAGCTGGGTTCAGAACGTCGTGAGACAGTTCGGTCCCTATCCATCGCGGGCGCAAGAGACTTGAAGGGAACTGCTCCTAGTACGAGAGGACCGGAGTGGACGGACCAATGGTGTACCAGTTATTCCGCCAGGAGTACAGCTGGGTAGCTACGTCCGGAAAGGATAAACGCTGAAAGCATCTAAGCGTGAAACCAGCCTTAAGATGAGGTCTGTCATTCGAAAGAAGTAAGGCCCCTTACAGATGATAAGGTAGATAGGCCAGGTGTGTAAGTGGAGCAATCCATTGAGCTGACTGGTACTAATCGGCCGAGGACTTGACTTAAACAAGCGAGCCAAAAGTTTGAGAGCGAAAGCGATAAGCAGAGAGCCCAAGAAGGCGAGCCGAGAGGCGAAGGCTGATTGGTGCGAATCGCTTAGTTCCGAGCGTTAGCGAGGAACATCCTATATTGCGCGAGTCTTTCTTCTGTGACAGTTTTGGGGGAACATACTTAAATAGGGACGTTCACTCCAAATACATATCCAGTGACGATGGCTGTGGGGTTCCACCTGTTCCCATACCGAACACAGTAGTTAAGCCCACAAACGCCGAAGGTACTTGGCTGGAAACGGCCCGGGAGAATAGGAAGTTGCTGGTTAAACAAAAGCACTCACAGACGTGAGTGCTTTTTATATTATTGGCTTTAGCCAGTGGAGCGCGTGCATTTTGCGCTCCACAAAGAACCACCCGCTATGCGGGTGCGGAAACGAAAGTTACACAAAAAAAATCACCTTTCCGTTATAATGTAGGTGTTCAAGCC
Organism: Sporomusaceae bacterium ACPt; assembly: GCA_041428575.1. Classification (GTDB taxonomy): domain Bacteria; phylum Bacillota; class Negativicutes; order Sporomusales; family Sporomusaceae; genus Sporomusa_D; species Sporomusa_D carbonis. The sequence continues at coordinate 420,511 of CP155570.1, forward strand.
AGAATTATAACGAGAGGAAAGGTGATTTACTAACCTAATGAATATTTTATATGTATTACCTGTTGGTTAACCAACATTTTTGTAGGCTTGGGCTTTGGCACCGCAGATTGGACACTTTTCAGGGGCCTCTTTTTCGGCTATATGGCCGCAGACGGTACAGAGATAGTAGTCATAGGACTCGCCGTTGCTTAGATTGTTAAGAGCTTTTTGGTAAAGTTCAGCATGAACTTTTTCAGCTTCGTTAGCCAGGTGGAATGTGCGAACGGCGGCAGTATTGTTTTCTTCTTTGGCTACTTTGATAAAGTCAGGGTACATAGCTTCAAACTCATAAGTTTCGCCTTCTACAGCTGCTTTGAGGTTTTCGGCGGTCGATTTAATCATACCCATAGCTTTTAAGTGAGCGTGAGCGTGAATGGTTTCAGCTTCAGCAGCGGCGCGGAACAATTTGGCTGCTTGTGGATAGCCCTCAGCGTCAGCTTGCTTGGCGAAGGCCAGGTATTTACGGTTAGCTTGAGATTCACCGGCAAAAGCGGCAGCTAAATTTTTATCGGTAGTGCTCATGATAATCCTCCCTCAATAAAATGGTATTATTATCTATGGATTATTATTATTTATTTTCCGGTATTTGTCAATAGAATATCCATAATTTAATAGCTTATTTATAAAAAATAAACAGCCAGCAGATTTTAAGTTGCTGACTGTAAATATAGTTTTATTTATTGCGCAAGAAGCTCCAAACTTTGGCGCTGGTGTTGCGGACACGGCGCAGGGGTGCAATACTTACTTTGATACGGGGTTTCATGTCTTTTTGTGAACCAAAATCACCGCGCATGATGTTGGTAGTTTTGGTCTTTTCGGGTTTTAAAAAACTTTTTAAGAGACTAACTGCTTTATCGGGACGGCTGTGATCGCCGCACGTAAACACATCAACGGCTGCGTAGCCCAGTTCCGGGTAGGTATGAATACTCATATGGCTTTCGGCTAAGAGCGCGAGCACTGTAAGACCTTGGGGCTCGAATTTATGACAGGATAAGTCCAGTAGTGTCATGTTGGCTTCTTTAACTGCCGCAAGCATAATGGTCTTAATAAAATCGAGGTTATTAAGGCTGTCAAACGTGCAGCCGTACATATCAATGGTTAGGTGTTTTCCAATTGCTTTCATGACGTATCGCCCCTTCATGGTTAGATTTGACTGAAATAATACGTATAAGAGCTAGGCTATCTGCAAAATAGCTAAAATTTTACGTTTTTCTTGAAAAAAACGTGGTCTTGATAAAAAATTAGTAGTTTTTCGCGCCTAGGATATGATTTATACAATTTTTCATTATAATTAGGTTGAGCTAGATTGTAAAGACTTATTTTATAAATTTATAGGAAAAACTACATAATAAATTCTGGAAGCGCATATAAATTAGTTTACTTGATAGAATATACCAGCAGGAATTGATCGCGTAACAGTGAAGACATATATAGATGAATCGTGGCGTGGTGTTTAGTAAGTATATCTCCTAGATTAAATGTTAGGAGAAAGTAAAATATAAGGAGTGAAATGAAATGAATAATGTAAAATTAGCCGAAAACGTATATTATGTGGGTGCAGTTGACTGGAATCTCCGCGATTTTCACGGTTACACCACTCCCAGGGGCGTGACATATAATTCCTATCTCATTATTGACGAAAAGATATGTCTTATCGATACTGTCAAAGCGCCGTTCGCCCAGGAACTGTTAGAGCGTATCAGTCAGATCATTGATCCGGCTAAAATTGACTATATTATAACCAACCATATTGAGCCGGATCATTCCAGCGCGTTACCGATGGTTATGGCCCGGGCCCCACAGGCCAAGGTACTACTGACTGAACATGGACGTACCGGTATTCTCAAACACTACCAACAAAACTACGATTTTCAAGTGGTTAAGGAAGGGGACGTACTTGACCTTGGTCGGAATAAGTTGCGGTTCGTGCCAGTGCCCATGCTGCATTGGCCTGATTCCATGATAAGTTATTTAACAGGTGAGCAGATACTGTTTTCTAATGATGCCTTTGGACAACATATTTCCACGACCAAGCGCTTTGACGACGAGAATGATATTAATGAGGTATTATACGAGGCCGAAAAATATTACGCAAATATTCTTATGCCATTTGGCAAAATGGTTGTGAAAGCCGTAGATAAGCTTAAAGAATTGCCGATAAAAATCATTGCTCCCAGCCACGGCGTAGTGTGGCGCACACATATTCCCGAAATCGTAAGCAAGTATCAGGAGTGGGGACGCGGCCGGGCGGTAAGTAAGGTAATTATTGCTTATGATAGTATGTGGGGCAGTACGGAGCGTATGGCCCGGACAATACTTGATGGTGTGGCGGCTGCCGGCGTTACCGGCAAGTTATATAAAATGTCGAGTGCTGACCGGAGTGAAGTAGTCCGGGATATGCTTGAGGCCGGAGGCATACTTATCGGTTCATCTACCTTGAATAACGGTATGTTGCCCAATATGGGAGCGCTTATGACTTATCTTAAGGGCCTTAGGCCATCAGGAAAAATTGGGGCAGCTTTTGGTGCGTACGGCTGGGGCGGTGGTGCTCAGGCGTCGATTGAGGAGATGCTCAAGAGCGCCGGGATAGCGGTAGAGCAACAGGGGCTGGCGCTAAAATGGGTGCCTGATGCTGAGGAACTTGGCAAGTGCTTTGAATTTGGCCGTGAATTTGCTAAGAAAGTATTGACAAGGGTTTAGACGACCAGGCAGTGCTATATGGCGCTGCCTTTCTACATACTGTCGCCGTGACGGAGCACACTAGTATTGAACACTACCGCGGAGGGCGACATGTATACTTTACATCACGGGTTTTGGATTTATTTTTTTACCAGACACCACCCGAGAGTCTGGCAGTTTGTCTTCGGTTCCATGCTACCTGACTACATTTATGTGGTTCTGCTAGCCATACTGCTTGTAAAAGGATATATAACATGGTCTGAACTTACTAGTATAAACCCTAGAGTACTTATGAGTTTGGTCACTATTTTTCCATGGGTGGTAAAAATTGATTTAATCGGCCATTCGGTAATAATATGGTTTGGCGCGCTGGTCTTAAGTTTTCTGCCAGGGGCCGGTAAGATTAGGGCTGTCATTATTGGTTGGGGCACACATATATTAATAGATGGTTTTACTCATGGGGCTTATTCCAATTTTTATCTTTACCCGTTATCGTACGATACGGTAGAAAGCCCGGTATCTTACTGGGAGCATAACCATTGGTTCAGGGAGTTTGCTCTCACGAACTCTGTGCTTATGGTAGCAGCGGCCATTTATATGATTTATGAATGGTGGAAAAAGCGTAAACAAATTAAGAAATGAGGAAAGTCATGGAAATAACTACAAAAATATTTTTACGTAAAGGGGCTCAGCATCGGGTAGAAAGCGGCCATCCTTGGGTGTATCAGAGCGAGATTGATTATGTTGATGGCGAATTTGAACCCGGTGACATTGTCGACGTTTTTAACTTTCGCCAACGGTTTATCGGCAGGGGTTATATTAATCCGCGCTCACAGATCATTGTGCGCATCTTGTCGCGTCAACAAGAAGAGATTGACAAAGAGTTTTTTAAACGTCGGATTCTAGCTGCCTGGCGATACCGTCAAACTTTTTTATCTGAACCGGAATACTGTAGGTTGGTTTATGGTGAAGCTGACTTCTTGCCGGCGCTTATCATTGATAAGTTTGGTAAATACATGGTAATGCAGACGCTGGCGCTAGGTATTGATGTGCACAAAGAGACAATTGTGTCAGTATTGGAAGAGTTATTTGCGCCTGAAGGCATTTATGAGCGCAACGATGTGCCTGTGCGTAAATTGGAAGGCCTGGATATGCGCAAAGGCTATCTTAAGGGTAATTTCCCCACCCAGATAATTGTTAATGAAAATGGTATCCCTTTTTACGCTGACATCGAAAATGGACAAAAAACCGGTTTTTTTTACGATCAACGGGAGAACCGGCGGTTCTTACAACCTATTGTCAAAGATGCCGAGGTACTGGACTGCTTCTGCCATACCGGGTCGTTTGCCGTACATAGCGCACTATACGGGGCCAAGAAACTTCATTCTATTGACATATCGGAAGACGCCATCGCCTTGGCCAGAAAAAATGCTGAATTGAACGGTGTGAGTGATCGTTGCAATTTCGAAGTGGCTAACGCTTTTGATGCGCTAAGGTCGCTAACTGAAGAACATCGCCAGTATGATGTTGTTATTCTCGATCCGCCGGCCTTTACTAAGAGTCGTAACAGTATCGAAGGAGCCGCCCGGGGTTACAAGGAAATAAATTTACGCGGCTTAAAGCTTACGCGGCCGGGTGGCTTTTTGATTACTTGTTCTTGTTCCTATCATATGGACCGGGAACTGTTTAAAGCTGTTGTAGTGGATGCTGCCCGCGATGCCAAGCGGGTGATTCGTGAAGTTGAATACCGTACCCAGGCCAAAGACCATCCGATACTGCCCGCTGCCCCTGAGACCAATTATCTTAAATTTCTGGTGCTGCAAGTGCTTGAATGACAGTGTAAGGATAAATAAGGGTTATAAAATGAAAGATATTTGACAATAATCATTATTAATAACATCAAAAGGCTAATTTTGCCTAAATGGCAATATTGCCAAAGAAAAAAGATTAAAATAAAATAAAGTCAAAAGGTCAATAAAAGTCAAAAAAGTTACAGCGCGGGGAGGTGGGAATGTGAACAATTTAGCCGATGTCATCGAACAATGGATTTTGCGCCAGATATCCCGTCAAAAAGATGAAATAATTGTTTTACGGCGAAATGAGATGGCGGAAGAACTTGATTGTGCGCCATCTCAGATTAGTTATGTTTTAAATACCCGCTTTACGATTGATCGAGGCTTTATCGTTGAATCGCGCCGTGGTTCAGGCGGCTTTGTCCGGATTGCCCGCATCCCGGTACAAACAATTATTTATCAAGATGCTGCCAATCAAATTGATGAAACTATCAGTTTGGCAGATATAAAGGCAATTGTCACCAGACTGCGCAATCATAACCTTGTGAGTGGACGAGAGGCGGCGCTAATAGATAAATGTTTTGATATTCTCTATAACCGGCTTGAACCGGGAGAACGTGTACCGCTGTTAAAGTCCCTCCTGATGACTTTGGCTGATCATAGCGAATGATTGAGTACGGAGGCGAAAAAAATGTTATGTGACGAGTGTCAAAAAGAGCCTGCCTGTGTGCATATTACAAAAATTATTAATCAGCAAAAAATTGAAAAACATTTATGTGAGCAATGTGCGCAAAAATCTGGCGAGATTATGGGAAAAAATTTTAATAATATATTTGGCAGCAAGTTTTCCGTCCACGATTTTTTGAAAGAAATGTTTAATTATACTTTACCTGATAATGTACGGCAAACGGGAGAACCTGTCTGCACTGAATGCGGCCTTAGCTATAGTGAGTTTAGCCGGAACGGCAAATTTGGTTGTAGCGGTTGCTATCAGGCATTCGGTGCTCAACTGGAACCCATGATTAAGCGGATTCACGGTACAGCCACTCATTCCGGAAAAATACCAAAACGAAACGGTGTCAAGTTTGGAATGCAGCAGCGCATCAAGCAGTTGCGCCATGAACTTGAGCAGTGTGTGTGCCGGGAGGAATACGAGCAGGCAGCTAAGCTTAGAGATGAAATAAAAGCTTTGGAAAAACAGCTTGCCGCGCCCGAAGCAGGGCAGGCCCAAGGGTAAGGAGGAGTGGCAGATGACTAACCTGTTGGAAAATCTTCTGGACCAGTCAATTACGCCGTGGTTGAGCGGTACAGGGCCGGAAGGTGATATTGTGCTGTCCAGCCGTGTTCGTTTGGCTCGCAACTTACGGGGCCAGCCGTTTCCCGGACGGGCGGCTGCTGCTAGTCTTAACGAAGTGGTGGCTGAGTTAAAAGAAGTTTCCGATGAACTCCAGGCTGATGACGGACACGAGTATGCTTTTGTTGAGCTGGACCAACTGGCGCCGTTAGTTAGGTATGTGATGGTAGAAAAACATATTATCAGCCCTAATCATGCTGCTGAGCCTGAACACCGGGCGCTTATTGTCCGTGATGACGCCGGCGTCAGCATTATGATTAATGAAGAAGACCATCTGCGTTTGCAGTGTTTGCAATCAGGGCTTAATCTTACTGATGCCCTGGCTAAAGCTAATGCGATCGATGATATTATCGAGGCAAAACACGACCTTGCTTATGAAGAACACCTTGGCTATCTTACCTCATGTCCCACTAATTTGGGTACTGGGCTTAGGGCATCGGTCATGATTCATTTACCAGCATTGGTGCTGACTAAGCAGATCGGGCGGATTGTGGCGGTAACTACCCAACTAGGGTTGGCAGTACGCGGCCTATATGGTGAAGGAACCGAGGCTGCCGGCAATATTTTTCAGATATCCAACCAGGTTACTCTCGGCCATAATGAGCAAGATATAATTAATAACCTGAGTGATGTTGTAAAACAGGTTGTTGACAAAGAGCGTACGGCTAGGCAACTTTTGGCCAGTGACTCCAAAGACGCGCTAGCTGACAGAGTTTGGCGGGCATTTGGGGTGCTCAAATATGCCCAGAGCGTGTCGGCTCATGAGGCGTTGGCACTATTAAGTGAAGTGCGGCTGGGTATCGATCTTAAAATCATTGATGAGGCGTTACCTGAAGTATTTAATGAGTTATTGGTAACAACCCGGCCTAATTATCTGCAAAGGCTGGCTGGTAACACAGTCTTAAGTCAACTTGCCAGCAATAAATTGCGTGCTAAAATAATCCGCAATAGACTTAAAGGAGGTAAAGACAATGTTTAATCGATTTACTGACCGTGCTCGCAAAGTATTAATACTGGCGCAGCAGGAAGCCGCCCGATATGGTCATGGTTACATTGGCACCGAGCATTTGCTGCTTGGGTTATTGCGCGAAGGAGAAGGTGTGGCTGCCAAAGCTTTGGCTTCACTGAATTTGGACTTGGCTTCTGTACGGGCCCGGATTGAAAGTATTCTTGGTCAAGGTCAGGGGCAAACCAGTGATATTGGCTACACGCCCCGGGCCAAGAAAATTATTGAGCTGGCCATGGAGGAAGCGTTGCGCCTTGGTCATAACTATGTGGGTACTGAACATATTCTATTAGGGTTAATCCGCGAAGGCGAAGGTATTGCCGCCCAGGTGCTGACAGGCATGGGGGTCGACATTAACCTAATGCGCCAACGGGTAATTGATATGCTGGGCGGTTACTCAATGTCAGGCCAGGCACCACAGCCTAAAGCACCAGGCGCACAGCAAGCAGCAGCCAATGCAACTCCGCTCCTGGATGAATTCGGTCGTGACCTTAATAAGATGTCCCAGGAAGGGAAAATTGACCCGGTAGTCGGCAGAGAAGGCGAAATTGAACGGGTAATTCAAATTTTGCTCCGGCGTACCAAAAATAACCCAGTGCTCATTGGTGAGCCTGGCGTTGGCAAGACGGCGATTGCCGAAGGATTAGCCAAGCGCATCGTTGAGGGTCAGGTGCCGGAAATTCTGCGTAATAAACGGGTTGTTTCTCTCAATATGGCATCAATGGTCGCCGGGACTAAATATCGCGGCGAATTTGAAGAACGCCTGAAAAAAGTAATTGATGAAATCAGAGAATCGGGCAATATAGTACTGTTTATTGATGAGCTTCACACGCTTATTGGCGCCGGAGCTGCCGAGGGGGCAATTGATGCGGCCAATATTTTAAAGCCGGCTTTGGCCCGGGGCGAGCTTCAGGTTATTGGTGCTACTACCCTTAATGAATATAAAAAGCACATTGAAAAAGACGCGGCTTTAGAACGGCGCTTCCAGCCCATTACCGTTGGCGAGCCCAGCGTCGAGGATGCTATCGCCATCCTGCGGGGTATCAGGGATCGATATGAGGCATTTCACCGGGCGCAAATAACCGACGAAGCTATTGAAGCAGCTGTTAAGCTGTCGCATCGGTATATTTCCGACAGGTTCTTGCCGGACAAGGCTATTGACTTGATGGACGAAGCGGCGTCACGCGTAAGGTTGCAAGCATTCTCAGTACCACCTGATGTCAAGGAAATTGAAAAAAGGCTGGAACAAGCCCGTACTGAGAAAGAATCCGCAATTGCCGCCCAAGAATTTGAGCGGGCTGCCAGTCTCAGGGACTTAGAACAGAAAATCCGGGAAGAACTTGATAATAAACAAAAAGAGTGGAAGCAGCGCGGCAGTGAGCGTATTGTCGTTACTGCTGACGATATTGCCCATGTTGTGTCAACATGGACACGTATCCCAGTCAAAAAGCTGGCGGCAGAAGAGTCAGAGCGGCTGCTTAAGCTGGAAGAAATTTTGCACAGCCGGGTAGTAGGCCAGTATCAGGCTGTCGAGGCTGTAGCCCGCGCTGTACGCCGTGCCCGGGCTGGCCTCAAAGACCCCAAACGTCCGATTGGCTCCTTCCTGTTTTTAGGACCGACCGGGGTTGGTAAAACCGAATTATCGCGGGCGTTGGCTGAAGCTTTATTTGGTGATGAAACAGCGATGATCCGCCTTGATATGTCGGAATATATGGAGAAACACACTGTGTCCCGCCTGGTTGGTGCACCTCCCGGCTATGTCGGTTATGAAGAGGGCGGCCAACTGACTGATGCAGTGCGTCGTAAACCTTATTCCGTCATATTGCTGGATGAGATTGAAAAAGCTCATTATGATGTTTTCAATATGCTGCTGCAGGTGCTGGAAGACGGGCGTCTGACCGACAGTCAGGGCCGGACGGTTGATTTTAAAAATACCGTTATCATTATGACTTCCAATGTTGGATCGCAGCATTTGAAAAAAGACGCCGCCGCGCTTGGCTTTTTATCTGATGCCAGAGAAAAAGCCAACGAAGGTGAAATTGCTAAAACACGGGTTTTGGATGAAGTCAAGCGGGTGTTCAGACCTGAGTTTTTAAACCGCATTGATGAAATTATCGTCTTTAGTAGTTTGACTGACGAAGATCTTAAACAGATTGTCGAAATTATGCTCAGAGAAGTTACCAAGCGGTTGGCTGACGCCAATCTCAAGCTTGAACTGACTGACGCCGCCAAGAACGAGCTACTAAAAGAAGGCCGTGACCACGCATTTGGTGCTCGTCCCCTGCGCCGGGCTATTCAAAAGCTGGTTGAAGATGAAGTTTCTGAAATGATCATCAGGCAGTCAGTAAAAGGCGGTGATACCGTGCTCGTTGACGTCGATGATAGCGGTAAATTGAATTTTGTTGCAAAAAAGTCTGTATTAGCAGGAAAATAGGCCCATAAACGAGAAAAAGCACTCTGATTGAGTGCTTTTTTCGCCGCGTAAGCCCACTAAACTTTGAAAAATCGCGGATGAATTTTGGGGATTTATTGCTGCAGAGGAGAATGTTTTTGTCTAGAGTTAAAACAAAGTTTGTCTGTCAGGAATGCGGATCAGAATCAAGCAAATGGCTTGGACGTTGCCCAGGTTGTGGTGAATGGAATACCATGGTGGAGGAAGTGGCGGTCAAAAAAAGTGAAATCCGTCTTACGGCAACTCCTGCTCCCAAACCGCGGCCAATTACTATGGTAGATACATCTGCTATGCCGCGCCTTTTAACAGGGGTTGGTGAGTTCGACCGGGTGTTGGGTGGGGGCATCGTGCCTGGGGCATTAGTGTTAATCGGGGGTGATCCGGGGATCGGTAAATCTACGCTGCTTCTGCAAGTGGCAGTAGGCATAGCCGATAAGTATGGCCCTGTTTTATACATAACTGGTGAAGAATCGGCTGCTCAAGTGAAATTAAGAGCTGAACGATTAGGTAAAATAAGTAATAATTTGTTAATTTTTACAGAGAATAATTTAGAGACTATTGTTCTGGAAGCTTTACATCATAAACCGGCCTTGGTTATTATTGATTCCATTCAAACCATGTATAGTCCGGAGATTCCGTCAGCTCCAGGCAGCGTAGGCCAAGTACGGGAGAGTACAAGTAAGCTCATGCGGTTTGCTAAAGATAGTGGCATTCCTACCGCCATAATCGGACATGTCACCAAAGAGGGCAATATTGCCGGGCCGCGTCTTTTGGAACATATGGTTGATGTTGTTCTGTATTTTGAGGGTGAGCGCAGCTATGCTTTCCGGGTCCTACGGGCTATTAAGAACCGGTTTGGCTCAACCAATGAAAGTGGTATTTTTTCCATGGAAGAAAGTGGCCTGGCCGAAGTGGCTAACCCTTCAGGACTGCTATTGGCCGAGCGGCCGCACGGAGTGCCCGGCTCAGTGGTGCTCGCCTATATGGAGGGTATTCGGCCGCTATTAATTGAAATTCAGGCTCTGGTCAGTACTACTTGTTTTGGGATGCCCCGCCGTATGGCTGCCGGATTTGACTATAACCGGCTAATACTATTAATGGCTGTGCTGGAAAAGCGGGTAGGGCTCATGCTTGCCAACCAAGACGCATATGTTAATGCTGTGGGTGGTTTTAAAATTGACGAACCGGCGGCTGATTTGCCGGTAGCGTTGGCCATAGCCTCCAGTTTTAGGAGCGTTGCTGTTGACTCCCATACCGTAGTAATGGGAGAAGTGGGTCTTACCGGCGAAGTGCGGATGATCAGCCGGGTTGAGGCGAGAATCGCCGAGGCAGCAGCACTCGGTTTTAAAAGGTTTGTAATTCCTGCTGGGAATCTGTCCGGTTCTAAGCTGGTCCGGACTGCAGGGCTTGATATCATTGGCGCTGCTAGTGTCAGCGAGGCCATGGAGGCGGTATTTGTATGATAAAAAATCGTGAGGAGCGTTCTGAACGGCTATGGGATGCTCGCTTTGTCAAAACCATGAAGACTTTAGCGCCAGGTACACCACTCAGAGACGGTTTGGAAAATATTCTTAGGGCTAAGATGGGGGCACTGGTACTGGTCAGTGATAACCAGACCGTGCTGGACATAGTTGATGGCGGCTTTGAACTTAATTCAGAATTTACACCGGCCGGTTTTTATGAACTGGCTAAAATGGATGGCGCTATTGTTTTATCAAATGATGGAAAGAGAATAATGTGCGCTAATGCCCAGCTTATGCCTGATCCCGGCATTCCTACTGCCGAAACAGGTACCCGCCATCGCACGGCTGAGCGGGTAGCCAAGCAGACCGGTGCGCTGGTTATCGCTATTTCGCAACGGCGTAACGTGATCACTGTATATCTTGGCAACCTTAGGTACACGCTTAAAGATATCCCAGTAATATTAAATCGTGCCAATCAAGCTCTTCAGACGCTGGAAAAGTATAAAAACGTACTTGAGAAGGGCCTTACCACACTTAGTGCCTTAGAGTTTGAAGACCTGGTGACTTTGTATGATGTGGCTACTGTGCTTATTCGTGCTGAACAGGTCAATCGTATCGCTAAAGAGATTGAGCGCCATATCATTGAATTGGGGACAGAAGGGCGACTTGTCAGCATGCAGATGGAAGAACTTATCCCTGATGTTGATGCTGCCGCCTTATTAATTAAAGATTACTGTAATACTGCTGATGCTAAAGATTACGAAACAGTGAGGGAGCAGATTGCCGTCTTGCCTGAAGAAAATCTTGATCCGTTGGCGATATGCCGGATATTGGGTTATGGCGTCAGCGTTAATGCCATGGACATTCCGGTTGTGCCGCGCGGATATCGGGTACTTAGGCAAATTCCCCGTTTGCCTTTATTAGTGGCTGAAAATTTGGTGGCCCACTTTAAGACCCTGCACCGTATTTATAACGCAAGTATTGCCGAGCTTGACGAAGTTGAAGGCATTGGTGAGGTACGGGCTAAAACAATAAAAGACGGTCTGAAGAGGGTACGCGAGCAGGCTCTCCTCGACCGCCATCTTTAATTACACGGCTCTGGGCTATTGCCGGCCGGCGTTTTTATATTGCTCCAGGTTTAAGTCTTCAACAAACCGGGCGTAAGCCTGGTTTCCTTCAACCTTGACAACCCGGTAGCGCTTGTTTTTCTCGCTGATAAGTTCATCACCAACACTAACGACTAATGGGACATACATAAGTGTTTCACCTGTGTCTTCATCCATTATGATATAGTAATCATAGACTTTTTGCGGAGCTTGTTCAGGTTTTTGCTGGACAGAGAATATGTTTAGGGGAATATAGTACGTGGCTCCGGCTGCAATGACAGTAACAAGGGCGAGGATACCGGCCAGTTTGGCCATACGGCGTATATTAAAAATAGAATCCCCTCCTATTCTTTGCGTTTGTTGCGTGGCCCCAAAAAGTTGGCGAATTCGTATTTTACAAAGCGTTTTAGTTTATTTTTAGCTTCTTGCCAACTGCCTGTGCTCAGATAAAGGTACGCGGACGCACCGACAATAACAGCAAGCACCATCCACAAGATATCATAGCCTGGACCGGCATCTGACGGTACAAAGGGGTCGCCACCGCCACCAGTGTCCATGGTTCCGCCCGCACTGGCTTGGGCAACACCGGCATTGCCGGTGTTGCCCAAAAACGACGGAACAACATCAGCGAATAAAGCCACGCTGCGCTCGGCGGCTTCTCGGTTATTATATTGGGTCCCGACTTCTAGTAATATTGCCCTGGGGTTTAAATCTTGATTATAATTGCCATGGGCGATAAATATACCTCGAATAAGGCCCCGGTATTTGGCGTCAGCTGCTGCTTTTATATTCCAGGCGTAGTTTTGGGTGGTTTTCCGGTTTTGGTTTTGCCGGCCGACCACTAAAAGGATTTTACTTACGTCCTGACCGTTAATAGTGGCTTTATACATTCTAAGCGGGGCGCTGTCGCGATGGATATCAAAGAGGGCTGTGGGTTGTTGTTTTAGCAGTTGCATCACTGTGCGGCGTGAACGATAATAGGCATTAGCGTCATGCGGGTCATGCAGGGTTTTGTCATGATTAACCTGGTAACCTAGTTCGTTCAGCCTCCTGGCAAAGGCGTCACCGACAAGCATTACCGAACCATTACCGCGTTCAGTCGGTTTGCCGTCATTAGGGATATACGATTCGTCCGTATGTGTATGGTAAATGGCAATGAGCGGCTTAGGAGCCTCTGGCGGCGGAGCTTGGACGGCAATGTCAGCGTTTGAGGTCATGCCAGAATAATTTTCAATAGTACGGCAACGAGCCAGTGTTCCTTCGACAGCTGTGATTTCATAAAGGATATTGTCTTCGTTGATATATTCATCTCCTGGATGGACTTCGTGACCGGTCTGCAGGACGATAACGCCATTATCGTCAATAACTGTCATATAACCGGAAGCGAGCTCGCCGCCAGGAACTGATTCGGCTGGGGCGGCAAGAACTGACAGACCGCTTAGGATTAACACCACTAATATATTTATTGTAATTCGCAGTAAAAAACGCATGTTTACCCCCCTTTTACCACTAGCATTCCCAGGGGAAAAATGTTTATGTAATAGGGACTACATGCAAAGTAACCGACGAATAAAAAACACAGCCTTAAACAAAGGCTGTGCGGTATAATGACGTGTTAGGACAAATGAAAAACGCCCAAGGTTTTCACATTCTTATACTCTCGTTGCATTACTTCATGGAGGCTAAGACCGGTAAGGTTACACAAAGCTGCAAGGTAAAACAGGCTGTGGCCCAGCTCTTTAGTTAGTACCTCCCGACACTGGGGGCAGGGTTCGCCTACAAGATGCGAAGACATATGATCTTTAAGATCACTATAAGAAACATCTGCAGGAACAGATTGGCGGGCAGCTGAAACTTGGATGCAGCCGCAGCCGGTAACTGCTTTGGCTACCGCTCGATTTACCCTGGCTGAAGCTTCTTGATATTTTGTTAACACATCAAGCACACTGCGGTGGCGGATTAAGTATTCATCTACAGCCGACTGAAAATCAAAACAACATTTATTATCATGCATGTTAGGTGCACCTCGCTTTGCCTTAATTATATAAACTCGCCTCCTAAGTTGTCAATGTATGGGTAAGAAAGCTGTACAATAATATTAGTACCGAATAATTAATCTAAATTATTGACAAAGCTTGATTGCACGTGCTAAAATATAAAATTTTGACAAGAACTTGATTTTTATGCTATACTAAAAACTAATATCGCCAAGATGCCTTCAGTGTGTCTAGACGTATTTTTTTATTAAAAATAGGGCATAATACAAATGTATTTCCACTTTTTGGGTTTATTAATTTTTATCGAAAGGAGGTAGACCAACGTGATTGATAAAACACTTAGAATAATTATTGTCATACTGGCGGCGGTTGGTGGACTTATGATAACCGACCGGATTATTCCACTCTTGGCTTCGGTAATCAGTGAGGAGTTTTTAAGGATCGGCGTATTCGGGGTTACTATGGCCACCATTCTCTCGTTTATCCTTGGTGGTTTGGCGGGTGGGGTGCTTGGTTTTTTGGTAGCTCCGATATTAATCAAGCATTTGTGGAACTTTACTTATTGGGTTGAAATTCGCTTAAACAAAATGCCTGGATATGATGTGCTGGCAGGTGTACTGGGGTTGGCTACCGGACTAATAATCTCTAATTTACTTGGATCGGCTTTTTTGCCTATTCCTATTGTTGGGAAATATGTCCCACTGTTACTGAGTATTATTCTAGGGTATCTAGGGATTAATGTTGCTATCCGTAAACGCGAAGAATTGTTTAACATGTTTTCTACATTGCCGGCATTGCCGTGGCTTAATCGCGATAGCAAGGAGCGTCCTAAAGACAAGGTTTCTGATGCTTGTCAAGCCAAGATACTTGATACCAGTGTTATCATTGACGGGCGCATTGCCGATATATGCAAAAGCGGGTTTGTTGAAGGCTTATTGATTATTCCGGTGTTTGTACTGGAGGAATTGCAGCATATTGCCGACTCTTCTGATTTGCTGAAACGTAATCGGGGAAGGCGCGGGCTTGACATTTTAAACCGCATGCAAAAAGAGCTTGCGCTTAATGTGCAGATTGATAACCGTGATTTTGAGGATATTGCCGAAGTCGATTCTAAACTTATCAAACTTGGTCAATTGCTGAAAGCCAAGATTATCACCAATGATTATAACCTTAACAAAGTAGCCGAACTTCAAGGGGTGCCTGTGCTCAACATTAATGAGCTGTCTAATGCTGTAAAGCCGGTAGTTCTGCCAGGTGAAGAAATGGTGGTGCATGTTGTTAAAGATGGTAAAGAATTTGGCCAAGGCGTAGCTTATCTTGATGACGGCACAATGATTGTGGTTGACGGTGGAAAAAAACATATTGGGGAAACGGTCGGTGTCTTAGTTACCTCGGTGTTGCAGACTGCTGCCGGGCGAATGATATTTGCCAAACCCAAAGCCATTATGTAGTTATACGCCTTCAAGCCTGTTAAGGCTTGGAGGCTTTTTGCAGCGGGGGGGAGACGAAATGGTTTCAGTAATTATTGCTGCCGCAGGACAGGGAAAAAGAATGGGGCGGGGAATGAACAAAGTTTTAATCCCGCTTTTGGGGAAACCGGTACTGGCCCATACCGTGATGGCCGCTAGTGCCGGTCAGAATGTAGATAATGTGATTGTAACGGCGGCGCCTGAGGAAATGGAGGTAGTTGTCAATCTGCTCACCGGGCTTAATTTGTCAGTATCTTGGCAGGTTGTTGCCGGTGGAAGTGAACGGCAGCATTCCATTGCCAATGCGCTTGCAGCAGTACCTGACAGTACTGAAATTATCGTGGTGCATGACGGTGCTCGTCCGCTAGTTGAACAAACCTTGTTTGACCAAGCTATCGCCATGGCGCGCCAGTACCGGGCGGCCATTGTAGCTGTGCCTGTCAAAAATACGATTAAATCGGCAGATGATGCCGGATGGGTAACCGGCACTCCGGATCGCCGCATGCTCTGGGCGGTTCAGACGCCACAAGCGTTTGAGGCAAGGCTGCTTAGGTCTGCTTATGAACAAGCGGCACACGATGGTTACTTGGGGACCGATGACGCCGCGCTAGTTGAACGGCTGGGTGCCAAAGTAAAAATTGTACCAGGCAGCTACCGTAATCTTAAAATTACTACTCCGGAAGATATCATTATTGCTGAAACACTGCTTGCTCATCGACAGGAGGCTACTGATGACATGATTCGCACTGGTATTGGTTATGATGTGCACAGATTGGTGGCTGGGCGCAAATTAATCTTGGGAGGAGTGGACATTCCCTATATGCTGGGGCTTGACGGACACTCTGATGCCGACGTGCTTTTGCACGCCATCAAAGACGCGCTGCTTGGCGCAGCGGCGCTGGGCGACATTGGCCGCCATTTTCCTGATTCTGACGGACGTTATAAAGGGATTTCCAGTCTTAGGCTACTGGCTGAAGTTCGTGATATATTGGCTAGACACGGCTATAAAGTTAATAATATTGACGCTACCATCGTGGCGCAAAAGCCTAAACTTGCCCCATACATAACGGAAATGAATAACAACATTGCCGGGGTTCTGGCCGTTGATAGCAGTCAGGTTAATGTCAAAGCCACTACTACTGAGGGGTTAGGCTTTACTGGACAGGGCGAAGGTATTGCCGCTTACGCTACAGCCACAATTAGAGCTGCTCGAGTTTAATGCCGAATTTGATTTTGCATAAAAGCCTGTCAATAGCACATATTATGAATGATAACATTGACATATTTGGAGGGCTGTTTATGCAGAAATCAATTAATAAATTAATCATTGCGCTTACGCTATTGACTGTGCTTATGTTATACCCATCCCAAGCTTTGGCGGCTGATTTCAGCTTTAATATAAATATTGTGCGTCAGGATGGGAGTACCTGCGGCGAACTATGGTTTAATGACAAGCTGGTGTGGCGGCTGGCAGTTCTGCCGGATGGGGCCAAGCCAGTGTCAGGCGGTGTTCGCGGTGCCAATACGACGCTGATTATTCCCGATATTGTCAATGGCATGTTTGTAGTTAAAGTTGAATGAACCAAGCGCGCTGCTGCCATAAACGGCGCGCTTTTTATTTGGTTTGTTTTGCATGCTGTCGTAGAATCTGCTAGAATATACAATGGTTGACCCTAATTGCCGCAATTTTTAAAAGTGTATGGAAGGAGTACATATATATGGAGCAAGAAGTTAGAGTGAGATTTGCGCCCAGCCCGACCGGGCCGTTTCATATTGGCGGCGCGCGGTCGGCGCTGTTTAACTGGTTGTTAGCCCGGAAGCAGGGGGGGAAGTTGATTTTGCGGATCGAAGATACCGATCTGGAACGCTCGACCCGGGAATCAGAGGAAAACATCAAGGCGTCGCTGCGTTGGTTAGGGATTGACTGGGATGAAGGTATCGACATCGGCGGTGAGTACGGTCCTTACCGCCAAACTGAGCGGCTTGATATCTACCGGGAGTATACTGAAAAACTGCTGGCTAGTGGACAAGCCTTTCACTGCTACTGTAGCGAAGAGGAACTGGAAGCCGAACGCCAGGAGCAGATGAATAAAGGGGAAACGCCCCGGTACTCCGGCCGCTGTCGCAATTTAAGCCAGGCTGACCGTGAGCGCTTTGTTGCTGAAGGCCGGAAACCTACTGTTCGCTTTCGCGTGCCGGAAAACCAACAAATTGTGTTCAAGGATATGGTGCGGGGAACGGTAAGTTTCGAATCTAATGGTATAGGTGATTTTGTTATTGTAAAATCAGACGGTATTCCGGTGTACAATTACGCCGTGGTGCTTGATGATGCGCTCATGAAAGTTACCCATGTCATTCGCGCTGAAGAACATTTATCGAATACTCCCCGTCAAATCCTAATATACCAGGCTTTGGGTCTGCCGTTGCCGCAGTTTGGTCATATTTCACTGATTTTAGGCAAAGACCGTACCAAGATGAGTAAACGGCATGGAGCAACTTCGGTTGAACAGTATAAAAACTTAGGTTATCTGCCTGAGGGTATTGTCAACTTCCTGGCACTCCTGGGATGGGCTCCTCCCGGTGAGCAAGAAATTTTTAGTGTAGAGGAACTTATCGAGAATTTTTCTATGGACCGGGTTGCCAAGAACCCGGCAGTATTTGATATTGATAAGCTCAATCATATTAATGCCCACTACATTAAGCAGGCCAGCCCGGAGGTTGTAACCGAACTGGCACTGCCACATCTTAAAGCTGCCGGCTATATTGGCGGCGAATTAACTGCCGGCCAAAGAGAATGGCTGGTAAAAGTAGTGGCCGAACTTCAAGGCTATATTAGTTATGCCGCCCAAATAACCGAACACATTGATGTTTTCTTTAATGATAATATTGATTTTGAAAATGAAGAAGCCCATGAAATTATGAGAGATGCCGACATCCCCCGGGTTATGGAGCTTTTTAAAAACAAGCTGGTTGAACTGGAACCCGTTGAACCGGACGGAGTAAAAGCCATTCTGAAAAGCATTACCAAAGAATTAAAACTGGGCGGCAAAAAAGTATTTATGCCTGTCCGCATTGCTGTTACCGGAAAAATGCACGGGCCCGAGCTTGTCAACCTCATCCCGCTTATCGGCAAAGAACGTACTCTGGCCAGAATGAACTCCTTGTTAGCTAAAATTTAGTATTCCTGTTGACACAGTCAAGCCGTCGTTAGTATAATTTATACATATACCCGATGTTAATACTCGGAAATGCGATGACCAGGAGAAGTATGCGTTCCCTTCCTCCAGAGAGGCGCCACCATCGGCTGTAAGTGGCGCTGGACAAGGTGCGCTGAAATGCGCCTGGGAGCAGGCCGGCTGAAAATTTAAGTAGGTCGTCCCGGCTGCTGCCGTTATTAGCATAAAGCCGGGGTATAATCAAATACCCAAGCAGAGTGGAACCGCGGGCCACCGTCTCTGTATGAGATGGTGGCTATTTATTTTTAGAGGAGGGTATAATATGTTCACTCGGATAAAAAAAGACATCCAAGTGGTATTTGAACGTGACCCTGCCGCCAAAAGTGTGCTTGAAGTTCTCTTATGTTATCCTGGGTTGCATGCTATTTGGTTGCACCGTATCTCGCATTATTTATTTAAACGCGGCTGGGTGCTTATACCACGCATGATTTGCTATTTTAACCGTTTATTAACCGGAGTAGATATACATCCGGGCGCAACAATTGGCGAAGGATTGTTTATTGACCACGCTACCGGCGTTGTCATTGGCGAGACGTGTGTGATTGGCAACAACGTTACTTTGTATCAGGGAGTAACTTTAGGAGGTACCGGTAAAGAAAAAGGCAAGCGCCATCCGACTATCGGCAATAATGTGGTTGTGGCCAGTGGTGCTAAAGTGCTGGGTTCATTTACTGTTGGTGACAACTCTAAAATTGGTGCCGGTTCGGTGGTGCTGCGCGAAGTCCCGCCCAATTCCACTGTTGTCGGTATACCGGGCAAAGTTGTCTGGCATGACGGCAAAAAGGTGGGGCGTGACGATATTGACAGCATTGACCTTGAACATGGTGATTTACCTGATCCTGTAGCAGAAATGCTTCTTTGTATGCAGCGAAATATGAAAAAGATGGAAGCGCGTATCAAACAGTTGGAAATGGAGCTGAGCAAGAATGAGTCTCAAGGTGTATAATACCCTGACTAAGCAGAAAGAAGAATTTGTGCCAATAACACCTGGTAAAATAAAAATGTATGTGTGCGGTGTTACCCCGTATAACCATCCTCATATCGGTAACGCCCGGCCGTTTATCACCTGGGATGTAATCCGCCGCTATCTTGAATACTCGGGCTATGAAGTGTACCACGTTCAAAACTTTACCGATGTGGATGATAAAATAATCAACACTGCTAAAGCCGAGCAAGTGACCTGGGATGTCATTGCTAACAGATATATTGCCTCCTATTTTGAGGTCATGGATAAACTTAATATTCGGCGGGCACATGTGTATCCCAGAGTCTCTGAACATATTCCGGATATTTTAGCCATGGTGAAAACTCTTGTTGATAAAGGGTATGCTTATGCTGTTGCCGGTGATGTTTATTATAGTGTCGAAAAATTTCCCGGCTATGGCAAGTTAAGTGGCCGTAGCCTTGACGACATGAAAGCCGGGGCGCGGGTAGATGTTGACGACCGGAAACGGCATCCAATGGATTTTGCTTTGTGGAAAAGTGCGAAACCGGGTGACCCGGCTTGGGACAGCCCATGGGGGCCGGGTAGGCCCGGCTGGCATATTGAATGCTCAGTAATGTCTTATAAATACTTGGGGGCGAGTTTCGATTTTCACGGTGGTGGCAGTGACCTTATTTTTCCCCATCACGAAAACGAAATTGCCCAGTCGGAGGCCTTCACCGGGATAGAACCCATGGTCCACTATTGGCTTCATAACGGTTTTATCACCGTGAATGAAGAAAAGATGAGTAAATCACTGGGAAATTTTTTTCTGGTTATTGATATATTAAAACACTTCCGCCCCGACGTGCTGAGATTTTTTATTTTGTCCACCCATTACCGGAGCCCGCTGGATTTTAGTGATGAACGCCTGGACGAAGCAGGACGCAGTCTGGAACGGTTAAAGACGGCTAAAGAAAACTTAAAGCACCTTGAAACTTTCCCGGCAGGCAGCACAAGCGCGGACTCTCAGATGTTAAGCAAAGCGGCTGCGGAAGCTATTGCTGAATTTGCTGCCGCTATGGACGATGACTTTAATACGGCATTGGCCATCAGTGTAATGTTTGGCTTGGCTAAAGAAATCAATATCTATCACAGCAAAGTAACTGGCGGCAAAGCTGAGGTAGATGCCTGTGCTGTGGCGGAGGCAGCCAAAGCCTATGGTCAAATGGCCGGCATTCTCGGTATTCTTTCTTGTGATGACGGGGCTGCCGGGGATGGCAATGCCGAACTGGTAAACGAGCTTATGAATATTATTATTGACATCAGGCAGGAAGCTCGGAAGAAAAAAGACTGGACTACAGCTGACCAAATTCGCGACAAACTGGCTGCAGTCGGCATTGTTCTCGAAGATACACCCCAGGGTGTAAGGTGGAAAAAACGGTGAACTTTGACCATTTTCAACAATTGGTAGCTAATTTTTTTACTATAAATGAAGCTGGGGAACTTTCCCCGGCTAAATATACTGATATGCATCCGGACCGGTTGCCGCCTTTAGTACTGGCATACATTGGTGATGCCTATTTTACCCTGTATGTGCGTACCAGGCTGCTTGGCTATGAACAGAATAAAGTGCGGGTACTCCATACTTTTGACGCCAAAATGGTGTCGGCAGTTATGCAGTCTAAAGCCGTTAAGGCGCTTGAAACTGGGTTAACACCCGAAGAAGCAGATATTGTACGGCGGGGACGGAATGCTAAATCAACAGTGCCCAAAAGCGCTTCCGTTGCCCAATACCGGTATGCTACCGGCTTTGAGGCCCTTATGGGGTATCTTTATTTACAAAAAAAATACGAACGGTTGTCACAAATTGTTGATAAGGCATTCGCCATTATTTCCCGGGAAATGACAATCATTGCCAAAAAAACTGAATGAGGGGGAGGCTATTGCCATGAAACTTAAGCTAATTAGATATACGCCTGAACCGGAAAGAACTGTGGCTATGTCAGCCCGTCTCTGTTATTCTGCCAGCGGTGCTGAAGATTTGGTAGAAACCATGTCTGACGAGCAGGTTGGCAAATTAATTGCTCAACTTCTCAATATGGGGCATTTATCAACATTCGAGCATGCAAGCTTTACTTTTGCTATAGAAGGCATTTCCCGCGTTCTGACACACCAGCTTGTACGTCACCGCATTGCGTCCTATTCCCAGCAGTCACAAAGATATGTATCCGAACATGGATTTGAGTATATTGTACCTCCGGCTATCGCCACCAACCCTGAAGCAAAGGCTAAATTTGATGCGCTTATGAGTCAAGTCCAAGAGACTTATGATGAACTGGTGAGGCTAGGGGTGCACAAGGAAGATGCGCGGTATGTACTGGCGAATGCTACTGAAACCAAGATAGTTGTAACAATGAATGCCCGGTCGCTGCTGCATTTTTTTGAAAAACGCTGCTGTCAGCGGGCGCAGTGGGAAATTCGTAACTTGGCTAATGCGATGCTGGCTGAAGTTAAAGCAGTAGCACCGCGGTTATTCGCTGGTGCCGGACCAGCGTGTGTGACCAGTGGTTATTGTCCGGAGGGGCAATTATCCTGCGGGCGGCTGGCAGGAATCCAGTTGTCTAAGTAGAACATATACATGTCATGTGCATATAACACAAAGTTTTAAATAATAGTTAGATTTGTCAAACCTAATAATGTTGATATATATGAAATCCAATAAAGATTTTTTTCTAGGCGTGTTGTTAGTAACGCTCCACCGCTGGCGCTTGACTTACGCTTATATTAACAACGCGCCTGTAAATCTTTATTGGATACTATATAGATGCTAGGAGTGGAGGTCTTGTACAGTGCGGCGTGTGCTTCGCGAAAATATTGAAGCAGGAATGAAGCTAGCTCAGCCGGTGTATGGAATCAACGGACAAGTAATTTTAAATAATGGTGTTGAGTTGACCGAATATCATATCTCCAGACTGATAGAACTGGATGTTAAATATATCTATATTGAAGGCCAATCTCTGCGTATTGACGCTAACGATGCGGCGGCGCAAAGTGCCAGGAATGAGATTGTCGTGAAAGCCCATCAAGCGCTTGAAGAAGTACGGGTGGGGAAATACATTCAAACAGATGCGCTAAAGAGCAAGGTACTCAAACTACTGGACGAATGCTGCATGCATAAAGAGATACAGCCGCTTTTTACCGCTATGCAGAACTATAATGATTATCTATTTAAGCATGCCGTCAGCGGCTATTTCTATGCGATGATGTTGGGGATAAGCCGGGGCATTGAAGGACCTCGCTTGCGGGACCTTGGCCTCGGCGCACTGCTCAGGGATGTCGGTATGATCGCCATTCCCCCTGAGATTATCAATAAACCGGGAGCATTGACAGCGGAAGAAATGGCTATTGTTAAAACACATACCGAAAAAGGGTATGAAATACAGCAGCGCAACCCTGATATTAGCCTGATAGCGGCCAATTGTGCTCTGCAGCACCATGAGCGTTATAACGGCAGCGGCTACCCGCGCGGGGCCAAGGAAAGTAGTATTCATGAATTTGCCCAGATTACGGCTATTGCCGATGTGTATTCTTCCATGACGGCAACTACACCCTACCGGAAGGCCTTGTCTGTTTATGATACACTTGCCATTATTGAAAAAGCGGGCGCAGAGTACTTTAATCCGGAACTCATTCGGCTTTTGGCAAGTAATGTGGCTGCTTATCCTCTTGGTGCGACTGTTCGTCTTAGTGATCAGTCAGTTGGAATTGTAAGTGACTATGCTGATGAGTCGGGAACGAAACCGGTTATTAATATTACTATGAATAATACCGGGAAACGCGTTAATAACACAATAATTGTGGACAGGGAAACAACCCCGGGTCTATATATTGCGGATGTCTCCTAGGATAAGTTGCAGTGCGGAACTACCGGACAAACGGCAGGATTATATTCTGCCGTTTTTTCATAATAATAAGAAAGACTTGGTCATGCCGGGTATAAGTTACTATATTTGAGGAGCGATAACAATGTCTGATGATGCCGAGATAATAGTAGGACGCAATAGTGTGATGGAAGCGCTTAAAGCCGGGCGCTCTCTTAATAAAATACTTGTCGCCAAAGGCGAACGTCAGGGTTCGGTGCGGGATATTATCGGTCAGGCCCGGGCGCAGGGATTGGTGGTGCAGGAGGTTGATGCTGCCAAACTTGATAAGATATCCGCCGGGGTTCGGCACCAGGGAGTGGTGGCACTGGCAGCGCCGGTGGCTTACGCCGATATTAACGATATTTTGTCTGTCGCCTATGAAAAAAATGAAGCACCGTTTTTGGTACTTCTGGATGAATTGAGTGACCCGCACAATGTTGGCGCAATTTTGCGCACTGCCGACGCCACCGGCGTTCATGGCGTACTAATCCCAAAACGGCGCAGTTGTCCGCTTACTCAGACGGTAGCCAAGACGTCGGCCGGGGCGGTAGAACATGTGCCGGTAGCCCGGATCGGTAATGTGGCGCAAACGCTCAAAAGTTTGAAAAAACGAGGACTCTGGGTAGTAGGAGCTGATATGGACGGAACCCAAAACTATTACGAAGCCGACCTTTCAGGGCCGGTAGTTATTGTTGTGGGCAGTGAAGGCGAGGGAATGGGGCGACTGACCAAGGAGGCTTGCGACTTTATCGTCAGAATACCTATGCGCGGACATATTACGTCACTAAACGCATCTGTGGCTTGCTCGCTGCTTCTGTATGAAGTTCTTAGACAAAGGGGATGAAACTAAAGTGAAACGCTGGGCGAACGTTGTTCTGGCAGTGGTAACTGGGCTGATGGGTGCAGCCGGTTTTTGGATGGTCCGACCGCTGTTTGTCGATACAGTTTATGACAGAGTAACAGTGTCTAACATCGAAATTGGCGGTAAAACCCGTGACGAAGTTGCCCAACTGCTCTATACCTGGCAGAAAGACCAGAAGGCCAAGCCCATACTGTTATACTATGGTGACATAACCTTTCGCCTTGAGCCTGAAAATATTGACTATGCTGTTGATTCTGAGGCAACTGCCGATGCTGCATGGCAGTTTGGCCGTCAAGGCTCATGGTGGGATCGATTAAAAATTATTCGTGCCGCCCGCATGGAGGGCTGGCCTATTCCGCTCAAAATCAAGTATAATGAGAATAAATTGGACACCATAATTGAACATTTGCAAGAGACGGTTAATCGCCCGCCGCATAATGCTACACTAAGCCTCAGGACAGGCCGTGTTGTGCCTGAAGAACAGGGCCGCGAAATTGATGTTGCTACGCTTAAGGAACTGGTGTTGGCTGCTCTTAACGATGTGGAGGGCGGTAACATTGCTTTGCCTGTCAAGCCGGTTTACCCTGAAATCACTACCGATGAGCTGGCGAAAAATGGAATCAAAGAACTTGTGGCTGTGTACACTAGTGAGTTTAATTCCGAGGATGTCAACCGGACGGCTAATGTTAAGCTGGCTGCTCAGAAAATTAATGGCAAACTTCTCTATCCCGGCCAGATTTTTTCTTATAACGATACTGTTGGGCCACGAGAAAAGTCGTTTGGTTTTAAAGAAGCTATGGAAATTATTAATGGAGAGTTTGTTCCCGGGGTAGGCGGTGGTGTGTGTCAGGTTTCATCGACGCTGTATAATGCTGTACTGCTGGCAGGCCTGGGCATTGTTGAGCGCACCAGCCATTCTAAGCCGTTGGCATATGTGCCGCTAGGGCGGGATGCTACTGTAGTCTATAATGCACTTGATTTTAAATTTATCAATAACAGCGCCGCACCGGTGATGGTTATGGCTGAGACAATCGGCAACAAGCTATATGTTGGTATATTCGGTCAGCGGACTCTTGATAAAAATATCGATATAGTGACAGTTGACCAGAAAATAATCCAGCCGTCGATTATAAAAAAAACGGATCCGGCCTTGCCATCGGGAGAGAGCAGGGTTGAAAAACCTGGTAAACCAGGATATGAGGTAACAGTTATCCGTATCATCCGCGATAATAACGGCAAAGAGTTAAAACGCGAAGTATTGTCGCGCGATAGGTATGCGCCGGACAACACTGTGATAAAAATGGGGCCGGATCCCAAACCTGTCCAAAGCGCCGGACAGGCTACAGCAGGGGCAATGAAACATCATCAGGGCTTTAAAGTTTCGAGCTTCACCGCCGAGCAGTAAAACGAAGATAGTGATGGGAGATTTTCTCTTAATGGATTTGTTAATTGTCGACGGCTATAATGTCATTAATGCCTGGCCTGAACTGATTGCCGTCAAAGATAATCTGGAGTACGCTCGTGATAAGCTTGTGGACATACTTAGCGAATATGGTGCATATAAAGGATATAGGACAATAATTGTATTTGATGCGCATATGGCCGCTGGTAAAAGTGTTAGTCAAACTACGGCCGGCTCCCTGGAGGTGATTTATACCCAAGAAGGAGAAACTGCTGACAGCTGCATTGAGAAAATGGTGTATTGCCTTGTCCGTCAAGGTGAACGTGTTTATGTTGTCACATCAGACTGGGCTGAGCAAATGTTTGTTTTAGGCGCCGGAGCATTTAGAATTTCAGCTCGTGAACTCAAAAATGATGTTGCCAGCATTAAACGCGAGATTAAGACAGAGATTTCTAAGCGAGTGTTGGCGCGGGACCGCCACGAACTTGGCAGCCGTCTGGGGAAGGATATCTTTAAACGCCTTGATGCTATGCGCCGTGATGGGCTTGACTAACTTTGCGCTAACAGGTATAATTTATTTTGACAAGACATGTACTCATACGACGGCACTAATCCTTTAGTGCACTTTTATTTTTTTTCAAGTGGTGTTAAATGGCCGTTTGCAAAAAATAAAGCAATGGATTGGCCGTTTATAGACAGCAAAATAAAAACTAGTTGGGGGCGATGCGATGCGGGTTAATACTCAACGCGATCTGTATAGTTGTTTTGACAACTTAACTGATGAAGAAATAGTATTCGACGCCAAAGATAATGACAATACGGTCGCTCTGGAGTATTTGATTAATAAATATCGCAACTTTGTGCGGGCTAAAGCCAGATCATATTTTTTAATCGGCGCTGAGCGTGAAGACATTATCCAGGAAGGTATGATCGGTTTATACAAAGCTATTCGAGATTTCCGCAATGACAAGCTCTCATCGTTTCGGGCGTTTGCAGAACTGTGCGTAACACGGCAAATTATTACCGCCATTAAGACGGCAACTCGGCAGAAGCATATTCCTTTGAACTCATACGTTTCTTTAAATAAACCCATTTACGACGAAGATTCTGATCGTACGCTTCTGGACGTGCTGTCCGGTTCTAAGGTAACTGATCCGGAAGAATTGGTAATCAGCCGTGAAGAATTTGTCGATATTGAAGAAAAAATGGGCGAAATTTTAAGCGACCTGGAGTGGAAAGTGCTCATGTCGTACCTTGATGGCAAGTCCTATCAGGAAATCGCCGTTGAACTCGACCGGCATGTTAAGTCGATTGATAATGCGTTGCAGCGGGTGAAACGCAAGCTGGAGCGCTATTTGGAAAATCGTGGCGAAGACAGCGACATTCGCGGTATGTATAAAGGTCTTACCGGCCTTAATAAAGACGCTTCAGTTGATTTGGCTGACTATAGCGAAACCTATGACGAATAATGCTGCATGAAATGACACCTTTAGCCGGTGTCATTTTTATGTATTTACTCATCAGTTACGTATAATAAATACTGAGGTGATTAAATGCCTAATGCAAACAAGGTAAAAACAATTGCTGTACTTACAGGAGGTGGCGACGCACCCGGACTTAATGCTGTTATCCGCGCGGTTGTACGGACAGCGCTTGGTCATGGACTTAAAGTCTGGGGAATAAAAAATGGTTTTGGCGGTATGGTCGAAAACCAATTTATTGAACTGACTGATAGCAGTGTTGCCGGCATTTTGCCGCGTGGCGGTACTATGCTGGGTACGACCAATCGCGATAATCCTTTTAATTATCCGCAAACGGAAGGTGGCCAAGTTGTTTATAAAAATATGTCCGCCCAGGCATTAGATAACCTTCGGCGCGCAGATATCGAAGCTTTGGTAGTTATTGGCGGCGACGGCAGCCTGCGCATTGCTTCGGAATTTTACCAGCTAGGCTTGCCGGTAGTGGCTGTGCCTAAAACGATTGACAATGATATACCGGGGACCGAGCGTACCTTTGGGTTTGATACGGCAGTTACGGTAGCTACCGATGCTCTTGACCGGTTGCATACTACTGCCGAATCGCATCATCGGGTCATGGTACTTGAAGTTATGGGCCGTTATGCCGGTTGGATTGCACTGCATGCCGGTTTGGCTGGCGGTGCCGATTGCATTTTAATTCCGGAGATACCATTTAAATTGGACTCGGTTATTGCTAAAATAAAAGAACGCCAGCAACGTGGCCGCCAGTTCAGTCTTATCGTTATTGCCGAAGGTGCATATCGTGAAGGTGGGGAAATGTCCGTATCGTTTATTGTTGAAGGCAGCCATGAGAAAATTCGGTTGGGCGGCGCTGGCGAAAAGCTGGCCCGGGAGATCGAGAAACTTACCGGTGTTGAATCTCGCTGTACTGTGCTTGGGCATGTTCAGCGTGGTGGCAGTCCAACAGCATTTGATCGTGTTTTGTCTACCCGTTATGGCGTGGCGGCGGTCGAATGTATATTTGACGGTGCGTTCGGCAACATGGTGGCGTTGCAGAAAAACCGGATTATTCGTGTACCTATTACTGAAATTGCCGGTCAGGCAAATAACGTTACCTTGGATAATGAGCTTTTAAAAGCAGGTCGGGCCATTGGTATTTGCTTTGGTGACTAAAAGTGTTGCCAACTGGTAATACTACCTGGAAACCAAAGATTTTGAAACACCTATGGGCTGGTTGGCATGTTGGCCTATGCGGAGGGGTTCGATGGAAACATTAGGAATTACTCTGTTCCGGGTAGTCACAGGTATGGGCGTACTGTTAATCGTTATGTTGGCTATTGGTCGCCGGCAGTTAGGGGAGTTTAGTCCGTTTGATTTTATAATTTCCATAACGATCGGTGCCATAGCCGGCGCACTTATCGTTGATCACCGGATTGACCTTATAAGTGCTCTGCTGGCCATTGTAGCGCTAGGTGTGATGCAAATTTTGTTTAGTTGGCTAACTATTAAAATTCGTCCGTTTAATTATAAATTAAATTTTAAACCGCTGCTAATGGTAGAAAACGGCCAAATCATCAAAAAAAATCTGCGTAAAGTGCGCATGCCGGTAGAAACTTTGTTGCAACTTTTAAGAGAAAAAGACGTATTTGATATTACCACAGTAGAACTTGCTATCTTGGAACCTCACGGTAAATTAAGTGTACTGAAAAAAGCCGAACACTTGCCGATAACGCCAGGTCAGGTCGACTTTAGCGTGAGTCCCAACACCATTCTGGTCCCTGTAATCCTGGAAGGTAAATTGCAGGAAAATGCGTTAACCGATATGGGATTTTCAGCGCGGCAGATTGAAGAATTCCGTCGTCAGCACCAGAAAAGTATTCACAATGTCTTTGTCGCTTTTATGGACCAAAACAAAAAATTGCATGTTGTTAATGATGCTGCTCGGGAACAGGGTGCGTTTTTGCACTGAAAACCCCGGGCTTTAATTTACCCGAGAATAATAACCGCTATGTTAGTTGCTTTCTTTATCTCAATTAAATTTTTGTAAATTGTACAAAAAAATTAGTCGAAATATGGTAGAATAGTAGCATCGCCCTAGGTGGATAAGGAGGTTGGCATGAGAAAACAGCGGTTCAATTTTTGTCCTAAGTGCGGCGGGTGATTACGCTATCGCCGGGTAGGCGGGCGTGAGCGCTTACTGTGTGGCCAGTGGGCGTCGTTCTCCGTCCGCCAGTTATCCAGGGTTATGGTGCATACCGTGCGGCTATGTGGAATATAATGAAGATATCCGCGATGCTGTCAGGCGATAAATATGCTCAAAGCGGATAATAGCAATTGATGAGGAAGTGACCATATGAGCGAGAATATAATTGCGGTAATTATTGGTATTGTGGAAGGGTTAACTGAATTTTTACCTATTTCCTCCACCGGACATATGATTTTAGTCGGTTCACTCTTGGGGTTTGAGGGCGAAAAAGCCAGTGTATTTGAAGTATTTATCCAGTTGGGGGCTATTTTATCAGTATTTATTTTATACCGGGACAAGTTTTTTGAAATGTTAAGACCCAGGCCAATTAATATTTACAGTGGCAGATTGACGGTAATGCATGTTTTGGCCGGCATCATACCGGTTATGGGAGTGGGCTTTGTCTTGCATAAGCCAATAAAGACTTATTTGTTTTCACCTTATACCGTTATCATCGGATTGATAGCTGGTGCTATTCTTATGTTGGTGGCCGAAAAAACCTGTAAGCGTCCGGTAACTCGCGACGTTGACCACATGACGGTAAAACAGGCGCTTGTGGTTGGGTTGTTTCAAATTTTATCGTTGTGGCCGGGTTTCTCCCGCTCAGGCTCAACTATTGCCGGTGGTCTGTTTTTGGGTATGAGCCGCAAGGCGGCTGCGGAGTTTTCCTTTATTATTGCAGTGCCGCTGATGCTGGTAGCTTGCGTTTATGATTTGTTGAAGATTTGGAACACGCTGAGTATGGATGACTTTACTATGATTATAATTGGGTTTGTTGTTGCGTTTATAACTGCGTATTTATCAATAGTATGGTTTTTGCGGTTTCTTAATAACTCGACGCTGGCATCTTTTGCCTACTACCGTTTTGTAGTAGCTGGTTTGGCATATTATTATTTTTTTCTGCGGTAAAATAATAACAAAATAGCGACGGGAGTGTGCGAAGCATTATAAATTGGGGATTTATATAAAGTAGTTATACCTCATTATGGGGGGAGGCAATGTTATTTTGGATGCTAAACTAATTAATCCGTTTTTAGAAGCTGTAACATTAATTCTGCCACAACTGGGTTTTAAAGAAGTCAGCCATGGTGGATTGGCTGTAAAAGAACAAATTGTAGCAAGTCACGGTGTTACTGTTCTCATTGGCATGACTAAAGGAGTTAGAGGCAATGTGGCGTATAACATGACGGTAGACACTGCCAGGAAGCTTGCCTCTACGATGATGATGGGCATGCCGGTAGCCGAAATTGATGAAATGGCGCAAAGTGCCATCTCTGAAATGGTCAACATGGTTACTGCCAATGCGGCCATAACTTTTGAAAAACAGGGCTTGGATGTCGATATTTTACCGCCAAGTATTGTGGTTGGTTCGGAATATACTGTACGGGTAAGCAATAATAAATATCTGGTACTCAATTTGATGATCGACTCAGAACCTATTGAACTTAACATCGGATTAGCTTCATAACAACATTTACCAGCCGGACAAGCTTTACAAAGTTATTGGCTTATGATAACATTATGACTCATCAGGCGGTAATGCCTAACGTTAAGTAAATGGGCAGGCGCTAAAAATTTTTAGTTAAAATAACCAATGAAAAAGATGTTGACATTGTATGAAGGTTATTATATAATAAATTTCGTCACTGAGACTAGGTGATCAAAAGGAGATGCTGGCGTAGCTCAATAGGTAGAGCAGCTGACTTGTAATCAGCAGGTTGGGGGTTCAATTCCTCTCGCCAGCTCCATAAGCAGCGAACCAAGTTGTCGCGAGCCGATAGGCGAAGTGAGAACTTGTATGAGTCGCTTAGTTCCGAACGTAGTGATAAGCAGAGAGCCCAAGAAGACGAGCCGAGAGGCGAAGGCTGATTGGTGCGAATCGCTTAGTTCCGAACGTAGTGAGGAACATCCATAAAAAGCAAATCTGGAGGGATTCCCGAGTGGCTAAAGGGAGCAGACTGTAAATCTGCCGTCTGACGACTTCGGTGGTTCGAATCCACCTCCCTCCACCAAGACATCCAAACATCGCGGGGTGGAGCAGTGGTAGCTCGTCGGGCTCATAACCCGAAGGTCGCAGGTTCAAGTCCTGTCCCCGCAACCAAGTTAAATGAGCCGCTTTATAAAATTCAGGCCTGAATTTATAAAGCGCTGCATATAAAGATACGAATTATTGTCTGCGACAAGTTAAGTATTGTCATTCATCCGTAAATCGGCTTAGTGGTTGAGAAGTGTCCAAGTGTTAGGCGCGGCGAGTGTGCGGTGGGTATTGCACTTGAAGTACATGGAGGAAGCGCGCAGAGGAGTAATGACACCGCTGTATATGTGACTGTGAGACAGCAGTCTGATGCGGACGGACGTATTGTAACAGCATTGCAGAGATGGACGTTAATAAGCCGTTTTGCGATTCGTGCTGGTG
This sequence comes from Sporomusaceae bacterium ACPt, assembly GCA_041428575.1. GTDB lineage: Bacteria > Bacillota > Negativicutes > Sporomusales > Sporomusaceae > Sporomusa_D > Sporomusa_D carbonis. The sequence continues at coordinate 452,356 of CP155570.1, forward strand.
TAGCTCAGTCGGTAGAGCGTATCCTTGGTAAGGATAAGGTCACCGGTTCAATCCCGGTCACTAGCTCCATTCATACGGCGGCGTAGCTCAGTTGGCTAGAGCATGCGGTTCATACCCGCAGTGTCCGGGGTTCAAATCCCTGCGCCGCCACCAATCAAAAATTAACCTTGCAAATATTATGTGCAAGGTTTTTTTATTTTTTACTATACTATATAGCAGGATTTTTGTATATTAGCTAGAATAATCTAGCTTTGTAAAAAGATGCATATTAAAGAGTGTTTATGCTAATACATAAGAAAGACTTGGCTTGTGCTAAGTTCCCAATGAACAAATGCGCTAATGCACTAATGCGATAATAAGGGAGGCTATTAATTCAATGGCTAAGAAAAAGTTTGAAAGAAACAAACCGCACGTTAACATTGGAACCATCGGTCACGTTGACCATGGCAAAACTTCACTGACAGCTGCTATCACCCTGACCCTCTCCAAACACGGCGGCGCCGAGTTCATGGCGTATGACCAAATCGACAAAGCGCCGGAAGAAAGAGAGCGCGGTATTACCATCAACACCGCTCACGTTGAGTATGAAACCGAAAAGCGTCACTATGCGCACGTTGACTGCCCGGGCCACGCTGACTACGTTAAAAACATGATCACCGGCGCCGCCCAGATGGACGGTGCAATTCTGGTAGTATCGGCTGCTGACGGCCCTATGCCGCAAACCCGTGAACATATCCTGCTGTCCCGCCAAGTAGGCGTACCGGCCATGGTTGTCTTTTTAAACAAAGCTGACCTGGTTGATGACGCTGAACTTATGGAACTGGTAGAAATGGAAGTTCGTGAACTGTTATCCAGCTACGAATTCCCGGGTGACGACATCCCGGTAGTATCCGGTTCTGCCGTTCAAGCCTTAAACTGCGGCTGCGCTAAACGGGAATGCCAATGGTGCGGCAAAATCCATGAACTGATGGACAAAGTTGACGAATACATTCCGACTCCGGAACGTGATACCGACAAAACCTTCCTGATGCCGGTAGAAGACGTATTTACCATTACCGGTCGTGGAACAGTTGCTACCGGCCGTGTGGAGCGCGGCGTAGTAAAAGTCGGGGATACCGTTGAAATCGTAGGTATGACGGAAAAACCGAAATCCACGGTAGTAACCGGCGTAGAAATGTTCCGCAAGCTGTTAGACCAAGCAGTGGCCGGCGACAACATCGGCGCCCTGCTCCGTGGTGTAGAGCGTAAAGAAATCGAGCGCGGTCAAGTATTGGCAAAGCCTGGTACAATAAAACCGCATACCAAATTCAAATCCGAAGTATACGTACTGTCCAAAGAAGAAGGCGGCCGTCACACCCCGTTTTTTAACGGCTACCGTCCGCAGTTCTACTTCCGGACAACCGACGTAACGGGTGTAGTTAGCCTGCCGGAAGGCGTAGAAATGGTAATGCCTGGCGATAACATCCAAATGAACATTGAGCTTATCACTCCGATAGCCATCGAAGAAGGCCTGCGGTTTGCTATCCGTGAAGGCGGCCGTACTGTGGGCGCCGGTGTTGTAACCGCTGTTGTTGAGTAACAGACAAAATCCGGGCATCTATTACAAAAATTGTATAAATTAAGTTTTATAAGGTATAATAAATAGAGCGGGGGTATAACCCCTGCTTTATTTATTGACATACCCGAGCATGTGGGCTATTGACACGCTGATATAATTGTGATAAATTATATTAGTGACATTCTGAAAAAAAGTTGTCAAATTAATGGATCATAGTGTTATATTTACTGGTAAGAGAGGTGTAACAGGATGCGCAACGCGGTAACATTGGCCTGCACAGAATGCAAACAACGCAATTATCAGACCAATAAAAACAAAAAGAATGACCCGGATAGATTAGAGTTCAGCAAGTACTGTAAATTCTGCAAGAAACATACTATACACAAAGAAACGAAGTAAGCATAATATATGGCATATCCAACAAGTAGGGGTATAGCTCAATTGGTAGAGTAGCGGTCTCCAAAACCGTTGGTTGTGGGTTCAAGTCCTACTGCCCCTGCCAAAATGTATGCACGGGATGTGAGAAAATGGCCGCCCAGGAAACAGCGATTCAGACGAATACATCGCGCTGGAAGAAATTTTTCCGGGAAGTAAAAGCTGAACTAAAAAAAGTAACATGGCCGGGCAAATCAGAACTTATTTCCTTCACTGGGATTGTATTTGTGACGGTTACTGTTGTTGCGGCCCTAATTTGGGTGATTGATGCCACTTTCACCCAAATTTTAAAGGCTATCATCTAGTAGACTAGGGGGTGGGGGACGTATTAGCGTCCCTTGAGGTTATGGAATCCGAAAAGCTCGAAAAACACTGGTATGTTATCCATACATATTCCGGCTATGAAAACAAGGTGAAAGCAAACCTGGAGAAAAAAGTTCATTCCATGGCTATGGAAAATGAAGTTTTCCGGGTGCTTGTGCCGATGGAAGACGAAGTGGAAATGAAAGATGGCAAAAAGAAGATTGCCAAGAAAAAGGTTTTTCCGGGGTATGTGTTGGTAGAAATGATTGTCACTGACCGTTCCTGGTATGTTGTCCGCAACACTCCGGGTGTTACCGGTTTTGTCGGGTCCGGAACCAAGCCTATTCCGTTGAGTGAAAGTGAAGTCAAACACATCCTCAAGTCGATGGGTATAGAGGAAGCCAAGCCTAAAATTGATATTGAGCTCAACCAATTGGTGCGTATCACTTCAGGCGCTTTTGAAAATTGGACAGCCACTGTGGTGGATATTAACCCGGACCGTGGCAAGCTTAAAGTACTTGTCAATATGTTTGGGCGTGAAACACCGGTAGAGCTTGATTTTACTCAAGTTGCGAAAGTTGATTAAGGAGGTGTAATATAATGGCTAAAAAAGTCGTAAAGCTTGTAAAACTGCAAGTTCCCGCTGGTAAGGCCACTCCGGCTCCTCCCGTAGGCCCGGCGCTTGGTCAGGCTGGTGTCAATATTATGGCTTTTGTTAAGGAGTTCAACGAAAGAACGGCCAAGCAAGCCGGTCTTATCATTCCGGTGGAAATTACGGTGTTTGAAGATAGATCATTTACCTTTATCACCAAAACTCCGCCCGCTGCTGTACTTCTGAAAAAAGCTGCCGGTATTGAAACAGCTTCTGGCGAACCTAACAAGAAGAAAGTTGCTAAAGTACCACGGGCTAAAGTCCGGGAAATTGCCGAATCCAAAATGCAAGACCTTAATGCCGCCAGCGTTGAAGCTGCTATGCGGATGATTGAAGGTACTGCCCGCAGTATGGGTATTGATATCGTAGACTAATCATGGCGGTTTCTGTGGGAGGACTATGTATTTCCGTTATTACCACAAAGGAGGAATAAAGTATGCCAAAACATGGTAAAAAATATATTGAAGCTGCTAAGCTTATTGAGGCTGATAAGCTGTATGACCCTGAAGAAGCGATAGAACTCATTAAGAAGACGGCTGCCGGCGCCAAGTTCGATCAAACTGTTGAAGTTGCCGTTAAACTGGGCGTTGATCCGAAACACGCTGATCAACAAGTACGTGGTGCGGTTGTCCTTCCGTATGGTACGGGTAAAACCAAACGGGTGCTGGTTTTCGCAAAAGGCGAAAAAGCTAAAGAAGCTGAAGCTGCTGGCGCTGACTTTGTTGGCGCTGAAGACATGGTGGAAAAAATCCAGGGTGGCTGGACTGATTTTGATGTTGCAGTGGCCACGCCGGATATGATGGGTACAGTAGGTCGTCTGGGTAAAATCCTTGGACCTAAAGGCTTAATGCCAAACCCCAAAGTTGGTACTGTTACTATGGATGTAACACGTGCCATTAATGAAATTAAAGCCGGTAAGATTGAATACCGTACCGATAAAGCAGGTAATATTCATGCGCCTATCGGTAAAGTATCTTTTGATGACGAAAAACTGCTCAAAAACTTCCACACCCTGATTGATACATTGATTAAGGTTAAACCCGCTGCTGCCAAAGGCCAGTATATGCGGAACATTTCCTTAAGCTCAACAATGGGGCCTGGTGTAAAGGTTAACCCGCTCAAAGCTCCCGGCAAAAAAGAATAGTTCTTGGAAGGCTGTAGACAGTAGGTGCATGATTGCTGAAAAAGCGTAAGCTTGCCTGCCGAGGCCGGGGATTTGCAGCGTGTGATATATTGAGTTACGACGCGGCCTCCGGTTGTGTACACCGGAGGCCGTTTTTAATTTTCGATAACTTGTTTAAGGAGGTGTATATAAATGGCTGTAACCCAAGAAAAACAACTGGCAGTTGCTGACCTTAAAGAGAAGCTTGGCAATACCAAAGGTGCTGTTCTTACTAATTACCGTGGTCTTACTGTTGCTCAAGATACCAAGCTTCGTCGTAAGCTGCGTGAAGGCGGTGTAGAATACCGGGTAATTAAGAATACTCTTACCCGTATTGCTGCCAAAGAAGTGGGCATTCAAGGTCTTGATGAATATCTTGAAGGTCCGACTGCTATTGCTCTTTCCTATACCGATCCGGTAGCTCCGGCTAAAATCATTTCCGACTTTGTTAAGGAAAACAAATTACAAGCTCTGGAAATTAAAGCCGGTTTAGTTGAAGGCAAGGTTATCAACAGTGACGGTGTTAAAGCTCTGTCCAACCTGCCCCCGCGCGAAGTGCTTATTGCTCAGGTCCTGGCAGGCATGCAAGCTCCTATTGCCGGGTTTGTCAATGTACTTTCCGGTACTATTCGCAATTTGGTATATGCGCTTGACGCTGTCCGCAAACAAAAGGAATCTGCTTAATCGGTGTCATTGCCACGTTAACAAAGCAATTTCAAATTAATTTTAAATGAAAGTTTATGGAGGTATTTTAGAATGACTAAAGAACAAATTATGGAAGCCATTGAGCAAATGACTGTGCTCGAACTCTCCGAGCTGGTAAAAGCTCTGGAAGAAAAATTCGGCGTATCCGCTGCTGCTCCTGTTGCTGTAGCCGCTGCGGCTGCTCCTGCTGCGGCTGCTCCTGCTGCTGAAGAACAAACCGAGTTCGACGTAATCCTTACTAGCCCGGGTGCCGGCAAAATCAACGTTATCAAAGTTGTGCGCGAAGTTACCGGTCTGGGCCTTAAAGAAGCAAAAGACCTGGTTGACGGCGCTCCCAAGCCTGTTAAAGAAAAAATTTCCAAAGCTGACGCCGAAGCCCTTAAAGCCAAGCTTGTTGAAGCTGGCGCTACTGTTGAAATTAAGTAATTCAAACTCAACGACAGAGAGAGCACCTTTTTCTGGTGCTCTTTTTGCATCCCCAAAATGGCCAACATGAATAATTTTTCCCTTGACATTGAAAAAAGTATATGATACCATTATATATCGCCGTACATATTTATATTGCTATATCTTGGCATATTAACTTTTAAAGTCTGTATAAATTGTGTAATGGCAGGAAATAGTAATATAATGGAGGATGAATCGTTTTTCATCGTGAAAAAAAGCAAGGTCCTTGCCTGGAATATGAACCTTGCTTATTTTGTATTATCAGAAAGTATACCTTTCTGATAATAAGTAAAAATGACCAAAGCTTCTGTTGTCGTCCTAAAGGACTTGGCATAAGCTAAGTCTTATTTTATCATTTGCTGGCTTAGTATTTGCGAAATATCGCTATCTTATGTGGAGTTGCGATGCCAAGCAATGTGTCAGAGCAAAATGGCTAAGGGGTGAAGGGGTTAATGTTTAATCCTGTTCCGGTGGGCAAAAGGTTCAGGTATAGTTACGCCAAAATTGACGAAGTGCTGGACATGCCCAACCTTATCGAGATTCAGAAGAATTCGTACAACTGGTTTCTTAAGGAAGGTTTGCAGGAGATATTTCGCGATATCTCTCCCATTCAGGACTTTACCGGCAACCTGGTTCTGTCTTTTGAAAACTTTACGCTGGGCGAACCTAAATATGAAGTTGAAGAGTGCAAGGAGCGGGATGTTACTTATGCTGCTCCACTTCGCGTGAGTGTCCGGCTGTACAACAAAGAAACGCAGGAGATAAAAGAGCAGGAAGTGTTTATGGGCGATTTTCCGCTCATGACCGACAACGGTACATTTATTATCAATGGCGCCGAGCGGGTTATTGTCAGCCAATTAGTACGTTCACCAGGAGTCTATTACGGCGAGACAATCGACACGACCGGCAAGAGGCTGTACAATGCCACAATTATCCCCAATCGTGGGGCATGGTTGGAACTGGAGACTGATCCTAACGATGTGATATCGGTTAGAGTTGACCGTACCAGAAAGTTGCCGGTAACAGTGCTTATTCGGGCGTTAGGATTCGTGTCCAACGGCGTAATATCCGAGCTTTTTAATGATGATGTGCGTATCCGGGCAACGTTGGAACGGGACAACACTGACTCGCGGGAAGAAGCGCTTGTCGAGATTTACAAACGCTTGCGTCCGGGTGAACCGCCGACAGTAGAAAATGCTGCACAGCTATTGGAATCGCTGTTTTTTGACTCTAAGCGTTATGATTTGGCTGCAGTCGGGCGTTATAAGCTTGGAAAAAAGCTGGGATGGCGTCGACGTCTCTTAGGAAAAATGCTGGCTCAGCCGCTTGTTGATAAAGAGACCGGTGAAATTGTTGCCGAAGAAGGTACAGTGCTGGACGAGGATGCACTTAACCGCATTGCCGCCGCCAAGGTATTCGAGGGTGAAGGCATGCATGATGCCTGGATCAAACAAAAAGACGGTACTCCTGTGAAATTGATATTCAACTCAGTATTGCCTTTCACACACCGCACCATTACCAAAGAGGACATTATTGCTGCCGTTAGCTACCTCCTTAACTTGATGGACGGTCACGGTACTACTGATGATATTGACCATTTAGGCAACCGCCGGTTACGCTCGGTAGGCGAACTGCTGCAAAACCAGTTCCGTATCGGCTTGGCCCGGATGGAGCGGGTTGTTAAAGAGCGTATGACCATCCAGGATATTGATGTAATCACGCCGCAAGCGCTGATTAATATCAGGCCGGTGGTAGCTGCCATAAAGGAATTTTTTGGTTCGAGCCAGCTCTCACAGTTCATGGACCAGACCAATCCGCTGGCTGAACTTACTCATAAACGGCGTCTCAGCGCCTTGGGGCCTGGTGGTTTGAGCCGTGAACGCGCCGGCTTTGAAGTCCGCGACGTTCACCATTCCCACTACGGCCGCATGTGTCCGATTGAAACGCCTGAAGGACCGAACATTGGTCTTATCGGTTCGCTGTCTACCTTTGCCCGCATCAATGAATTTGGTTTTATTGAAACGCCTTATCGAAAAATTAATAAACATGCGCGACGGGTAACCGATGAAGTAATCTATCTTACCGCTGATGAAGAAGACGAAATGGTAATAGCCCAGGCTAATGAGGGACTGGACGAAAATGGCTGGTTTAAAGAGCCGCGCGTTACCTGCCGTTACAAGCATGAAACCTTGGTAGTTCCGGCTGAGAAAGTTGACTACATGGATGTTTCACCAAAGCAAGTTGTGTCAATTGCAACCGCAATGATCCCATTCCTGGAAAACGATGACGCCAACCGGGCTTTGATGGGTGCTAACATGCAGCGTCAAGCCGTTCCGCTCCTGAAAACTCAGGCACCGCTTGTCGGTACCGGTATGGAATATAAAGCTGCCCGTGACTCAGGGGTAGTAGTGTTGGCTAAGAATGCCGGCGTTGTGGAAAAAGTAACGGCAACCGAAATTCAGATACGCACCGAAAATGGCGGATTGGATACCTATAAACTGCTGAAATATCTGCGCTCGAACCAAGGAACATGTATTAATCAAAAACCGATCATTTTTAAAGGCGACCGTGTTGTCAAAGGCCAGGTGCTGGCTGACGGACCGTCCACCGATAAAGGCGAGTTGGCTCTGGGATATAATGTGCTGGTGGCATTTATGCCATGGGAAGGCTACAATTACGAGGACGCCATTCTTTTGAGTCAAGAGTTGGTTAAGGAAGATATCTTTACTTCAATCCATATTGAAGAGTATGAATGCGACGCCCGCGATACTAAGCTGGGCCCGGAAGAGATTACCCGTGATATTCCGAATGTATCCGAGGACGTGCTCAGAGACCTTGATGACCGGGGAATTATTCGCGTTGGGGCTGAAGTTCGCCCGGGAGATATTCTGGTCGGCAAAGTAACCCCTAAAGGCGAAACCGAACTGACCGCTGAAGAACGTCTGCTGAGGGCCATTTTTGGTGAAAAAGCTCGCGAAGTCCGCGACACGTCTCTTAGAGTACCGCACGGTGAAGCGGGCAAAATTGTCGATGTTAAAGTATTTACCCGTGAAAATGGCGACGAATTGCCGCCTGGCGTTAACCAACTGGTACGGTGCTATATCGCGCAAAAGCGTAAAATCTCTGAAGGCGATAAAATGGCTGGCCGCCATGGTAACAAAGGGGTAGTTTCCCGGATTATGCCGCAGGAAGATATGCCCTTTTTGCCTGACGGCACACCGGTGCAGATTGTTTTAAACCCTCTTGGCGTACCTTCACGTATGAATATTGGTCAGGTGTTGGAGACTCATTTGGGTCGTGCCGCAGCTGCCATTGGCATGCAGGTGAAAATGGGCGATCCGACATTGGTTGACCGTCTTAAAGAAGTAAATTACAATGTTGAAAAGCACGGGCTGCCTAAACCGGATATCGCCGGGGTTCACTTGGCAACCCCGGTATTTGACGGCGCGACAGAGACCGAGGTCATTAAAACACTTAAGGCTGCCGGCTTGTCAGAGGATGGAAAGACCATCCTTTATGACGGTCGCACAGGTGAACCATTTGATAACCCTGTAACCGTTGGCTATGTATATATGCTGAAATTGGCTCACTTGGTTGACGACAAGATTCATGCCCGTTCTACCGGCCCGTACTCGCTTGTCACTCAGCAACCATTAGGCGGTAAAGCCCAGTTCGGTGGTCAGCGTTTCGGTGAGATGGAAGTTTGGGCGCTCGAAGCTTACGGCGCAGCATACACACTGCAAGAACTGTTAACTGTCAAGTCTGATGATGTTGTCGGTCGGGTAAAAACGTATGAGGCCATTGTCAAAGGTGAAAACGTTCCTGAACCGGGCGTACCGGAATCCTTCAAGGTGCTTATTAAAGAACTCCAGAGTATTGGCCTTGATGTCAAGGTATTGACTGAAGACGCGCAGGAAATCATGATTCGCGAGTCAGATGAAGACATTAATGAAACAGCGAAAGAACTCGAATTAAATATTGGCGGAGACGATGTAACACAAGCCCCTGTTGAACGCAAAAAGCCGGATTTTGAGGGTGATGTAGTTGACGATCTCGAAGCTAATGACGATATCGAACCGTTGGAAGAAGAACTGGATATTATTGCTGAAATCGGTGAAATGGAACCTGACAAGTTTGATATTGCCCCCAGAGCGGAGGAAGATGATTTTGACTTCCAGCCCAAACGAGGCAATGCGAAAAAGCTCAAGGAAAATGCTAAAAAGTCTAATCCTCGCTCATATCTTGACGAGATAATTGATGATGAGGACTTTGACTAGTTAGAAGGGAGCGATAACCCCTTGTTGGACGTAAACAACTTTGATTCGATGCGTATTGGTCTGGCGTCACCGGAGCAAATCCGCAAGTGGTCGCATGGGGAAGTGAAGAAACCCGAAACCATCAACTACCGTACTCTCAAGCCTGAACGGGATGGCTTGTTTTGTGAAAAAATCTTTGGTCCGATGCGGGACTGGGAATGTCACTGCGGCAAATACAAACGGATTCGTTACAAAGGTATTATCTGTGACCGTTGCGGCGTAGAAGTAACCCGTTCCAAAGTGCGGCGCGACAGGATGGGGCATATTGAATTAGCTGCGCCTGTCTCCCACATCTGGTATTTTAAAGGAATACCTAGCCGGATGGGGCTGATACTTGACGTTTCCCCGCGCTCTCTGGAAAAAGTCTTATATTTCGCTTCATACATTGTGCTCGAGCCTGGCGAAACGCCGCTCATGAAAAAACAACTGTTAAACGAAAATGAATACCGGGAACACCGTGACAAATATGGAAACGCGTTTAAAGTGGGTATGGGTGCCGAAGCCATTAAAAAACTGTTAGAAGAGCTTGATTTAGAAAAACTCAGCCGCGAACTCCGGCAAGAGCTTAAAGAAGTGAGCGGACAACGTAAAATACGGGCTATCAGGCGGCTGGAGGTTGTTGAGGCCTTCCGTAAATCAGGCAATAATCCAGCCTGGATGATTATGGATGTAGTCCCCGTCATTCCGCCTGAGCTCCGGCCCATGGTCCAACTTGACGGCGGGCGGTTTGCCACTTCTGATTTAAACGATCTGTACCGGAGGGTAATCAACCGTAACAACCGCCTAAAACGTCTATTGGACTTAGGTGCGCCTGATATAATTGTTCGTAATGAAAAACGTATGCTGCAAGAAGCTGTTGACGCCCTAATCGACAACGGCCGCCGTGGTCGTCCGGTTACCGGACCGGGTAATCGTCCTTTAAAATCTTTAAGTGACATGCTTAAGGGCAAACAGGGGCGTTTCCGTCAGAATCTTTTGGGTAAACGCGTTGATTACTCAGGCCGTTCGGTTATCGTTGTTGGTCCGGAACTTAAATTGCATCAATGCGGCTTACCTAAAGAAATGGCTTTGGAACTCTTTAAACCGTTTGTTATGAAAAAACTGGTTAATGCCGGTCATGCCCACAACATTAAGAGTGCCAAGCGTATGGTTGAAAGAGTGCGCCCAGAGGTCTGGGATGTGCTTGAAGAAGTCATTAAAGAACATCCCGTGCTTTTAAACCGCGCCCCGACCCTGCATAGACTGGGAATCCAAGCGTTTGAGCCGGTATTGTCAGAAGGCCGGGCGATTAAAATCCACCCCTTGGTATGTACAGCATATAATGCCGATTTTGACGGCGACCAGATGGCCGTGCACGTACCCCTGTCAGCCGAAGCCCAGGCCGAAGCCCGCATGCTCATGCTGTCAGCTCATAACATTTTATCCACAAAAGATGGCAAGCCTGTGGCCACACCTACTCAGGATATGGTACTTGGTTCCTACTATCTCACTATTGAAAAGGAACCTGAAGACGGCAAGATTAAAATATTTGCCAATATGAATGAAGCGCTGCTGGCTTATACCCATAAAGTACTTGGATTACATGAAAAAATTAGGGTGCGTCTGGAAGGCTACGGTTTAGTCAATACCACTCTGGGCCGGATGATTTTCAGTGAGGTATTGCCGCTTGAACTAAGGCACTTTGAGAAAAAGGGTGATGACTGGCACCTTGGCAAGCTAATGGATAAAAAGCAGCTGGGTAAGCTTGTTGCCGATTCCTATCGCACTTTTGGTAATGCCAAAACGGCGGAGATATTGGACTCTGTTAAACGTCTGGGCTTCTCGTTTGCCTGCCGCGCCGGCGTAACCATTGCTATATCTGACATCAAAATTCCCGCCGAAAAGAAAGACATTCTGGCGGCAGCCGAAGCCAAAGTTGACACAATTGACAAACAGTACCGTCGCGGCCTTATTACTGATGATGAGCGGTATAAGAAGACTATTGATCTCTGGACCAAGGCTACTGATGATGTTACCACTGCGCTGATGAATACCCTTGACCGCTTTAACCCGGTTTACATGATGGCTAACTCGGGTGCGCGCGGTAACATCCAACAGATCCGTCAGTTGGCCGGTATGCGCGGACTTATGGCCGACCCGTCCGGTCGAATCATTGACCTGCCGATTAAAGCCAACTTCCGTGAAGGTCTGACCGTATTAGAGTACTTTATTTCGACTCATGGCGCGCGCAAAGGTTTGGCTGATACCGCACTCCGGACAGCTGACTCAGGCTACCTAACCCGCCGACTTGTTGATGTGGCCCAAGATGTTATTGTCCGGGAAGAAGACTGTGACGTTGTTGGCCTTAACTTGGTGCGGGAACGGGCACGTTTGGCTCAATCAAGTGCCGGAGCCATTGATGTGCTCAGGGATACGCTGCTAGGACGGGTTTTGGCTCAAGATGTGTACGATCCCAAAACAGCCGACGTATTGCTTGCCCAGGGTACGGTACTTGCTGACGACAACCTCCGTCTCATTGGCGAACACGGTGTCCCTGAAATCATGATTCAGGGTCAAACTGATGAAACGGAAGAGGATGTTGGCCGCGCAGCTGCCGTCGAAACAATCGTTCTCGGTGCCCCGGAGGAGAAGGTACGTGCTGCTCTTAAAGAAGCCATGATAAGGGAAATGCTTGGCAAAAACACTACCGAGGCCATAAAAACCAGCGATGGTGTTGAACTTGTTCCTGCCGACACGCCTTTGACTGAAGAACACATTGAGGCCGTCCTGGCCAGTGATGTCAAAGAAGTAAAAGTCCGGAACAATAATATTAAAGGCATTGAAGTTGAGGCCATCAAAGAAGGCTCAGGTGTTATTGAGTCGCTCAAAGACCGCATTGTCGGCAGAATTTCGGCCGAGGATATTGTTGATCCGACTACCGGTGAGATAATTGTTAAGATCAATGATGAAATAACTGAAGATTTGGCTGACCGTATTGTCAAAGTACGTGAAAAAGTGTCAATTCGCTCAGTACTTACTTGCCGTTCCCGTTATGGAGTATGTATCAAATGTTATGGCCGTAACCTGGGTACCGGCCACATGGTTGATGTTGGCGAAGCTGTCGGTATTATTGCCGCGCAGTCCATCGGCGAGCCTGGAACCCAGCTTACCATGAGGACCTTCCACACCGGCGGTGTTGCCGGTGACGACATTACTCAAGGTTTGCCGCGGGTAGAGGAGTTATTTGAAGCCCGTAAACCTAAACGCCAGGCCATTATTACCGAAGTGGACGGCAAAGTGGAAATAAAAGAAATCAAAGGTATGCGCCGGGTAACAGTATATCCGTCAGACGCTTCACTCGGCGAAGAACGCGTATATCAAATACCCTATGGCGCACGGCTTATTGTCAGCGACGGTCAAATGGTGGAGGCTGGTGACCGCCTGACTGAAGGCGCGGTCAACCCGCATGATATTTTACGGGTCAGCGGTCTTAAAGCCACCCAGCGTTATCTGGTGTATGAAGTTCAGAAAGTTTATAAATCCCAGGGCGTAGAAATTAATGATAAACATATTGAAGTCATGGTCAGGCAGATGCTCCACAAAGTTAAAGTGGAAGAAGCCGGCGATACCGATCTTTTGCCTGGTGAATACATTGACCTTAATACCTTTGAAGAAGAAAATGCCAAGGCTATTGAAGCAGGCGGCGAGCCGGCCATTGCCCGGCCTATTCTCCTCGGCATTACCAAAGCTTCACTGGCAACCGACTCGTTTTTGTCGGCTGCTTCCTTCCAGGAGACTACCCGCGTACTTACTGAGGCAGCGATTAAGGGTAAGGTTGATCCCCTGCTGGGACTTAAGGAGAACGTTATTATCGGTAAACTTGTTCCGGCCGGTACCGGCATGAGCCGTTACCGCAATGTCCGTATCAAGAAGCCTGCTGTGCAGCCGGAAATCAATGAATTTGCCGGAGAATAAGGTTAATTTTTGTCAGGTATAATAAAGCTGGGAACGGTATTTAACCGTTCCCAGCTTTGGTATATGAAACACCCGGTTTAGTGGATTTAAACATGTGCAGAAAATCTAATAGTTTATTGACATTTGCCTACCTAAATGATAATATATTAGAGTGTCTTGAAACAATGTCCATTTTTCCGAAGGAGTTGGAATGAGTGAACAGTGAGGAGCTTGAAGGTTTAAAGGCTGGAAAAAAAGCCATTGGCGCTAAGCAAACAGCGCGGGCTGTGGAAAAAGGTCTGGCTGCCAAAGTATACCTTGCTGACGACGCTGACCGCCGGATAGTAGCGCCGCTTGTGCAGATATGTGAGCAAAAAGGTGTTCAGGTTGATACTGGGGTAACTATGAGTGAGCTTGGTAAAGCCTGTGGCATTGAAGTGGGCGCTGCAGCTGTAGCTTTGCTAAAATAAAGCATGTGACAAGTTGTGTTAACAATTTTGCCTACTATATTACCAGCAGGCGAAATTTTTAATAATAAATAACGAGATTGGGGAAGGAGGTGCGCTAAAAAATGCCGACAATTAGTCAGTTAGTACGCAAAAGCCGGGAACAATTGGAGAAAAAATCCACTGCTCCCGCACTTAAAGAATGTCCGCAAAAACGTGGTGTATGCACGAGGGTATATACAACTACTCCGAAAAAACCTAACTCTGCACTTCGCAAGGTTGCCCGTGTACGCTTAACTAACGGTATAGAAGTAACTGCCTACATTCCGGGTATCGGTCACAACTTGCAGGAGCACTCAGTTGTGCTTATCCGCGGTGGTAGGGTAAAAGACTTGCCAGGTGTACGTTATCACATTATTCGCGGCGCTCTTGACACCGCCGGTGTTGCCAAACGCAACCAAGGCCGCTCTAAATACGGTGCTAAACGGGGCAAGAAATAGCCGCTAGAAATGCTGCAGAGTTTTGGAAGAAGGAGGGATACTGATGCCAAGAAAAGGTCCTGTTCCCAAGCGGGATGTATTGCCGGATCCGGTATATAACTCCAAGCTTGTAACCAGATTTATCAACAAAGTTATGTTAGACGGCAAAAAAGGTGTTGCCGAAAACATAGTATATGACGCATTTGAAACCATTCGCGCTAAAACCGGTAAAGATCCGATGGAAGTTTTTGAAACTGCTCTCAAAAACGTTATGCCGGTTCTTGAGGTTCGTGCCCGCCGTGTAGGTGGCGCTAACTACCAAGTGCCTGTTGAAGTACGTCCTGACCGCAAACTGTCGCTCGGCATCCGCTGGCTGGTTAATTATGCCCGCGCTCGCGGTGAAAAGACCATGCACGAGCGTCTTGCTTCAGAATTGATGGATGCTGCCAATAACACCGGCGCTGCAGTTAAAAAGCGTGAAGATACTCACAAAATGGCTGAAGCTAATAAAGCTTTTGCGCATTACCGCTGGTAAAAATTCGAGGTTCGAGGTTCGAAGTTCGATTGGAGGGTTGCGCAAGCAACCCGCTCTTAAATCGAATGCGCGAACAGGCGAATATACGAACCCATAATACTAAGGAGTGAAAATAGTGGCCCGAAAGTTTCCTCTCGAAAAGACGCGGAACATCGGCATCATGGCGCACATAGACGCCGGCAAGACCACTACCACCGAACGCATACTATTTTATACCGGCAGAGTACACAAAATTGGCGAAGTTCATGACGGCGCTGCGACTATGGACTGGATGGTGCAGGAACAAGAAAGAGGTATAACGATTACCTCGGCGGCCACTACAGCCCAGTGGAAGGGGCATCGTATTAACATCATTGACACGCCAGGACACGTGGACTTTACAGTTGAAGTAGAACGTTCGCTAAGGGTACTTGACGGCTCTGTTGCGGTATTTTGTGCCAAAGGCGGCGTAGAACCGCAGTCAGAGACAGTATGGCGTCAGGCTGACAAATATGGCGTTCCTCGTATTGCCTATGTAAACAAAATGGACATCATCGGTGCTGACTTTTACCGGGTTGTCGATATGATGAAAAGCCGTCTTGGTGCTAATGCAGTACCAATTCAACTGCCGATTGGCTTTGAAGACACCTTTAAGGGTTTTGTAGACCTTGTTGAGATGAAAGCGGTTATTTACACCGATGACCTGGGTAAGGTAAGCGAAGCTACCGATATTCCTGAAGACATGATGGAAAACGTTGAATTGTACCGCCAAAACCTTTTAGATGCCGTCGCTGAAAGCGATGATGAGCTGATGATGAAATATCTTGAAGGTGAAGAACTTACCGTCGAGGAAATCAAAGCAGCCATTCGCAAAGCTACCATTGCCTGCAAAATGACACCGGTCCTCTGCGGATCTTCTTATAAAAACAAGGGCGTACAGCCGCTGTTGGACGCAGTTGTTGCTTATATGCCTGCTCCTACTGATATTCCGGCCATTAAGGGTATTAACCCTGATACCGGTGAAGAAGACGAGCGTAAAGCTGATGATAGTCTGCCGTTCTCGGCGTTAGCATTTAAAATCATGGCTGACCCCTATGTCGGCAAATTAGCCTTCTTCAGGGTATACTCCGGTCAACTGTCTTCCGGTTCCTATGTGTATAACTCCACTAAAGGCAAACGGGAGCGCATCGGGCGGATTCTTCAAATGCATGCCAATCACCGGGAAGAAATTGAAGAGGTTTACACCGGCGACATTGCCGCTGCGGTAGGTCTCAAAGATACCACTACCGGTGACACGCTGTGTGATGACAAAAACGTTATTATCCTGGAATCCATGGTCTTCCCTGAGCCGGTTATCCACATAGCTGTTGAGCCTAAGACCAAAGCTGACCAAGAAAAAATGGGCGCCGCGCTCAGCAGGCTTTCGGAAGAAGACCCTACCTTCAGAATGCACACTGACCCGGAAACCGGACAGACCATTATCTCAGGTATGGGCGAACTGCATCTTGAGATTATCGTTGACAGGATGCTCCGGGAATTCAAGGTAGAATGCAATGTGGGCAAACCTCAGGTTGCTTACCGCGAAACCATCCGTAAAGCTGTTAAAGCCGAAGGTAAATTTGTTCGACAATCCGGCGGTCGTGGTCAATACGGTCACTGCTGGCTGGAAATTGAACCCTTAGAACCCGGTCAAGGCTTTATTTTTGAAAATAAAGTTGTTGGCGGCGCTATTCCGAAAGAATACATCGCCCCGGTTGAAGCCGGTGTTAAAGAAGCCATGGAATCTGGCGTATTGGCCGGATATCCGGTGGTTGACGTCAAGGTAACCGTGTATGACGGTTCATATCATGATGTAGACTCCTCAGAGATGGCCTTCAAAATCGCTGGTTCAATGGGCTTTAAAGCTGGTGCGGCCAAAGCCAATCCGGTCATTCTTGAACCTTATATGAAGGTTGAAGTTGTTGTCCCTGAAGAGTACATGGGCGATGTTATCGGCGACTTGAACTCTCGCCGGGGGCGCATCGAGGGTATGGAAGCGCGTGCCGGTGCTCAATCCATAAAAGCGTTTGTACCGCTTTCCGAGATGTTCGGCTACGCAACCGACCTGCGTTCAAAGACCCAAGGTCGCGGCAACTATTCAATGGAATTTGACCATTATGAAGAAGTGCCGAAAAACATCGCTGAAGCTATTTCAGCGAAACACAAAGGTGCATAACCCGCTACTTACATTGCTTACCTAAATTTTAAGTAATAAACTTAGGAGGTAACACTCAATGGCTAAGAAAAAGTTTGAAAGAAACAAACCGCACGTTAACATTGGAACCATCGGTCACGTTGACCATGGCAAAACTTCACTGACAGCTGCTATCACCCTGACCCTCTCCAAACACGGCGGCGCCGAGTTCATGGCGTATGACCAAATCGACAAAGCGCCGGAAGAAAGAGAGCGCGGTATTACCATCAACACCGCTCACGTTGAGTATGAAACCGAAAAGCGTCACTATGCGCACGTTGACTGCCCGGGCCACGCTGACTACGTTAAAAACATGATCACCGGCGCCGCCCAGATGGACGGTGCAATTCTGGTAGTATCGGCTGCTGACGGCCCTATGCCGCAAACCCGTGAACATATCCTGCTGTCCCGCCAAGTAGGCGTACCGGCCATGGTTGTCTTTTTAAACAAAGCTGACCTGGTTGATGACGCTGAACTTATGGAACTGGTAGAAATGGAAGTTCGTGAACTGTTATCCAGCTACGAATTCCCGGGTGACGACATCCCGGTAGTATCCGGTTCTGCCGTTCAAGCCTTAAACTGCGGCTGCGCTAAACGGGAATGCCAATGGTGCGGCAAAATCCATGAACTGATGGACAAAGTTGACGAATACATTCCGACTCCGGAACGTGATACCGACAAAACCTTCCTGATGCCGGTAGAAGACGTATTTACCATTACCGGTCGTGGAACAGTTGCTACCGGCCGTGTGGAGCGCGGCGTAGTAAAAGTCGGGGATACCGTTGAAATCGTAGGTATGACGGAAAAACCGAAATCCACGGTAGTAACCGGCGTAGAAATGTTCCGCAAGCTGTTAGACCAAGCAGTGGCCGGCGACAACATCGGCGCCCTGCTCCGTGGTGTAGAGCGTAAAGAAATCGAGCGCGGTCAAGTATTGGCAAAGCCTGGTACAATAAAACCGCACACCAAATTCAAATCCGAAGTATACGTACTGTCCAAAGAAGAAGGCGGCCGTCACACCCCGTTTTTTAACGGCTACCGTCCGCAGTTCTACTTCCGGACAACCGACGTAACGGGTGTAGTTAGCCTGCCGGAAGGCGTAGAAATGGTAATGCCTGGCGATAACATCCAAATGAACATTGAGCTTATCACTCCGATAGCCATCGAAGAAGGCCTGCGGTTTGCTATCCGTGAAGGCGGCCGTACTGTGGGCGCCGGTGTTGTAACCGCTGTTGTTGAGTAATAAAGCTTTGTAACATAATATCTGGCAAGGGCGGCTGGTGCCGCCTTTTGCCAGGATATTGACCGGCGATGACGTGGAAGGTGGCCCGCACGCGCGGGGAAATTTCCACCGAGAATGTCCGTTCAGAGAAACTGGGCGATAAGGAGGAATAAATAAATGGCTAAACAGCAAAAAATCAGAATTCGCCTCAAGGCGTACGACCACAAGGCGCTTGATCAAAGTGCGGCTAAAATCGTTGAAACCGCAAAACGTACCGGCGCTATGGTTTCTGGCCCTATTCCGCTTCCTACAGAGAAAAATATCTTCACTATTTTGCGTTCACCCCATGTCAACAAAGACTCCCGCGAGCAATTTGAAATGCGGACCCACAAGCGTCTTATTGACATTCTGGAGCCGACCCCCAAGACGGTAGATGCTTTGATGCGTCTTGACTTGCCGGCCGGTGTGGACATTGAAATCAAGCTGTAGGAGGAGGTGCGAACATGGCTAAAGGAATTTTAGGGAAAAAACTGGGTATGACTCAAAT
This sequence comes from Sporomusaceae bacterium ACPt, assembly GCA_041428575.1. Classification (GTDB taxonomy): domain Bacteria; phylum Bacillota; class Negativicutes; order Sporomusales; family Sporomusaceae; genus Sporomusa_D; species Sporomusa_D carbonis. The sequence continues at coordinate 471,308 of CP155570.1, forward strand.
TTTTACGGCTGAGGGCAAAGTAATTCCGGTTACTGTTATTGAAGCCGGCCCCAACGTCGTAGTGCAAAACAAGACAGTTGAAAATGATGGCTACAATGCAGTGCAGCTCGGGTTTGGCGCTGTCAAAGAAAAACATGTTAATAAGCCGATGAAGGGTCATTTTGCAAAGGCCAACGTCAAACCGGTAAAATTTATCCGTGAGTTGCGTCTGCCTGGAGCCTCTGAATATACAGTTGGTCAAGTACTGAATGCAGATGTTTTCAGCGAAGGTGAACTTGTTGATGTAACAGGTACTTCGAAAGGCAAAGGATTTGCCGGCGGCATCAAACGGCACAACTTCAAACGCGGACCTATGGCCCATGGTTCCAAGTCTCACCGTGAACCTGGCACCATTGGCTCCCGGATGAGCGGTGGCGGTGGTAAAGTATTTAAAGGTAAAAAACTTCCAGGCCGTATGGGCGGACAGAAAGTGACTGTACAACGTCTGCAAGTAGTCCGCGTGGATGTTCCGCGTAATCTTATCCTGATTAAGGGTGCCATTCCCGGAGCGAAAGGCAGTTTGGTAATGGTTAGAAATACAGTAAAACCTAATAAGTAATCGCAACTTTGCGGTTTAGGTAAAACCGCAGGTTGCGAGCATCGAAAGGAGGATGTGCTATATGCCGAAAGTGGCAGTATATGATATGACCGGTGCTCAAACCGGTGAAATCGAACTTAATGATAGCGTATTTGGTGTAGAAGTAAATGAAGCCGTTGTTCACCAGGCAGTTGTAATGCAACTGGCCAGCCAGCGCCAAGGTACCCATGCGACCAAGACAAGAGCTATGGTTCGTGGTGGCGGTAGAAAACCCTGGAAACAAAAAGGTACCGGCCGGGCAAGAGCCGGCAGCATCCGTTCCCCATTATGGGTAGGTGGCGGCACCGTATTTGGTCCTACTCCCCGCAGCTACAAATTCAGCATGCCCCGCAAAGCCCGCCGTCTGGCGCTTAAGTCAGCACTGACTGCTAAAGTTAACGATGGTGGCTTGCTGGTTGTCGAAGATATCAGCTTTGCTCAACCTAAAACCAAAGATGTAGTAAAATTCCTCGGTAATTTTGAGGCCCAAGACGCGAAAGCCCTCATCATCACCGCCGAGAATAACGAGAATGTTGAAAAATCATCACGCAACATTCCCGGTGTAAAAGCCATTAGTTCGCTTGGACTTAACGTTTATGACCTTCTGTACCATGATAAGGTGCTGGTAACCAAAGATGCAGTCGCAAAGATTGAGGAGGTGCTGGCATAATGGCAAACCCGCGCGACATACTCCTGCGGCCGTATATCACTGAGAAAACCACCAGTATGATGGCTGACAACAAATACACCTTTATTGTGCCGCTTGCAGCCAATAAAATTGAAATTCGTCAGGCTGTTGAACAAATCTTTAAAGTAAAAGTTCTAGACGTCAATACCATCCGGGTAATAGGCAAGACCAAACGTATGGGCAAGCATATCGGCAAGCGTCCGGATTTCAAAAAAGCCATTGTTAAACTGGCTCCCGGCGAACGCATTGAATTCTTTGAAGGTGTCTAATTAATTTTGCTAAAAAGGAGGGGCACACATGCCAGTTAAAAGTTTTAAACCATACGCTCCTGGCAGAAGATTTATGACGGTAGCCGATTTTTCGGATATTACCGCAGATCGTCCCGAGCGTTCTTTGACCGAGCGTTTGCAAAAACACGCCGGCCGTAACCAGCAAGGTCGTTTGACTGTCCGGCATCAAGGCGGCGGGCATAAACGTCTGTACCGCATTATTGATTTTAAACGCAATAAAGACGGTATTCCTGCAAAAGTTGCTACCATTGAATATGATCCTAACCGTTCAGCCCGGATTGCCCTCTTAAACTATGCTGACGGTGAAAAACGTTATATCCTTGCTCCGAACGGCTTAAAAGTCGGCGACACCATTATGAGCGGTCCGGAAGCTGACATCAAGGTAGGTAACGCTTTGCCTATGAAGAATATTCCGGTGGGCACTCTCTTGCATAATATTGAGATGAAAATTGGCAAAGGCGGTCAAATGGTCCGTTCAGCCGGTGCTGCCGCGCAACTTATGGCGAAAGAAGGCAACTATGCTCTTCTGCGTCTGCCGTCAGGCGAACTCCGGAAAGTTCATATCAACTGTCGGGCTACTATTGGTCAGGTAGGTAACCTTGAACATGAAAACATTACCATTGGTAAAGCCGGTCGTTCGCGTTGGCTGGGTATTCGTCCTGCTAACCGCGGCGTAGCTATGAACCCGATCGACCATCCGCATGGCGGTGGCGAAGGTCGTTCGCCTGTTGGCCGCAAGCACCCGGTTACTCCGTGGGGTAAATGCGCTATGGGTACTAAAACCCGTAAACGCAAAGCTTCTGACAAGTTGATAGTTAAGAGACGTAAGTAGTCGGTAAGTCGATAAGTCGAGGTTCGAAGTTCGCAAGGGCTAACGCGAACGAAGCGAACCCCGCGAACGCAAGCGAACACACGAAAGGAGGCTATTTAGGTGTCAAGATCAGTAAAAAAAGGACCTTATGTGCATGAAAGCTTGATGAAAAAGATTGATGCGCTTAATGCCAAAAATGATAAAAAAGTGATTAAAACCTGGTCGCGCAGTTCAACAATCCTGCCTGCTTTTGTCGGGCATACCATTGCTGTTCACGACGGTCGCAAGCACGTACCGGTATATATTACCGAAGACATGGTTGGACACAAGCTTGGCGAATTTGCGCCGACCCGGACTTATAAAGGTCACAGCGGTTCAGAACGGGCTACTGGGGTAAAGTAAACTACTCTTAGCAAAATCCGGGGATTACAGCCGGAAGGGGGTTAAATAATGGAAGCTAAAGCAATTGCCAGACACATCCGCATTGCTCCCCGCAAAATCCGCATTGTTATCGACTTAATTCGCGGCAAGAACGTGGGCGAGGCTTTTGCAATTTTAAAACATACTCCGAAAGTCGGAGCTGAAGTTGTGGAAAAGGTACTCAAATCAGCTGTTGCCAATGCTGGAAACAACTACGACATGAATACCGATGCACTGTATGTTTCACAGGCATTTGTTGACCAAGGTCCAACTTTAAAGCGCATTCATCCGCGTTCACGCGGCCAGGCCTTCAAGATTTTAAAGCGTACCAGTCATGTGACACTGGTTGTGAAAGAAAGATAAGCTAGGACGAAGGAGGGAAATTTAGTGGGTCAAAAAGTTAATCCGCATGGTCTTCGCCTTGGCATTATCAAAACTTGGGATGCAAAATGGTATGCCGACAAAGATTATGCTAAAAACCTGCATGAAGATATCAAAATCCGTGATATGCTGAAAGAAAAACTTTACACTTCCAATGTGTCGCAAATTATTATTGAACGTGCGGCAAATCGGGTGAAAGTTACTATTCATACCGCAAAGCCCGGTATGGTTATCGGTCGCGGCGGCAGCGGCATCGAAACCATTAAGAAATGGCTGAAAGACCTTACCGGCAAAAATATTGATGTTAACATTGCCGAGATTAAGCAAGCCGAACTTGATGCCACTTTAGTTGCTGAAAATATTGCCGCTCAGCTCGAAAAGCGTGTTGCGTTCCGCCGGGCTATGAAGCAGGCAGTAACTCGTACTATGCGTATGGGGGCAAAAGGTATTAAAGTAATGGTTGGCGGACGCTTAGGCGGTGCTGAAATTGCCCGCAGCGAAAGCTACCGTGAAGGCAGCATTCCTCTGCATACACTGCGTGCCGACATTGATTATGGTACTGCAGAAGCTCATACCACCTATGGCCGTATCGGCGTAAAAGTTTGGATTTACAAAGGCGAAGTTCTGCCTGAAGCCAAAAAGACTGTTGTCGCCGCTGCCGCTACTGAAGGGGGCGAACAATAATGCTTATTCCAAAAAGAGTAAAGCACCGCAAACAATTCCGCGGCCGTATGACCGGTAAAGCCAATAAAGGCAATACTGTGTCCCACGGCGAATTCGGACTTGTTGCTCTTGAACCGGCATGGATTACCAACCGTCAAATCGAGGCAGCCCGTATCGCCATGACCCGTTATATTAAACGTGGTGGTAAAGTATGGATTAAGATATTCCCTGATAAGCCGATTACTGCTAAACCGGCTGAAACCCGCATGGGTAGCGGTAAAGGTTCACCTGAATATTGGGTAGCCGTAGTTAAGCCTGGCCGTGTGATGTTTGAAATGGACGGCGTGGCTGAAGAAGTAGCCCGTGAAGCTATGCGTCTGGCAGCACACAAACTGCCTATTAAAACCAAATTCGTTAAGCGGGAGGATACCGCTCATTTGGATATGGACGCACCGGGCGTCAATGCTAAAGTGGGTGGTGAAGCAAATGAAGGCTAAAGATATCCGCGAAATGACTGCAGCCGAACTTGATCAAAAACTGAACAAGTTGAAAGAAGAACTGTTCAACCTGCGGTTCCAACACGCTACCGGCCAATTGGATAACCCCATGCGGATTCCTGCCGTCAAGAAAACAATTGCCCGCATCAAAACCGTTCAGCGTCAACGTGAACTTAAAGCCCAGTAACTTTTGGGCCCAATGTTAATGAGTGAAGGGAGGCAATGTAAAAGTGACCGTTGAAAGAAACGAGCGCAAGGTTCGTATTGGCAAAGTAGTAAGCGACAAAATGGAAAAAACAGTAGTCGTAGCCGTTGAACGTTTAGTACGGCACCCACTGTACCATAAATCTGTTAAACAAACAGTAAAATTCAAAGCTCATGACGAGAATAACGAAAGCCATATCGGCGATACCGTAAAAATTATGGAAACCCGACCGCTGTCCAAAGAAAAACGCTGGCGCGTGGTAGAAGTTATTGAGAGAGCAAAATAGATATAATCAAAACGCCAAGTAAGCTTCTAAGCTCAACTGCACTAACCGCAGCGAGCTTCACGAGGAAGGAGGATAAGCACTATGATTCAACAGCAGACCATCCTGAATGTTGCTGACAATACCGGCGCTAAACAAATTATGTGCATCCGCGTATTGGGTGGCTCATACCGCCGCTATGCCAACATTGGCGATGTCATTGTTGCATCCGTAAAAGACGCTACACCCGGTGGCGTTGTCAAGAAAGGCGATGTAGTTAAAGCCGTTGTTGTTCGTTCAAACAAGGGACTGCGCCGCCCGGACGGTTCATACATCCGGTTTGATGAAAACGCCGCAGTTGTTATTAAAGAAGATAAAAGCCCGAGAGGTACACGGATATTTGGACCAGTAGCCCGCGAGCTCAGGGACAAAGATTTCATGAAAATTATCTCACTGGCACCGGAAGTTATCTAGATTAAGGAGGTGTCCTTAAGTGTCCGAAGCCCAAAAATTGCATGTTAAAAAAGGCGACAAAGTCGTCGTACTGTCAGGCAAAGACAAAGGCAAACAAGGCAAAATCGTGGAAGCTCTGCCGAAAAAAGGCAAAGTAGTGGTAGAAGGAGTAAATAAAGTAAAGCGCCATACCAAGCCGAGCCCCAAAGCTCCTCAAGGTGGCATTATGGTAAAAGAAGCTCCTATTGCTTCCTCCAAAGTAATGCTGGTATGTCCGGCATGTGATAAACCTACCCGCATTAAAAAATCCCAGTTGGCCAGCGGTTCGTTCGCCCGTGCCTGCAAAAAATGCGGCGAAGTTATTGATAAGGATAAGTAACACCATTCTTTCCTGAAAGGAGGTTAACTCATGGCTACAAGACTTAAAGAAAAATATATAAATGAAGTAGCTCAAGCTATGATGCAGAAGTTTGGCTACAAAAACGTCATGGAAATTCCCAAAGTCGAGAAAGTGGTTATCAATATGGGTGTTGGCGAAGCAGTAGGCAATCCTAAAGTTCTCGATGCGGCTGTAAATGATATGACTTTAATCGCCGGGCAAAAACCGGTAGTAACCAGAGCAAAAAAATCCATTGCAGCTTTTAAAATCCGCGCGGGTATGCCAATCGGCGCCAAAGTAACCTTGCGTGGAGAACGGATGTATCAGTTCCTTGATAAACTGTTCAATATCTCTTTACCCCGGGTGCGCGACTTCCGCGGTGTAAGTCCGAAAGCCTTCGACGGTCGCGGTAACTACACCCTCGGTGTTAAAGAACAACTGATTTTTCCGGAGATTGAATACGATAAAGTAGACAAAATCCGCGGTATGGATATTATTATTGTTACCACTGCCAAGACTGATGAAGAAGCACGCGAACTCTTAAGACTGATGGGCATGCCCTTCAGCGCCTAGCACCTGGACGTTACTGAACAGTTTCAAGCTGAACAGGGAACAGTAAGAAAAGGAGGGAATTCGGTGGCCAAGAAGGCTTTAATTGAAAAATGGAAAAGAGAGCCTAAATTTAAAGTGCGTAAGTACAACCGCTGCAAAATCTGCGGCCGGCCGCACGGATATATGCGTAAATTTGAGATGTGCCGGATTTGTTTCCGGGAACTGAGCTACAAAGGCGCCATTCCTGGAGTAAACAAGGCAAGCTGGTAGTGCAGCAATATATAGGAAGGGGGTTCTAACACATGGTAATGACCGATCCGATTGCCGATATGCTTACACGCATTCGCAATGCTAACTCGGTTTATCACGATAAAGTCGAAATTCCGGCATCGAAAATCAAGCAAGCCGTAGTACAAATCCTGAAAGACGAAGGTTTTATCAGAGACTACGACATGATTGAAGATGGCAAGCAGGGAATGCTTCGCGTCAGTTTAAAATATGGCCCAAATCGCGAAAAAGTAATTACTGGGATTAAGCGCATTTCTAAGCCAGGTCTTCGCGTTTACGCTAAGAAAGAGCAGTTGCCGCGCGTACTGGGCGGCCTTGGAATTGCGATTATCTCGACATCCAAAGGCATCATGACCGATAAAGCTGCTCGCAAAGAAGGTCTGGGCGGCGAAGTAATCGCATATGTTTGGTAGTCTAGTGATACAGGAGGTGCAATATGTCTAGAATTGGTAGGAGTCCCATCACTGTTCCTGCTGGCGTTACCGTAACCATCGGCAATGACAACGTAGTAACAGTTAAAGGCCCTAAGGGCGAGCTGACCCGCAAGCTCCATAAAGATATGATTATCGAAATGGAAGGCAATGTTATTCACGTCAAGCGGCCTACAGATAATAAAGAACACCGTTCGCTCCACGGTTTGACCCGGACTTTAGTAAGCAACATGGTAACAGGTGTAACGCAAGGTTTCTCCAAGACATTAGAGATTGCCGGCGTTGGTTATCGTGCCGCTAAATCCGGTCAAAAACTGGCACTTACCTTAGGCTTCTCGCATCCTTTGGAAGTGGAGCCGCCTAAAGGTATCACCATTGATGTTCCTCAGCCCAACCGAATTGTTATTTCCGGTATTGACAAAGAAGTGGTTGGTGCGCTTGCTGCTAAAATCCGCGGCTATCGCGAACCAGAACCGTATAAAGGCAAAGGCATCAAATACGAAGGGGAAGTTATCCGCCGCAAAGTCGGTAAAGCCGGCGGTAAAGGCAAGAAATAAACTCATAAAAGGTAATTCAAGCGAAAGGAGTGAACACCTTGCTGCGTAAACCGAGCAAAAACATCGCGCGCAAAAAGCGGCAATTAAGAGCACGGAAAACTCTGATTGGTACTGTTGAACGCCCGCGTCTTAACGTATTCCGCAGTTTGAAGCATATTTACGCTCAAATTATCAATGATAAAACTGGCACTACCTTGGTATCGGCCAGCACATTAGATAAAGAGCTAAGTAGTAAAATTGAGTATGGCGGAAATATTGAGGCAGCCAAAGCTGTAGGCGAAGCAATTGCCAAACGCGCCCTCGAAAAAGGAATCACTAAAGTGGTATTTGACCGCGCCGGTTATATTTATCACGGTCGCGTGGCTGCTCTGGCAGCTGCCGCACGCGAAGCTGGACTTGAATTCTAAGAAAAGGAGGGAAATTAATGGCCAGAATTGATTATACCGGTCTTGATCTTAAAGAAAAAGTAGTATTCATCAACCGGGTTGCCAAGGTAGTTAAAGGCGGCAGACGCTTTTCCTTCAGCGCCCTGGTAGTTGTCGGCGACGGCAACGGACACGTAGGCTTCGGTCTGGGTAAAGCTGCTGAAGTACCGGAAGCTATTCGTAAAGGCGTAGAAGACGCCAAGAAAAACTTGATTAAAGTTCCCATTGTCGGCACCACCATTCCTCATCAAATCATGGGTGAGTTTGGTGCCGGTAAAGTGCTGTTAAAGCCTGCCGCTGAAGGTACAGGCGTAATTGCCGGCGGCCCAGTCCGTGCCGTGCTTGAACTTGCCGGCATTCATGACATTTTGACTAAATCGCTCGGTTCATCTAACGCCAACAACATGGTTCGCGCTACAATCGTTGGCTTAAGCCAGCTTAAACGCGCTGAAGAAGTTGCCAGCTTGCGCGGCAAAACTGTTCAGGAACTGTTGGGTTAAGGAGGTAACACCATGGCGAAACTTAAAATAACTTTAACCCGTAGCCTGATTGGCAGACCGGAAGACCAGCGTGCCACCGTAAAAGCATTAGGTCTTAAAAAAACCAACAGCTCGGTAGTTCAGGAAGATAACGCAGTAATCAGAGGCATGGTTCGTAAAGTAGAACACCTCGTTACTGTAGAACAAGTTGCTGAATAAATTCCAAAATGGCAATAGCCAACATACTAGTTCAAGGAGGTGCTGTTAATGAAATTACATGAATTAGCTCCAGCGCCTGGTTCAAAAAAAGTTCGCACCCGTGTAGGCCGTGGCCTCGGTTCCGGTCTCGGTAAGACCTCCGGCAAAGGCCACAAAGGTCAGAAAGCCCGTGCCGGCGGCGGTGTGCGTCCTGGTTTTGAAGGTGGCCAGAAGCCCTTGTACTTAAGACTGCCCAAGCGTGGTTTCACCAATAAATTCGCTAAGGAGTACAGTGAAATTAATGTAGCTGATCTAAATCGCTTTGACAATGGTGCGGTTGTAGATCTTGAAGCTTTGGTGGAAGCCGGGGTAGTGAAAAAAGTGCTTGACGGTCTCAGAATTTTAGGTAATGGCGAGCTCACCAAGGCTTTAACCGTTAAAGCTAATGGCTTTACTAAGTCGGCTGCTGAAAAAATCCAGGCTGCCGGCGGTACAGTCGAGGTGATTTAATTGCTGGCAGAGCTCTCGAACGTTTTAAAGATTGCTGAACTGAGGCAGAAAATAGTTTTCACCTTGGTCATGTTCTTGATATTCAGGCTAGGCACACACATCCCAGTACCGGGAGTAAATGCCGCAGTTATCGAACAGCTGTTTACCAGCGGTAATCTGTTTGGGTTTCTGGACTTGTTTTCCGGTGGTGCCCTAAGCAAGTTTTCCATATTTGCTATGAGCATAACTCCCTACATCAACGCTTCGATTATCATGCAGCTCTTAACCGTTGTTGTGCCGAAATTTGAACAATGGGCCAAAGAAGGCGACGAGGGCCGCAAGAAAATTACCCAAATAACCCGTTACGGAACAGTACTTTTAGGCTTTATTCAAGCACTCGGCATGTCGTTTGGCTTAAAAGTAGCTATCATCAACCCCGGATTTGGTTCGATATTTCTCATTGCGCTCACCCTGACCGCCGGAACGACCTTCCTTATGTGGCTGGGTGAACAAATCACCGAAAAAGGTATTGGCAACGGCATTTCACTGATCATTTTTGCCGGTATCGTATCAAGGCTGCCCAGCGGCCTCTATACCATATACGAGTATCTAAGAGCCGGAACGATTAATATCTTCAATGTACTGCTGTTCCTGATAATCGCCGCGGCCATGATAGTATTTGTTATCGCTATTCAGCAGGGTCAGCGTAGAATTCCTGTGCAGTACGCAAAACGGGTCGTCGGCCGGAAAATGTACGGCGGCCATTCCACCCATATCCCGCTAAAAGTCAATCAAGCGGGCGTAATTCCAATAATCTTTGCGTCATCTGTGCTGATGTTCCCGGTAACCATTGCCCAGTTTATTGATGTACCCTGGGTAAAAACAGTGGCAGGGTGGTTTGCGTGGGGCACGCCGCTACAGACAACACTGTATGCGCTCTTAATCATCTTCTTCACGTACTTCTATACTGCGGTTACCATGAACATATCAGATATGGCAGAGAACATGAAAAAACACGGCGGGTTTATTCCAGGCATCAGGCCGGGTAAGCCTACCGCCGATTATTTAGACCGGGTTATGACCAGAATTACCCTGGCCGGATCGATATTCCTGGCCATAATCGCCATACTGCCGAATTTTGTCGCATCTGCGACAAAACTCCAGGGTGTGTATTTCGGTGGTACCGCTCTACTGATCGTAGTGGGCGTGGCACTTGATACCATGAAGCAGATCGAGGCGCTTGTCCTTATGCGTCATTACCAAGGCTTCATGAAGTAGGAGGTAGTGGTCATGTTTATTCTGTTAATGGGTCCGCCTGGTGCCGGAAAAGGCACCCAGGCGGCCAAACTGGTAGAAAATTTTAAAATTCCCCACATTTCGACCGGGGATATGTTCCGGGCAGCTGTCAAAGAAGGCACCGAGCTTGGCAAACAGGCCAAAGCTTGCATGGATGCCGGACAATTGGTGCCTGACAGTGTAACAATCGGTATTGTCAAAGAACGCTTGGCTAAGGAAGATTGCCAAAAAGGATTTATCCTGGACGGCTTTCCCCGCACCATTGCTCAGGCCGAAGCCCTGGACCGGACGCTCTCTGAACTGGAAATCAGGCTTGACCGGGTTATCAATATTACTGCACCAGACTCAGAATTGGTCGGCCGTATGACCGGACGCCGGATATGCAAAAACTGCGGCGCTACCTATCATGTTGCTTTTAATCCGTCCAGCAAAAACGGTATTTGTGACAAATGCGGCGGCGAGCTGTTCCAACGGGATGATGACCGGGAAGAGACAGTAATTAACCGGTTGTCGGTATATCAGGCTCAGACTCAACCGCTGATTGAGTATTATCAGGACAAAGGGTTGTATACCGAGATCAACGGCCTGCAACCCATTGATGATGTCCTGAAAGACATAGTGAGTAGCCTGAGAGGCGGGCAACTATGATCATTCTTAAATCACAAAGGGAATTAAACTACCTGCGTGATGCCGGGCGGATAGTGGCCGAGACGCTTAATGAAGTGAAAAAAGCGGTAAAACCTGATGTCACTACGCTTGAACTTGACAGGATTGCTGAACAGTACATCAGAAGCCGGGGAGCAGTACCTGCCTTTAAAGGTTACCACGGTTTCCCGGGCAATATTTGCACTTCGGTTAATGAAGAGGTAGTACATGGCATTCCTGGGTTAAAAAGGTTGAAAAATGGAGATAATGTAAGTATTGACATTGGCGCCATCATTAACGGATATTGCGGTGATGCTGCGATTACCGTGCCGGTTGGTGAGGTTGACGCTGAAGTTGAGAAACTTATTGAAGTTACCGAACAGTCGCTATATAAGGGGATTGAACAAGCTGTGGCAGGAAATCGTTTAGGCGATATTTCCCATAGTATTCAAACCTACGCCGAGGGGCATGGTTATGGTGTAGTGCGCGATTTTGTCGGGCATGGCATCGGCAGAAACATGCACGAAGATCCGCAAGTGCCCAATTACGGACTTCCCGGCCGCGGCCCGCGATTAAAATCTGGTATGACATTAGCAATAGAGCCTATGATTAACGCAGGGACTCATGAGGTCAAGACCTTGAGCGACAACTGGACAGTAGTGACTGCTGACGGAAAATATTCCGCCCATTTTGAGCACACCATTGCAATTACCGCCGATGGTCCGGAAATATTAACAAAACTATAGGAGGAGACGGCTTGTGCCAGATGGAAATATAAGCCTTGGGCACATTGTCATATCGTCAGCCGGACGCGATGCTGGCCGCGCCTATGTTGTGCTAGGGTGGTATAAGCCGCAAACTCTTCTGGTAGCTGACGGACGCAGCCGTAAAGTCGAGAGTCCTAAGAAAAAAAACGTTAAGCATGTAAAAAGGCTTAATTCTATTGCTAACAATGTGGCAGAGACTTTAGCCAGTGGTCAAAAAACCACCGATGAGGACATCCGCCAGGCCCTCGCCCAGATCGAGGCGACCGGATAAGTTGTTTAAAAGCGGACGAGGAGGGATATAGCTCATGTCCAAACAAGACGTAATAGAAGTTGAAGGCACGGTTATCGAGGCATTGCCTAACGCCATGTTCCAGGTAAAACTGGAAAACGGCCATATTGTACTGGCGCATGTGTCGGGTAAAATTCGCATGAATTTTATCCGGATTTTACCAGGCGATAAAGTTACTATTGAACTTACACCGTATGATTTAAAACGCGGCCGTATTACCTATAGGTTTAAATAGCAGGTTCGTGGGTTCGTAAGTTCGTTAGTCGAGTTGATGAGCGAACGCGGACTGGCGGACGGACGGACGCACGATAAGGAGGTTTAATTATGAAAGTAAGGCCATCGGTTAAGCCTATATGTGAAAAATGCAAAGTCATCAAACGGCATGGCAGAGTAATGGTGATTTGCGAAAATCCCAAACATAAACAAAAACAAGGATAATAAGAGTTAGGGGGTGGATTAATACATGGCACGTATTGCCGGTGTAGACTTACCGCGTGATAAACGCATCGAAATTGCTTTGACATACATCTATGGCATCGGACTGACATTGTCCAAAGAAATCCTAAAAAATACCGGAATCAATCCTGACACCAGAACCCGGGACTTAACCGAGGAAGAAGTTGCCAAACTGCGCGAAAACATTGATAAAAATTACCGTGTAGAAGGCGATCTCCGCCGGGAAGAAGCGTTAAACATTAAGCGTCTTATCGAAATCGGGTCTTACCGGGGCAAGCGGCATCGGATGGGTCTGCCTGTACGCGGTCAGCGTACCAAGACCAATGCCCGTACCCGTAAAGGCCCGAAAAAGACTGTTGGTGCTAAGAAGAAGAAGTAAAGGAGGGATACCCATTGGCTCAAAAGAAAGTTGCTAGACCAAAACGTAAAGAACGTAAAAATATAGAACATGGTGTTGCTCATATCCGTTCGACCTTCAACAACACCATCGTAACCATCACTGATACCCGAGGTAACGCTATTTCGTGGGCCAGCGCCGGTGGCCTGGGTTTTAGAGGTTCGCGGAAAAGTACGCCGTTTGCCGCTCAGATGGCCGCCGAAACTGCTGCTAAAGCTGCCATGGAGCATGGCTTGAAACAAATTGAAGTATTTGTAAAAGGTCCTGGTGCCGGTCGGGAAGCCGCCATCCGTTCACTTCAGGCTGCAGGTCTGGAAGTTAATATGATAAAAGACGTAACACCCATTCCTCACAATGGATGCCGTCCACCGAAAAGAAGAAGAGTTTAGGGAATTGGGAGGTGTTTGGTAAGAATGGCTAAATATACAGGTCCTGTTTGCAGATTATGCCGCCGCGAGGGCGCTAAACTATACCTTAAAGGCGACAGATGCTATAGCGATAAATGCGCCTTTACCCAGCGTGGTTTTGCTCCTGGTCAACATGGTGCCGGACAAACCCGCAAAAAAGTTTCTGAATACGGCATTCAGCTCCGGGAAAAGCAAAAAACCCGCCGCATTTACGGAGTGCTTGAGCGCCAGTTCCGGAACTATTTTGAAAAGGCTGAGCGCCAAAAAGGCATTACCGGCGAAAACCTTTTAATTATGCTGGAAAGAAGACTTGACAATGTTGTTTACCGCATGGGACTGGCTGAAAGCCGGATCCAGGCAAGACAACTGGTGCGCCATGGCTTGTTCACTGTCAACGGCCGTCGTGTAAACATTCCGTCCTTCCTGGTTAAAGCCGGCGACGTTGTTGCGGTGCGGGAAGGCAGCAAAGAATCACCCATTATGAAGAAAATCGCTGAGTCGCTTGGCCATAAGCAAGCTCCGGCTTGGATTGAGTTGACGGCTGCCGATATGAGCGGTAAAGTTATGCGCTACCCCACCCGGGAGGAAATTGATATTCCTGTCCAGGAACATCTAATTGTAGAATTGTACTCGAGATAATCTGCCCTCAACCGTGGCGATGGCGTAACTTAGCAGTTTGCGCAAATGAGGAGGGTTTTTCCGGATGATTGAAATCGAAAAACCGAAAATCGAAATAGTGGAAATAAGCGAAGACAACCGTTATGGCAAATTCGTATGGGAACCCTTAGACCGGGGCTTTGGCATCACACTGGGCAACAGTCTGAGAAGGGTACTTTTATCGTCATTGCCGGGTGCAGCCGTAACATCAGTAAAAATTGACGGCGTGCTTCACGAGTTTGCCACTATTCCCGGTGTTCGGGAGGACGTCACCGACATTATTTTAAACCTAAAAGAACTGTGCCTGAAAATGCATAGTGATGAACCGAAAGTTTTACTGGTAGAAGCGTTTGAAGAAGGCGATGTCACAGCTGGCGACATCAAGGCCGACGCCGATATTGATATCTTAAACCCTGAGCTCCACTTGGCGACAGTTGGTGCTGGCGGCAAACTCCGCATGGAAATCATGGTTGAAAAAGGCAAAGGCTATGTACCCGCTGATAAGAACAAAAAGCCCGACCATGTAATCGGGATTATTCCAGTTGACTCCATCTTCTCACCGATTGTACGCGTCAATTACAACGTTACTGATACGCGTGTCGGCAATGTAACCAACTATGACAAGCTGACATTAGAAGTATGGACCGACGGCAGTATGCGTCCCGAAGAAGCGGTCAGCAAAGCTGCTGGCATCATGGTGTCGCACCTGAAATTATTTCAAAATATTGCCGGAGAACCTCCAGAAGAGGATGAGGGTCAGGGATTGGTGTCTGAAGAACCGGCTGAAGGCAAAAACAGGGTAATGGAAATGACCATTGAGGATCTGGACCTCTCGGTGCGTTCTTACAACTGTTTAAAACGGGCCGGAATCAATACAGTAGCTGAGCTTACTCAAAAGAGCGAAGAAGACATGATGAAAGTTCGCAACTTAGGGCGTAAATCACTGGAAGAAGTCAAGAAAAAGCTTATTGAGATGGGTCTTGCACTGGCTGAAAACGAAGATTAAGGGGAGGGAAGAGTTGTGGCCTACAGAAAGTTAGGACGGGACACGAGCGCCCGCAAAGCGCTGTTTCGCAGTTTATTAACTTCCTTCTTTGCATATGAGCGTATTGAAACAACGGAAGCTAAGGCGAAAGAAATCAGCGGCCTTGCCGATAAAATGATTACTTTGGCCAAGCGGGGCGACCTGCATGCCCGCCGCCAAGTGTTATCATACCTCTTGGACGAAGAAGTTACTAAAAAACTGTTTGACGTAGTTGCTCCCAAATATGCCGAACGTCAAGGCGGTTATACCCGGGTGCTTAAGCTGGGACCGCGCCGGGGCGATGCTGCTCCTATGGCGATTATCGAATTAGTGTAATGTAGTAGTTAATAGGGCGACCCGGCGGGTCGCCTTTATACTTATACTATGGCCTAAGCGGCCTATGTACTTTTAAAATAAGGGGCTCATCGTATGGGAGAACTTATTAAAATTGAAAACCTGCGCCACACTTATCCAGGTTATGAGGGTCAGGAGGTAATCGCGCTTACCGATATTAACCTGACTATTAATCAGGGTGAATTTGTTGCCGTCATTGGTACTAACGGTTCAGGCAAATCAACGCTGGCTAAGCACCTAAATGCACTAATTTTGCCAACTGGCGGCAAATGTCTGGTAGCTGGCATGGATACGAGTGATCCGGCAAAAGTATGGGATATACGCCAGCAAGTAGGCATGGTATTTCAAAATCCTGATAACCAGATTGTGGCGGCAATTGTCGAAGAGGACGTAGCCTTTGGCCCGGAGAATTTAGGTGTAGAACCGCATGAGATTTCCCGGCGGGTGACTGAAGCGCTGGCGCTTGTCAATATGGAAGAATATCGCCATCATGCGCCGCACCTTTTGTCCGGCGGACAGAAACAGCGGGTGGCTATTGCCGGGGTACTGGCCATGCGCCCTAAGTGTCTGGTACTTGATGAGCCAACCGCCATGCTTGATCCCCGTGGCCGCAAAGAAGTACTTGATACCGTCCGCCGGTTAAATCAAGAAGGAATTACTGTTGTATACATTACTCATTTTATGGAAGAAGCTGTGGCCGCCCACCGGGTTGTAGTCATGGAGCAAGGCTCAATTGTTATGCAAGGCCCGCCGGCGGAGGTGTTTAGCCAGGTTGCGCGTCTCAAAACCATGGGGCTTGATGTACCGGCCGCGGCCGAAATTGCTGATTACCTGCGCGGTTACGGTCTAAAACTGGAGACTGGTATAATAAGCGATGAACAGCTGGTGGTGGCGCTATGTCCATAATATTTAACAACGTTACCTATACCTATATGCCTGGAACCCCATATCAGCGGACAGCCATCAGGAACATAAACCTGACTATCAATCAAGGTGAGTTTATCGGTATCATCGGTCATACCGGTTCAGGTAAATCGACACTGGTACAGCATATGAACGGCCTGATAACTCCTACAACCGGTCAAGTGACAGTTGATGATGTTGACCTAACTACCAAAAGCCCGGCGGCGCGTGGGGCGAGGCGGCGGGTGGGTATGGTCTTCCAATATCCTGAGCACCAGTTGTTTGAAGAGACTATCTATGAAGATATTGCGTTCGGCCCCAAAAATCTTGGTCTGACAGCTGACGAAATTGAAAGCCGTGTACGCCGGGCTATGGATTTTGTCGGACTTGATTTTGAGAGATTTAAAGACCGTTCACCTTTTAACCTCAGTGGCGGTCAGATGCGGCGGGTAGCTATTGCCGGGGTTATTGCTTTGGAGCCTGATTATCTGGCGTTGGATGAACCGGCTGCCGGCCTTGATCCCCGGGGACGGGACGAAATTTTCGGCCAGATTGTTAAACTGCATCAGACAACAGGTATTACCGTTATCTTGGTGTCGCACAATATGGAAGATGTTGCCCGCCTGGCTACCCGGGTATTGGTTATGAATGGCGGCCAAATTAGCCTTGACGGCACACCGCAGGAAATTTTCGGTAGTGGCCGCGATCAACTTAAAAATGCCGGCGTCGATGTGCCACCGCTTACTGCATTAATGGACAAGCTCCAGGCCAAAGGCTTAGCCATTGATAATACCGTCATGACGGCCGAGGCAGCGGCCAAAAACATTTTTCAAGCCGTTAGGGGGCGGAAAAATGCTCACTGATATTACCTTAGGCCAATATTTTCCTGGGAGCTCACCCATCCATCGCCTTGACCCCCGAACCAAAATATTGGGTGTGGTCGCTTATATCAGCACAATATTTTTAGCCGAAAATTATTTGGCTTACGGCATACTTATGGCGTTTGCCGTTATAGTAATCGGCGTGTCAGCCATTCCGGCACGGCTTGTGCTGCGCTCAGTTAAACCGTTATGGATTATCATCATCCTAACACTGTGCATTCATGTCTTCAGTACGCCCGGTTTTGTTATTTATTCACTGGGGCCGTTGACCATCACTACAGAAGGTGTGCGCATGGGTATACTCATGTCGCTCAGACTGGTACTGTTAATTGTAGTATCATCGCTCGTAACTTTTACCACCTCACCAATTGCACTAACTGACGGTATTGAGCGTCTTCTGAACCCCTTCCGGCGGTTGGGAGTGCCGGCTCATGAACTGGCCATGATGATGACAATTGCTCTCAGATTTATTCCCACCTTACTGGAAGAAGCCGATAGGATTATGAAGGCGCAAATGGCGCGGGGCGCAGACTTTGCTTCCGGTAATATTTTGAACCGGGCCAAGAATATGGTGCCGCTCTTGGTGCCGCTGTTTATTAGCGCATTTCGCCGTGCTGATGAATTGGCCGTGGCTATGGAAGCCAGGTGTTACCGGGGCGGTGAAAACCGTACCAGGATGAAAGAACTAAAACTAGGCACACTAGATATAATGGCTGCGGCTGCGATGCTAGTCCTGATCGCGGTCCTCATTGCGGTCAAGACCTATGACCAAATAATATGAGAAACATCAAGCTTACTTTGGCCTATGATGGTACGGCCTACCATGGTTTTCAACGACAAGCCAACGCTGTTACCATTCAGCAGCTAGTAGAAGAACGCTTGGCCAAAATTTTCGGCCACCAGCTTAAACTTACCGGTGCGGCCCGTACTGATGCCGGGGTGCATGCCTATGGGCAGGTAGTGAATTTCTTTACCCAGGGAACTATCCCGGCCGAGCGTATTCCGTTAGCGGCCAAGGGATTGCTGCCCCCCGACATTGTGGTAGTTGCAGCAAGTGATGCAGCGCCGGAATTTCATGCCCGTTATTCAGCCCATAGCAAGAGATATCGCTATAGGCTATTGAATACAAAATTGCCAAATCCGTTTGAGCGGAACTATGCCTGGCATTTTACCGCCGGATTGGATACCGCGCTTATGCATCAGGCTGCTCAAGCCTTAGTTGGCACGCATGACTTTTCGGCATTCCGCGCCACCGGCGGTGCTCCGGTAAGCCCTGTCCGTACCATTATGGCAGCATCATGCCGAAACTCAGGGGATTCAATCATTGAATTTGAATTTTGGGGAACCGGTTTTTTATACCACATGGTGCGCAACTTAGTCGGAACGCTGGTCGAAGTTGGCCAACACCGCCTAACTCCTGACGGTTTTGCTGATATTCTGGCCGGCTGTGACCGGTCGGCAGCCGGTGTCACGGCACCGCCACAGGGACTGTACTTAGTTGAAGTTAAGTATTGAGATTGCTTCACCAGCGTTCGCAATGACAGTATCAAGATGTCACTGCGAGGAGGCGTTAGCCGACGCGGCAGTCTCTTGTTTTCGGAGTAGTGAGCGTGGCAATCACTCCACGAGTTACAGATATATAAAAATATTTTCTGTCTGGCAAGGTATATAGCTTGACATCAATCAGCTAATTTATTACAATAGCTTTATGAGATTTTTGCCATGACTTCCATTAGCCCCGGAATTCAAGGTTATAATCATAATTTGTCTCTTTAATTTATAGTCCTTTTTAGCCTGTACGAGGAGGATAGACGATGAAAACTTTTATGGCAAATCCGGCCAACATCCAGCGCAAATGGTATGTTGTGGACGCTGAGGGTAAAACCCTTGGCAGGTTGGCCGCTGAAGTCGCGAAAGTTCTTCGCGGCAAAAATAAACCAACCTTTACTCCCCATGTTGATACTGGCGACCATGTAATTGTAGTTAATGCTGATAAAGTGGTATTAACAGGTAAAAAACTTACCCAAAAAACCTATTTCCGTCATTCCGGCTACCCGGGTGGCACCACGTTCACTGCTGCCGGCAAGATGCTGGCCGAAAAGCCTGAGCGGGTCATTGAGCATGCTGTTAAAGGTATGTTGCCCAAGAACCGCCTTGGCCGTCAAATGTACCGTAAACTTAATGTTTACGCTGGTCCTAACCATCCGCATTCCGCTCAACAGCCGGAAGTGCTGGAACTTAATATTAGGTAATACCGGAAAGGAGGAACATATAATGGCATTGGTGACTTACTACGGCACAGGTCGTAGAAAAACCTCGGTTGCCAGAGTTCGTCTGGTTCCGGGAGAAGGCAAAATCATTGTTAATGAACGTCCGCTGAACGAATATTTTGGTTTAAAAACTTTGGAGCTTATCGTAACTCAACCGCTTAATATTACCGATACTGTTGGTAAATATGACGTTCTGGCAAAAGTTGAGGGCGGCGGCGTATCCGGCCAAGCCGGCGCAGTCCGTCACGGTATTGCCCGCGCTCTGTTAAAAGTTGACGGCGAATTCCGTCCGGCTCTTAAGAAAGCTGGTCTGTTAACCCGCGATCCGCGCGAAAAAGAGCGCCGCAAATACGGCCTCAAAAAAGCCCGCAAAGCTTCCCAGTTCTCCAAACGTTAATATTTTTGTGTTACAAAAAACCCTGTCAGCTTATCTGGCAGGGTTTTTTTGTCCTGACAGAAAGCATAACTCTCTGCCAGGATAAAGGCAACATCGGCTTCCGCTTTCGTCAAAGGCTCGGCGCAAGCCGTGTTTTCTTTAAATCAAAAAAGGTCCGGTGTTTGCCGGACATTGGCTATTTAGCCAATTTAATCGGGGCTAGTTTTGCTTCCAGGGCTTGATCCGGACTGATATAACCGTGGCGGGTCATGGCTGTGAGCACAATGGCCTGGCGTTGTTTGGCGGCCGCAAAATCCACATATGGGGATATCCGCGACGGGGCGTTAGGCAGTCCGGCCAGCATGGCGCATTCCGCCAGAGTAAGGTTAAACGGCGGTTTGCCAAAGTAAACTGCTGACGCCTCGCTAATGCCATACGCGCCAGACCCGAAATAGATAGTATTCAAATACATCTCAAGGATTTCTTCTTTGGAGTACCGAAGCTCAACATCAATAGCCAGGATAATTTCTTCAAGCTTCCGGCCCAATGTCTGGTCATGAGATAAAAATAAATTTTTTACCAGTTGCTGGGTAATTGTGCTACCACCTTCAACAAATGCGCCTGTCTGCAAGTTTACCAGTGCCGCTCGCAGTATACCCTCGATATCAAACCCCATATGCTGGTAAAACCTGTTATCTTCAACGGCAATGATAGCCTGTTGCATAGTCGGTGGTATGTCGGACAACTGTACATAACCTTTCTTGTCAAGTTTGGCATCGACAGCGCTCTTGAGGAAAATGATCCGGTGCGCCTGTTCCCAGATGCCTTTAACATTGGAAGTTGCGGTAGTTGCAGCCGGAACACTGACTTTTGGTATTGCTGAGCGGAGCAGCAAATCGCCGCCGGCCCACAAAAAAGCGATTGTAAATACAATTAATAATAGGACGAAAAACCGGCCTTTCCGCAAACGCATTGTTTTCAACATGTCACCCCCCGTATCACGTTGTTGCTGTAGTCATGCCGATTACCTATATTTTAGCATTTAATTGCCTAATAGAGAATACAGTGTAAGTAGCGAAGGCCGCGGCCTTGATTCTTTATAAGGCAGGGATGAACATGCGGGTAGTCGTGATGCGGCGACGGAGATTAGTTAGCGCGATAGTGTTTAGTATTGCGGTGGTAGTATTGCATTAAAATTAGCCGCTGTTGTGTCTGCCAACGGCGGAATGCCAGTGCTTACCCGGGAGGGCGATGTCGATTATTATACACGGGGCAAAGGCGGCAAACGCAACGACCTCTTAAAACGTGCTGAAATCATTGAAAATTCAGGGGCTAACGCGTTTGTCAGCATTCACTGCAATGCCATCAAAGGCGCTAAAGGGTCGGGAGCTCAGGTTTTTTACAATCCCGAATCAGAAGAAAATGAGCGGTTGGCTGAGACTGTACAACATGTTCTAAAAAATTTTTCCCCTGGAAACAAACGCCAAGCCAAGCAGGATTCTGACATTATCTTATTGAAATCTGTAAATGTGCCGGATGTGCTTGTTGAAGCCGGCTTTATCAGCAATCCGGAAGAAGCCGGCCGCCCTAATAATGATGCATATCAGCAAAAGTTAGCCGAACATATTGCCAAAGCTTTGGCGTATCATTTCAGCCAGAATGTGGGAAGATAAAAAACGAACCACTAGCTGAAGGGAGTGATTGTATGGATAATTTGGTTGGCTGTGCGGTAATGCCGCATCCGCCTATCATGATCCCGGAAGTAGGGAAAAACGAACTTGATAATATCAAAAATACTGTTCAAACTGCCGGACAAGTAGCCGAAATGTTGAAAGAGGGCAACCCTCAGACTGTTGTCATAATTACGCCGCATGGACCGGTTTTTGAGGATGCTGTTACTGTTTGCATCCATCCCCGCCTGCGCGGCAGCATGGCAAGTTTTGGCGCTCCTGACGTAACGCTTGGCTTTGAGACCGATAACCTGTTAATAAAGCATATTATCCGCAACTGCCAGCGCCTTGGGATTAATTTAATGGAATTGACCGATGATACTGCCAAGAATTACCGGATTTCTTTAAAAATTGATCACGGCGCTTTTGTCCCGCTGTACTATCTTAACAAGGCCGGTTTTAAAGGCCAAATTGTACTGTTATCCATGGGTATGCTGGCCTATGAGGAAATGTACACTTTTGGTAAAGCTGTTCAGGCAGCTATCGGCAGTATGGACAAGCGGGTGGCGGTAATTGCTTCAAGTGATTTGTCTCACCGCCTGCTGCCCGGTGCGCCGGCCGGATACAGTCCGCGTGGCGCTGAATTTGACCGTCAGGTAGTTCAAGCCCTTAAAAACATTGATGTCAAAGCTCTTCTCAACCTGGATAAAAATTTGATAGACGAAGCCGGAGAATGCGGCCTCAGGCCGATATTTTTTCTCATGGGCGTTATGGGCGGCCTGGAAGCTGAGGTTATCAACTGCTCTTACGAAGGACCGCTTGGCGTTGGTTATGCTGTTGTTTCTTATAAAATTAAAGGGAAAAAATAGGAGGGGGCTGTTATGAGCGCACCAAGCGCGCCAGTAGCACTGGCCCGTGAAAGTCTGAGATATTATCTTGAACATGGCCGGCTGATGGATAAACCGGCTGAAGTGCCGCCTATGCTGAGCGGCCAAGCCGGGACGTTTGTATCGTTTAAAAAAGGTGGCCAGCTACGCGGATGTATTGGGACATTTGCTCCCACCCAGCCCACGGTGGCCGAAGAAATTATTCAGAATGCCGTTAGTGCCGGCACAGAGGATCCGCGGTTTTGGCCCATTGAACTTAGCGAGCTGCCAGAGCTTGAGGTTTCGGTTGATGTGCTCCAAACGCCGGAGCCGGTGGATAGCTTGGAGGAGCTTGATCCCAAGAAGTATGGCGTTATTGTCCGTAAAGGCCGGCGTTCCGGCCTGTTGCTACCTGACCTGGAAGGGGTTGACACCGCCCAGGCGCAGGTGGCTATCGCCAGGCAAAAGGCGGGTATTCGCCCTGACGAGGATGTTGATTTGTACCGCTTTACCGTGATTCGCTATAAGTAATCAAAAATCAAAGCAGGTGATAAGCGTGCATGAGGCCCTCCATTATGAACGGCGCGGCGAGACGGCGCTATGCCGGCTGTGTCCTAAGAACTGCCTAATTGCTGAGGGGCGGACAGGCTTTTGCCGGGTGCGGCAGTATACTGACGGCAGGCTTTACACGTTAAACTATGCCCAGGCTACTGCTCAGGCGCTTGATCCTATCGAGAAGAAACCGCTCTACCACTTTTATCCGGGCAGCTATATCTTGTCTATTGGCACCTGGGGGTGCAACTTTGCCTGCCAATTTTGCCAAAACTGGCATATTGCCCATGACAACCCGCCTGCTGTCAGACTTGAACCCCAGGCGGCGGCCAATTTGGCCGGTGAGTTAGTGGACAGGGGGAATATCGGTATTGCCTACACTTATTCTGAACCCAGCGTGTGGTATGAATATATCTTTGATACTGTCCGCACGGTAAAGGCGGCCGGACTTAAAAACGTGCTTGTTACCAATGGCTTTATTAACGAACAGCCGTTGAATGAACTATTGCCGTACATTGATGCTATGAATATCGATGTGAAAGCTTTCAACGATGATTTTTACCAAAAAGTATGTGCCGGACGGCTTGAACATGTGAAACATACGGTCGAATTGGCGGCCCGCGCCTGCCATGTTGAGATTACTACTTTAGTAGTGCCGGGGCTTAATGACCATGAACACGAAATTGCCGGCCTGGCCGGATGGCTGGCAGGCATTAATCCTGACATACCGCTGCACTTCTCACGTTATTTCCCCAATTACAAAATGGACGCGCCGCCGACACCGCTGAGCACACTTTCTCAGGCTTATGAGACCGCGCGTAAACACCTCAACTACGTATATATTGGCAATACCGGCGGTGACCGCGTTAACACCTACTGCCCGGAGTGCGGCTATAAGGTTATTGATCGCCTGGGTGGTTACAGCCGGTTAACAGATGAAAAAAACTGCTCCCGGTGCGGGAACAGTATATACATAATTGGAGAGGTCAATTTCTGATGAGTTGCCTCTTTTTTCTTTTACGGCTTAAATACCAATATATACCGACAACAACAACGGCAAACCCGATAGCGGCAACTACTATATAGCCGAGATCGGTAAAGATGTCAATGAGTTTTTCCCAATGCGGGCCGAAAAACAGGCCCAGACTAACGGCCAGCGTGCACCACACTGCTATGCCTATGGCCGTAAGTACACCGAAAGTCGACAGACGCATGTTCAAGAGGCCGGCGGCAATGCTGATTTTAGTACGGATGATGGGCAGCTGGCGCCAAGGGATGATAATTATAGGGCCGTAGCGGATAAATCAGTCACTCATTTTATCAACATAAGACGGAGATAAGTGGATAAGCCGGCAAAACTTGTACAAAAACTCGCGTCCGCCTTGACGGGCTAAAAAGTAAATGAACAGCGAACCGGTCATACTGCCCAGCCAGCCGGCGAGGATGGCGCCCGGGAAACTAAACACGTTCTGATACACCATAAATCCGGCAAATCCCAGTACCAGTTCACTGGGCACCGGGATACACATACCTTCTAGCGTCATGGACAAAAAAACGGCCAAATATCCGTATTGTTCAATAATATTTGTCAAAGAATCAAAGTCGACAGCCATCATACCTCTTTCTAAAAAATGTATACATGAATACCGAAAATACTTGCATTAATATTCATACGTACTGTATAATTATTACAACAAAGGAGCGATGCCCATGAAAATAAGCATTGTAGGAGCTACCGGCTATACCGGTGCCGAACTGCTCCGCATACTGGTATCCCACCCGGCTGCCGAAATCCAATACATTACATCAGAAAGTCAGCCAGGTACAGCCATTAACGAAATATACCCTCATTTTACACGATTTTATGATAAAACACTAGCAAGCTTAGGCGATTTGGACAAAATTGCCGCTGACAGTGACGTCATTTTTATTGGCTTACCTCACGGCCATGCCATGGAAGTTGGCCGCAAGGCGACAGCGATAAATCAGAAAGTAAAAATCATTGATCTGGGAGCGGACTACCGTTTCCGTAACCCGGATGTATATGAACAGTGGTACAAAGTACCCCATACCCATCGGGAGGCGCAAGCGGTATATGGTCTGACAGAACTTAACCGCAGCCAGGTCAGAGAGGCAACCATTGTCGGCAACCCCGGCTGCTATACAACAGCCAGTATTTTAGCGCTTGCGCCGCTCGTGAAAAATAAGCTGGTTGATCTTAACTCGATCGTGGTTGACGCCAAGTCAGGCGTGTCAGGAGCCGGGCGGGGCTTAAACCTGGGTTCTCATTTTACCGAAGTATTTGAAAGTGTCAAAGCCTATAATATTGCCGGACACCGTCATACACCCGAGATTGAGGCCGCCCTCGCCGAATTAGCCGGCAAAGAGATTGTTATCAGCTTTACCCCCCATTTAATTCCCATGGCCAGAGGTATTTTGAGCACTTGTTATGCCCGCCTTATAGACGGTGTTAGCCCTGAGACTGTGGACCAGGCATATCATGCAATGTACAATGATGAATATTTTATCCGCCTGTTAGGGCGCGGCGGCTATCCGGTAACCAAGAACACACGCGGTACCAATTTCTGCGATTTGGGCTGGCATATTGATAAACGCACCGGCAGAGTAATCGCTGTGGCTGCGATTGACAATCTGGTCAAGGGCGCCGCCGGCCAAGCAGTGCAAAATATGAATGTAATGTTCAATATTGACGAGCGGGCAGGACTTGATAACGCACCGCTTTATCCATAGAAGGGCAGGTTGAAGAATGTTAAGCAAAATCACTGGCGGCATCACTGCGCCACAAGGCTTTAAAGCGGCAGGCGTTCATTGTGGCATAAAAAAGAACGGCAAAGAAGACGTGGCCGTTATTTACAGCACTGTTCCCGCGGCAGCGGCAGCTATGTTCACCACCAATCAGATGGCCGCCGCGCCGGTTATTGTTTCACGCCAAGCCGTAGAGCGCGGTAAGGCTCGTGCCATTGTCGTCAACTCCGGCTGCGCCAACGCCTGTACCGGCGAGCAGGGGCTGGCCGATGCCAAAGCTATGGCACACCAGGCGGCCAAAGCCTTGAATCTTGATGATAATGAGGTGCTGGTGGCTTCAACCGGGGTAATTGGCGTAACGTTACCCATGGAGAAAGTAACTGCCGGCATCAGCCAGGCAGTGGCAGATTTGTCCGAATCCGGACACGAACAGGCGTTGGCTGCTATTATGACGACAGATACTTTCCCTAAGTCTTGTGCCTATCAATATTCCTTAGGGGGAAAAACGGCTACAATCGCGGGAATTGCCAAAGGGGCGGGCATGATTCACCCTAACATGGCCACAATGCTGTGCTTTATTACCACTGACGCCGCTGTTGCTCCTGAATTATTGAAGCTGGCGCTCAACCAGGCGGTAGAACTGTCGTTTAATATGATTTCGGTAGACGGTGATACCAGTACTAACGATATGGTTGCCGTACTGGCCAACGGGCAAGCCGGTAATAAGCTAATTAGATCGGCTGACAGCCCTGAGTACCAAGAATTTTTTCAGGCACTGAAAACGGTATGCACCGAATTAGCGCAGTTGATTGTTCGTGATGGCGAAGGCGCCACCAAATTTCTCGAAATAAATGTTACAGGTGCTCTTACGTTTGCCGATGCCAAACAAGCCGCTATGGCTATCGCCAAATCGCCGCTGGTCAAGACGGCCTTCTTTGGCCAGGACCCTAATTGGGGCCGGATCTTATGCGCTGTCGGTTACTCGGGCGCCAAAACTCAGCCTGACAGGACCTCGTTGGCCATCGGTGGTCTGACAATAGTTGTCAATGGCCAGGGAGCTGCCGAATTTGACACCGCCAAGCTCAAAGACGTTATGGCTGCCAAGGATATTGTTGTAACAGTTGATCTGGGCCTGGGTGACGCGGCGGCTACTGTGTGGACGTGCGATTTTTCCTATGAATATGTAAAAATTAACGGCGAATATACAACATAATTACTATTATGCGGTTCTAGCGCATTACGACAATTAAGTAAGTGGGAAAGGGATGATATAAATGATTAATTCGGTAGAAAAGGCTGCCGTACTGATTGAAGCGCTACCGTACCTGCAACGGTTTGCCGGCAACACCATTGTCATTAAATACGGCGGCAACGCCATGCTGAACGATGAACTTAAGAAAAGCGTAATGCAGGACATTATTTTTCTTAAATATGCCGGTATTCGTCCGGTAGTTGTGCACGGCGGCGGTCCGGAAATTACCGGTATGCTGGAAAAGCTGGGCAAAAAGTCAAGCTTTGTCAGCGGTCTCAGAGTCACTGATGCCGAGACTGTTGAAATTGCCGAAATGGTGCTTGTAGGTAAAATCAATAGCGAAATCGTCAAATTATTAAACTTCCTCGGAGCAAAAGCCGTTGGTCTGAGCGGCAAAGACGCTGACCTGATTATTGCTGCCAAGCATTTGGCAAAAGTGCGGGAGAACGGTCAGGTTAAAGAAGTGGATATCGGCTTTGTCGGTGATGTCCTCAAACTTAATACCGGTATTGTTGAAAAACTTTTGGACCAAGGCTACATTCCCGTTATTTCGCCGATCGGTGTTGGCAAAGACGGCGCTACTTATAACATTAACGCCGACTATGTTGCCGGTGAACTGGCTGCCGCCTTAGGTGCGGAAAAACTGGCCCTTATCACCGATGTCGAAGGCATTTACCATGACTACAATGATAAGAGTACCTTTGTTTCCACCCTGTCGCTGGCCGAAGCCCAGGAAATGATTAAGTCGGGCAGCATTGACGGCGGTATGATACCAAAAGTTGAGGCTTGCGTAAAAGCTTTGGCGGCCGGAGTGGCAAAAACCCATATTATTGATGGACGTAAACCCCACTCACTGCTCTTAGAAATTTTCACCACCGAGGGCATCGGCACCGAAGTGGTCAAATACAGGAGGTATATCAGTGGATAAACAGATGGTATTTGACATGCACCGGAATTATTATATGCCGGTATTCGCCCGGTACTCCCTTGTGTTAACCCATGGCCAAGGACCGTATGTCTATGACAGTGAAGGGAAAAAATACATAGATTTTCTCGCAGGTATTGCCGTTAACGTTTTGGGGCATGCCCATCCCAAGCTGGTGGCAGCCATTGCCGATCAGGCCGGAAAAATGATTCATTGCTCAAACTTGTACTATACTGAGGCGCAAGCCACCTTGGCCAAGACCCTGGCGCATTTAAGCGGTCTTGACAAGGTCTTTATCGGCAACAGCGGCGCCGAAGCCAACGAAGGAGCCATCAAACTGGCCCGGAAATACGGTAAAGCCGTCAGTCAGGATAAGGTTGAGATTATTACCGCCGAGCATTCCTTTCATGGCCGGACGCTGGCTACCTTGACAGCTACCGCCCAGCCAAAATACCAGCATGGTTATGAGCCATTGCCCGGAGGTTTCAGACATGTGCCATTTAATGATGTGGCGGCTTTGGCGGCCGCCATGTCTGACAAGACGTGTGCTGTAATGCTTGAACCCATTCAGGGCGAAGGCGGCGTCAATATTCCGGATAAAGATTATTTTGCTGAAGTCAGAAGGTTGTGCGACAAGTTTGGAGCACTTCTAATCCTGGACGAAATCCAGACAGGTATCGGTCGTACCGGCAAAATGTTTGCCTATGAACACCTTGGTGTTAAGCCTGATATTGTAACCCTGGCCAAGGGATTGGCCGGTGGTGTGCCCATCGGCGCTTTTATCGCCAGTGATAAGGTAGCTGCAGCTTTTGGACCGGGCGATCATGGCTCAACTTTCGGCGGCAATCCGTTGGCCTGTGCCGCCGCCAACGCTGTGCTAAAAGTTATTGACGACGAAGGACTGCTGGGTAATGCCGGCACATTGGGCGAATACCTTGTGACTAAACTCAAGGCCCTGAAAGATAAATATCCGGACATTATCAGCCAAGTGCGCGGTCAGGGTCTGATTGTCGGCGTTAAACTTACCCGGCCGGGCCGCGATATTGTCAATAAATGCATGGAACAGGGCGCAATCATCAACTGCACAGCCGGCGATGTGCTCCGGTTTGTGCCGCCGCTCATTATAACCGCGGGCCATGTTGACGAAATGATCGCCATATTAGACAGAACGTTGGCGACGGTACAACTTTAATCATGGGGGAGTGTTAGGGAATGGGTCTTAAAGGCAAGGACTTTTTATCAATACATGATTTATCAGTTGATGAAATTTACCAAATTCTCGACTTTGCGAAAATACTGAAAGCAAAGCAAAAAGCAGGTGAACAGCACCAGTTGTTAAAAGGCAAGACACTGGGCATGATCTTTCAAAAGTCATCCACTCGCACCAGAGTATCATTCGAAGCAGGGATGTGGCAGCTGGGCGGCAATGCGCTGTTCTTGTCGGCTAACGACCTGCAAATTGGGCGGGGCGAACCGGTTAAAGATACGGCCCGGGTACTGTCTCGCTATCTTGACGGTATCATGATCAGGACATTTTCCCACCTGGAGGTTGAAGAACTGGCTCAATACGCCTCAATACCGGTAATTAACGGTCTTACCGATCTCCTGCACCCCTGTCAGGCAATGGCTGATATCTTTACTGCCATTGAACACAAAGGTGAATTAAAAGGCCGCAAACTGTGCTATATCGGCGACGGCAACAACATGGTCAACTCGCTTTTACATATCTGCGCCAAAGTCGGCATGGACATGAGTGTAGCCACACCACCCAACTATGCGCCTGACGCTGCCATTGTCGAGCAGGCGGTAGCTGACGCTAAAGTATCCGGCAGCAAGATAACCATTCTTGACGACCCTTTTGCCGCGGCTAAAGACGCCGACGTGCTCTACACCGATGTGTGGGCCAGCATGGGCAAAGAAGGTGAGCAGGCCATCCGTAAACAGGCGTTTGCCGGTTTCCAGATCAACAGCAGTATTCTGCAAGTAGCTAAACCTGACTCCATCGTTATGCACTGCCTGCCGGCGCACCGTGGTGAAGAAATTACCGATGACGTTATCGAAGGACCACATTCAGTAGTCTTTGATGAGGCTGAGAACCGCTTACATGTGCAAAAAGCGATAATGGCGCTACTCATGGCCGATTAGAACCTGCTGCCATATGGACAATTTCGCCTGGTTCCTGTAAACTCTACAATAGGAAAGTATAGGAAACCACGCTAATCATAGGAGGCAATACAAAATGAGTGATATTAAAAAAGTTGTGCTCGCCTATTCCGGCGGCCTGGATACCTCGGTTATTATCCCTTGGCTTAAAGAAAACTATGGCTGTGAAGTTATTGCTATGTGCGCCGACGTCGGTCAGGGCGATGAACTGGCTCCTGTCCGGGAAAAGGCCATCAAGTCAGGGGCCAGCAAAGTATATATTGAAGACCTTACCGCCGAGTTTGTGGAAGGCTATATATGGCCGACTCTTAAAGCCGGGGCCGTATATGAAGGCAAGTATCTTTTAGGAACTTCTTTTGCCCGTCCCATCATTGCCAAAGCCCTTGTTGATATCGCTTTGAAAGAAGGTGCTGATGCTATCTGCCACGGGGCAACAGGTAAAGGTAATGACCAAGTGCGCTTTGAACTCACTGTGAAAGCGCTGGCCCCGCATCTGAAAATTATTGCTCCCTGGCGCGTGTGGAATATCCGTTCCCGCGAAGATGCTATTGACTATGCTGAAAAACACGGTATTCCGGTACCGGTTACCAAAGCCCGCCCGTACAGTATGGACCGCAACATCTGGCACTTAAGCCATGAAGGCGCCGACCTGGAAAACCCGGCTAACGAGCCGCAAGACGACGTATTTTTGATTACCACTCCGCCGGAAAAAGCGCCAGACAAACCTACCTATATTGAAGTCGGTTTTGAAAAAGGCATTCCTGTATCGCTTGACGGTGTCAAAATGGCTGCCGTGCCGCTTCTCACCAAGCTTAATGAAATTGGCGCAACCAATGGTGTCGGTATTGCCGATATCGTAGAAAACCGCCTTGTGGGCATGAAATCACGCGGCGTGTACGAAAATCCCGGCGGCGCCATTCTGTACTATGCGCACCGCGAACTTGAATACTTGACCCTTGACCGGGCTACCATGCATTATAAAGAGCAAGTCGCCATTAAATACGCTGAATTGGTATATGATGGTATGTGGTTCTCCCCGCTGCGTGAAGCGCTTGACGCCTTTTTCGATTCAACGCAGCAGACGGTCACCGGCACTGTCCGCCTGAAGTTGTATAAAGGCAATATTATAAGTGCCGGCGCTACATCGCCGTATTCGCTCTATAATGAAAAAATTGTTACCTTCGGGGACAGCGAAGAATTATATAACCACGGCGATGCTGAGGGCTTTATTAACCTGTTCGGGCTGCCGCTAAAAGTGCGGGCTATGATGAAAGCTGAGGCCAAGAAAAACAATGAGTAAACTTTGGGGCGGCCGTTTCGCCAAAAACACTGACGTAATGGTGGAGGAGTTTACCTCCTCCATTTCTTTTGACAGTCGCCTGTACCGCCAGGACATTGCCGGCAGTATTGCCCATGCCAAAATGCTGGCTCAATGCGGGATCATCAGCCAAGAGGACGCTACGCTCATAATTGATGGCCTAAACGGGATTCTGGCCGATATTGAGGCCGGAAAATTTAGTTTTGAAGTAGCTTTGGAAGACATTCATATGAATATTGAAAAGCGCTTAACCGAGCGTATCGGTGCGGCCGGCGGCCGGCTGCATACCGCCCGCAGCCGTAACGATCAGGTGGCGTTGGATACTCATATGTATGTGCGCGAGCAAGTGGCGGAGATTGCCAAACTGTTGTTTGACTTAGAGCAGGCTGTTATTGATACGGCTGAGCGGTATCCTGACGTTATCATGCCAGGCTATACCCATTTGCAGCGGGCGCAGCCCATTTTGTTCGCCCACCACATGATGGCCTATTTCTTTATGTTTGAACGCGATTTCCGGCGGTTGAGCGGCGTATGGGAGTCGGCGGACATCATGCCGCTCGGCGCCGGTGCGTTAGCCGGTACTACGTTTCCTATCGACCGTGAGTTTGTGGCCCGCGAGCTCAAGTTTAGCCGTATTTACGAAAATAGCCTTGATGCTGTTAGTGACCGCGACTATATCCTTGAATTTTTGTCTTTTGCTTCCATCTTGATGATGCACCTCAGCCGTTTGAGCGAAGAAATCATTTTGTGGTCGTCAACCGAGTTTTCCTTTATTGAGCTTGATGATGCCCATTGTACCGGTTCAAGCATTATGCCGCAGAAAAAAAATCCGGACGTTGCCGAATTGGTACGGGGCAAGGCCGGCAGAGTGTTTGGCCACCTTATGGCTATGCTGACGGTGGCCAAAGGTTTGCCGCTGGCTTACAATAAAGACTTGCAGGAAGATAAAGAAGGGCTGTTTGATACCATTGATACCGTCAAATTCAGCCTGACAGTATATGCCGCCATGCTGCGGGGTATGAGGGTTAATGGCGGCATAATGCGCCAAGCGCTGAAAACCGACTTTTCCAATGCCACCGACATGGCCGACTATTTAGTTAAAAAAGGGTTACCCTTCCGGCAGGCGCATGAAGTTGTCGGTAAATGCGTAGCCTATTGTTTAGGAAAGCAAAAAACGCTTACTGATTTGACATTGCAAGAATTTCAACAATTTTCACCGTTATTTGCGTCAGATATTTTAGATGCCATTACCGTAGAAACATGTGTAGCATCCCGTAATTCCTTGGGTGGCACATCGCCCATTCAGGTCGGACAAGCTGTTACTGTCGCCAGGTCCATTATGGATAAACAGCAAAAACGCCTTGACATGTATACAAAAATCACACTATAATATCCATAAATATACAAACCCTAAGGAGGCCTGTTAACATGACAGACATTGCTGTTACACTGGCTGATAAACGCGGTACGCTTTCCTCAGACGACAAACTAGGCTTTGGCAAGATTTTTACCGACCACATGTTTGTAATGGATTATGTCACTGGCAAAGGCTGGCATAATCCCCGCATAGTCCCGTATGGTAATATTGACATATCACCCGCGGCTATGGTACTGCACTACGGTCAGGCCATTTTTGAAGGCATGAAAGCTTTTCGCACCGAAGATAACCGTGTTGTTATGTACCGCCCGCTTGATCACTTAAAGCGTTTCAACAATTCGGCCGATATTTTATCCATTCCTTTGATGGACCTTGATTTGGTGCATGAAGGTCTAAGAAAACTTATTGAAATTGATAAGCGTTGGGTGCCCCAATCACTGGGGACTTCGCTTTATATCCGCCCGTTCGTAATTTCTGTTGATCCGTATGTTGGCGTAAAAGTAGCAGACCAATACACGATGTATATCATTTTATCGCCTGTCGGCGCTTACTATGCTTCAGGCTTTAAGCCGGTAAAAATCAAGGTTGAAGAACATTATGTACGGGCAGTAAAAGGCGGTCTGGGCGAAGCCAAAACTCCGGCCAACTATGCCGCCAGCCTTAAAGCTTCGGAAGAAGCCAAGAAAGAAGGCTTTACCCAGGTGCTATGGCTGGACGCTATTGAACAAAAATATATTGAAGAAGTTGGGACGATGAACATCTTCTTCAAGATTGATGACGAAATAATTACTCCGGCGCTAAACGGCAGTATCTTAAACGGCATTACCCGCCGTTCGGTTATTGAAGTTGCCAAAGATTGGGGAATGAAAGTAACCGAACGCCGTATTTCCATCGATGAAGTGTTTGAAGCCCATGAACGGGGTCATTTGCAGGAAGTATTCGGTTCCGGAACGGCGGCGGTTATTTCTCCGGTTGGCGAATTGTCCTGGAAAGGCAAACGCATTATTGTTAATAATAACCAAACTGGTGAGACTTCGCAGAAACTGTTTGATTGCATTACCGGCATTCAGCAAGGCCGCGTAGCCGACAAGTTCGGCTGGGTTGAAGAAGTAACTAAATTATAAGATACCCTTACGGTACACTACTGCATGATTAGGCTTGTGCCCAGGCACAAGCCTAGTTTTATATTAACCGGCTCATGTACATTGGACTTTTTTATTTAATTATTTTTATAACAATATATTACGCAAAAAGGTTTTCATAGTATTGGGTAGAATAAGAGTATAGTTATATGATGAATTTTACTCCTGTTTCGAGGTGTGGCAGGCATGTTATTACAAATACGGGGCATAATTTCTACAATTAGTTTCCTTGATATTATCGATATTGTCATCGTAGCCTACTTCTTGTACAAATTCTACTTTATGATTAAAGATACCCGGGCGGTAGCGCTATTAAAAGGGCTCGTTGTGCTGCTCCTGGCAACTTTAGTCAGCAAATGGCTGGGGCTTAATGTTATTAATTGGCTGTTGCAAAAAACCATGACGGTTGTGCTGGTAGCCTTGCCGGTAGTTTTTCAGCCTGAACTAAGGCGGGCGCTCGAACAATTAGGACGGGGACGCTTCTTCCGCGACGGTGCCCTGTTAAATGCCGAAGAAAAGGAAACATTGTTTGAAGAACTGGCCAGGACGGTCACAGGACTCTCTAAGAATAAAATTGGAGCGCTGATGGTGCTTGAACGGGAAACCGGGCTTAACGACTACATTGAAACAGGCATAAAAGTGGATGGGTTGGTGTCAAGCGAATTCTTAATTAACATTTTTATTCCCAACACTCCGCTTCACGATGGCGCTGTTATCATCCGCGGCAACCGGGTGCAGGCGGCAGGTTGTCTTTTGCCGCTGTCCGATGACCGGAGCCTTAACAAGGAACTTGGTACCCGGCACCGGGCGGCCATTGGCATCAGTGAACAGACTGATGCTGTCGTAATTGTTGTCAGCGAAGAGACCGGCATTATTTCGCTGGCGCGTGGCGGCAGGCTGCATAGGTATCTGGACGCCGAAAAACTCAAGGAACATCTTGCACCACTGTTTGTGGCTAAAACTTCGTCGCTTAGCGACCTATTTAGCTGGAGGCCGTCATAATGCTGGACAAGTTTTTTAAGATGCCGGGAAAAACTAAAAATATTACTCCGAAAATTTTGGCCGTAATACTGGCGGTAGTGTTGTGGCTGTATGTTATGAATGAACAAAACCCGCCGATTGAATCATCGTTTACTATTCCGCTGGAGGTGCGCAACGCGGCGACCACTTTTGTAATAAGCGAAATGCCGGAAACAGCCAGAATAAAAGTACGCGGCCCGCGCAGCACTGTAGCCGGCCTGCTCACTCAGGACCTTAAGGCCTATGTTGATGTCAAAGGGCTTAGCGAAGGACGCCACAATGTCAAAGTTAACGCGGCTTTACCTCCTAATTTGGAGTTGATTGAAATCAATCCGGAGAAAGTACAACTAAGGCTTGATACCATTATCAGCCGCAATGTGGCGGTCGCGGTTAGACTAACTGGTACGCCGGCTAAAGCCGCAACTGTGAGTAAAGTTGCTTCGGCTAATGAACAAGTCACTATTGAAGGTCCGAAAAATGTTGTAGATACTGTGGAAAAAGTGGCAGCCGCGGTAGATTTATCAGGCAAAAATGCTGATTTTACAATAGATGCGCCGCTTATTCCGGTTAACCGTGAAGGCAAAGAAGTCGAAGGGCTTACTATCTATCCGGAAAAAACACGGGTAATGGTTAGTCTGGTATCAGGGACAAACAAAAAGCTGCTTGATGTAAAACCGGTAACTCAGGGGCAATTGCCACAAGACTTGGTGATTAAGAGTATTGTAACTCAACCGGATAAGGTGGAAATAAAAGAAACTGTGCCGGGCAAGGGTGTTGATAAGCTTGAGGCTATTTATACCGAACCAATCAATCTCAACGACATTAGCAAAGATACCAGCAGGGAAGTTAAAATCCAACTGCCGCAAGGCTTAACAGCCACACCGACCACGGTAACGGTCACCATCAAAGTCGGGCCCCGTTAAAGGAGATAAGAGATATTGCTTAAAATCAGCAACTTTCGTGTGCCGCTGACTGATGAAACCCCGCTGGAGCGGTTGGTAGCCAGACGGTTAGACCTATCACCTGACGTTCTTGGTCAGATAGTGATTATTCGCCGGGCTGTTGACGCCCGGCGAAAAAACAATATAAATTTTGTTTATACAATTGAGGTTGATGTCAAAATTCCGCCAGGTCAGGTGTTGGCCCGCTTATCAGCCGATAAAGATGTCACACTGGTTGTTCCGCCAGCCCAAGAGGATATTGTTCCAGGCGATAAACTGCTGCAGAGTCGCCCGGTAGTGGCAGGCGCGGGACCGGCCGGTTTATTTGCCGCGTATATGCTGGCCAAATTCGGCTACAGGCCGCTGTTAATTGAACGGGGACGGGATGTAGACCGGCGCGCCCGCGATATAGCTGATTTTTGGCGTACCGGACAGCTTGATGAAGTCAGTAATGTCCAGTTCGGTGAAGGCGGCGCCGGTACTTTTTCTGACGGCAAGCTTACGACGCGGGTGACCGACCCGCGTATGGCCGAGGTCCTTGACATTATGGTTGCCGCCGGTGCCCCGCCTGAGATCAAATACCTTCATAGACCCCATATTGGCACTGACAGACTGCGGAAAGTTGTCAAAAACATCCGCTCTCAGGTAATAGATATGGGCGGGCAAGTTGAATTTGAAGCCAGATTATCGGCCATTGAAACTAAAGCCGGCAAGCTTGCCGGCATAACGATCAATGACAATCGCTACCTGCCGTGTGACGCGCTGTTTCTGGCCATTGGCCACAGTGCCCGCGACACTTATCAAATGCTGCACCTTGCAAACATAGCTATTGAAGCTAAGCCGTTTGCCGTCGGTGTCCGCATTGAACACCCGCAGGAATTGATCGATAAGGCCCAATATGGTGTAGCCGCCGGCCATCCCAAGCTGGGGGCTGCCGACTATGCCCTGGTGTACCAGGATAAGGCCTCAGGCCGGGCGGCCTATTCTTTCTGTATGTGCCCAGGCGGCTTGGTAGTAGCTGCCGCCTCCGAGGCCGGCGGCGTAGTAACCAATGGCATGAGTCTTTACAGCCGCGATTCAGGTTTGGCTAACAGTGCGTTGGTTGTTAATGTCAATCCGGCTGATTATGGACCGCACGTACTTGACGGCATTGAGTTTCAACGCTGCTATGAACGATTGGCGTTCGCTTTGGGAGGGCGGAACTATACCGCACCCGCCCAGACGGTAGGCGATTTTCTGACCGGAAAGAGCGGCAATACTAAGTATTTAGTATTGCCCAGCTATCGTCCCGCAGTTAAGCCGGCTGACCTCAGGCAGTGTCTGCCTGATTTTGTTGCGTCTACGCTGGCGAAAGCTTTGCCGGATTTTGGCCGCAAGATTAGAGGTTTTGACCATCCCGCTGCAGTACTTACCGGGGTTGAGACCAGGACATCGGCGCCTGTCAGAATCATTCGCAGTCAGGACTTTGTCTCAGTCAACACGGCCGGCTTATATCCGATTGGTGAGGGCGCAGGCTACGCTGGCGGTATTATGAGCGCTGCTCTTGACGGTATGAACGCGGCAATAAGTTTTATCCGGGAATATAGTTTACGCTAGTGGTCATTGCGAGCGCTAGCGAAGCAATCTCTAACCCTAAACCGTAAAATTTGAAAGGGGCATTTACATACATGGGGAGACTTTTTGGTACTGACGGCGTGCGTGGCTTGGCCAACGCCGAACTTACGCCCGAACTGGCTTTTAAACTGGGCCGGGCGGCAACATACTATTTCGGGCGCGAGCATAACAGACCGGTTTTCTATATAGGACGCGATACCCGCATTTCCGGTCATATGCTGGAAGCGTCCCTAGCTGCCGGCATTTGTTCAGCCGGCGGAGAGGCTGTGCTTCTGGGAGTTGTTCCTACACCAGCCGTGGCCTATTTGACCTGCAAACATGGGGCGCAGGCCGGTGTAGTTATTTCGGCGTCACATAATCCTTATCCTGATAACGGTATTAAATTTTTTGCCGGTACCGGTTATAAACTACCTGACGCTGTTGAAGATGAACTGGAAAAGCTGGTTAATGCCCAGTCTGACGCTATGCCTCGTCCTACCGCTGACGGTGTAGG
The DNA here is from genome assembly GCA_041428575.1 of Sporomusaceae bacterium ACPt. Classification (GTDB taxonomy): domain Bacteria; phylum Bacillota; class Negativicutes; order Sporomusales; family Sporomusaceae; genus Sporomusa_D; species Sporomusa_D carbonis. The sequence goes on from CP155570.1 coordinate 509,214, forward strand.
TTTTATTACCAGAAAACACGACTTACTGGACGAATATGTAGATTATGTTGTCGGCACTGTCAATACCACGTTAAGCGGGATGAAAATTGTCGTAGATTGCGCCAACGGCGCCGCTTATGAGGCTGCTCCCGCCGCCCTGAAAAAACTGGGGGCGGATGTTGTCGTACTTAATGACCGGCCTGACGGGATCAACATTAATGCCGGCTGCGGTTCGACCCATCTTGAACAGCTGCAGAGTGCGGTAGTTCAGCATAACGCCGACTTGGGCCTGGCTCATGACGGTGACGCCGACCGCTGTCTGGCTGTTGACGAAACCGGTGATAGTGTTGATGGTGATCAAATTATGCTTATTTGCGCACTGGAAATGCTCAAACAAAACACATTGACTGACAACACACTGGTAGCCACAGTCATGAGCAATCTGGGGTTGCATCAGGCAATAAAAAATGCCGGCGGCAAAGTTCTTGTTACACCGGTAGGCGACCGCTACGTTCTTGAGGCCATGCTTAAGCATAACCTGGTATTAGGTGGCGAACAATCAGGTCACATCATCTTCAGTCATCACAGCACTACAGGTGACGGTCTGATTACCGCCCTTAAACTGGCCGCGGCCTTAAAGCAAAGCGGTAAAAAAATGTCGGCGTTAGCCAAAGTCATGACAAAATTCCCGCAGCTTCTGGTCAACGTCCGGGTTAACAGCAAACAAGGCTGGCAAGATAACGCGAAGATAGCTGCTGCCATCAAAGCCGGTGAAGATGAATTAGGCGACAATGGCCGGATACTGGTACGGCCTTCAGGCACTGAACCACTGATCCGGGTAATGGCAGAAGGTCCGTCTTTACCTGACCTTGAACGTATTGTCGGCAATATTGCCGGCATAATCAAACAGGAACAGGCCTAGGTGGTTATTGACCAATTGGGTAATTTGTATTAAAATAAAGTAATATATGTCGAAGGAGCACTATTTGGTGCTCCTTTGCATATGTATGGTTATTAATAGGAGGTGGGAATGACAGCATAACTAAGGATAATAACTACCCTTATAACAAAAACTAATGAAAAAAGCGCTGGTGCTTGGTTTGTCCAAGCAGACGAGGTAGAGGTTTATCGAGCAGTCAGCGGATGCCTCTCGGCTGCTGCAGCCGTAAGCTTGCCGACAAAACCGCAGGGTGACCTGGGGGACAAAACGGCGGCGGCAGAATGACGCAGTACGGGATTGCGTTTGGTATTCGCAGTCGCAGATTTGGGCTTTTAAGTATTGATATTTTAGGAGGATAAATATATATGTGTGGTATTGTTGGCTATATCGGTCCTGGTCAGGCCGCGCCCTTTTTGTTGGAAGGCTTAAGCAAACTTGAATACCGGGGCTATGATTCGGCCGGTATTGCCGTATTTGACGGCAATAAAATAAATGTTGACAAAAGTGTGGGCCGGTTGAGTGTGCTTGCCAAAAAAGTAGAAATCCATCCCCTTCAAGGTAATCTTGGCATCGGCCATACCCGCTGGGCAACTCATGGCCGCCCTTCTGACGCCAACTCTCATCCCCATACTGATTGCACCGGTAAATTTGTTGTTGTCCATAACGGTATCATTGAGAATTACCTGCACCTTAAAGAGCAGCTTATTGCCAAAGGTCATAAATTTACTTCAGAGACCGATACTGAAGTAGTGGCCCATTTGCTTGAGGAATGCTACGAAGGCGATTTTGAAGCAGCGGTAAAGAAAGTGCTGGAAAAAATCGAAGGCTCTTACGCGCTGGTATTTATGAGCCAGGATGATCCTGACAAACTGATCTGCACCAAGCAGGATAATCCATTGGTTATCGGCCTGGGCGATGGTGAAAACTTTATTGCCTCCGATATCCCGGCAATTATCAGCCGTACCCGTAAGACCTATATTTTAAGTGACGGTGAAATGGCCATTGTTACCAAAGACTCGGTGTGGGTTATGAACCGCCAGGGAGTACCGGTAACCAAAAAAGTATTTGAAGTAAACTGGGATGCGGAAGCAGCCGAACGAGGCGGTTATGAGCATTTCATGATAAAAGAAATTTATGAACAGCCAAAGGCTGTCCGTGAAACCATGACCGGCCGCCTGGCTAAAGATGGCAGCGGAATAAACTTTGACGAACTTAAATGGACCAAAGAGGATATTGGCGCAATTAAAAAAGTCGCCGTTGTGGCGTGCGGTACGGCCTACCATGCCGGCATTGTCGGTAAATACCTTATTGAAAACCTGGCCCGCGTTCCGGTAGAGGTCGATGTTGCCTCAGAGTTCCGTTATCGTTCACCACTTATTGATGACCAGACTTTAACCATTGTGATTAGTCAGTCAGGAGAAACACTGGATACTTTGGCTGCACTGAAAGAAGCGAAAAACTTAGGCGCCAGGACATTGGCGATTACCAACGTTGTCGGCTCGTCCATTGCCCGGGAATCCGACCAGGTTATTTATACCTGGGCCGGTCCCGAAATTGCCGTAGCTTCAACCAAAGCGTACACAACTCAGCTTGTCGTCATGGCGATGCTGGCAATCTATATGGGTTCTATCAAAGGCACTCTGACGCCGGCAAAAGTGGGCGAATTGTGCCAGGAACTCCGTGATTTGCCCAACCAAGTCCATGAGCTTCTGGAAGATGTTGAACCTATAAAAACTTTTGCCCAGCGCTACGGATTCAATGAGGACGTATTTTTCATCGGACGTTCGCTCGACTACGCTGTAGCGCTGGAAGGCTCGCTCAAACTAAAAGAAATTTCCTATATTCACGCCGAAGCCTATGCTGCCGGCGAACTCAAGCACGGCACTTTGGCCCTTATCATCGAAGGCGTGCCGGTTATTGCGCTGGCAACGCAGTCTGATGTCTACGAGAAAATGTTGAGTAACATCAAGGAAGTTAAAGCCCGTGACGCCGTCGTCATCGGTATTGGCCTTAAAGGCGACAAAGAAATCGAAAAATACGTCGACCATACTATCTATATCCCGGCCACCAATAAATTCCTCACCCCCATATTATCAGTAATTCCCCTCCAACTCTTAGCCTATTATGCTGCCGTAACCCGCGGCTGCGATGTCGATAAGCCCCGTAACCTGGCCAAGAGCGTGACGGTAGAGTAGTACAGGAAGTATTGAGCGATTTTTGTAGATTTAAAATAATAACTGTATTTTTAAAAATGCCTTTCTAATTTTAAACTTCCTTGATGTCATCGAATTTTAGACGTACTACTCAGACGAGGGGTGATTTCACTCCTCGTTTTTTTCATAAGATAAGAAAGTATAAGATTTGAGGGGTTACCAGTCGGTAGCCCTTTTTTGAGCAGTGCGGTATTGTAAAGTTATGGATAATAATATTCTGCGTCGAATCTTCTTTGACCAATATAAGAGTTGGGAGCGGTTCAACGCTAAATATGGATCTCGCATCCGTAAGGTGGCCGAAAAGGAAATCGAGAAATTTCATCATTGTGTTGTGGCAATCCACGAAATGGCTTTAGACTGCTAGTGTGTGAAGGATGACATAGTATTCGTCGAGTGCCCTATCGGTGCAAAAGCCGGTTTTGCACTACTTGTTCCTGCGGTGAAACCGAGGAATGGGGACGCATCATGGCGACAGAAGTTATCCAAGTAACCCATCGGCATGTAGTATTTATGATAGATGAAGGATTACGAGAGATATTTGCACGATATCGCTGAATTTATGGACGAAGCAGTACCGATTGTTCAAGAGTATTTTAAAAAGAAATATAAAGCTACTCCAGATATAATTGCTGGACTCATACATTCAGATCGCGTTTAAACTTTAATCCTCACGTGCACATGCTGGTAACGATAGGTGGCATGAAGACGGATGGGGAGTGTAAACGGTATGACTTATACCGTTTACCATGTTACGGAAACAATGGCAGACGGTAGTATTAAAGCTCATTCAAAAAAAAGATTGACAGAAGAACAGAAGTGAAGAATACAGCCCCTATTACAATCGGCGTATAAGGCCAATGCAGAGGGGTTTTACGTATATGCACCAAAACAGAAGGGAAATGTACAGTATCAGCTACAGTACATAGGAAGATATATGCGTCGACCGGCCATTGGTTAAAACCGAATCGTGGATTATGATGGAGAAAAAGTGATATTTAGATATAAGGACAAAAGTAGCGGGGAAGAAAAATTAGAAACAGTAAGCGTTGAAGAGTTCATTGGCCGTTTGATACAGCACATACCAGATGAACAGTTTAAATTGATTCGTCATTATGGAATTTATGCAAGACGGATAAAAACGTTAAGTAAAAAACTAATCAGCAATTGGCAAAAAAGTGTTCGTAAGGGATAGTAACAACGAAACGACTCATGCGATGAAACTGGAGTCAACGGCTAAAGGAGCAAACTGGAAAGACCCCATGGTGTGTCCGAACTGCAACTGCTATTATGAATATAAGGGGAAAGTCTGCCCAAAAGACGGGGAACTTTCTGTAAAATATGCCATCGGCAGTATGGCGAGAGCTTGCCTGGAAAGGATGATACAAAGTGTCACAGGGAATGCAAAAAAAGAAGAAAAAAGGCGGGAGGCCAACGCCTCCACGCCCAAGTACAGTCAAATATATTTGTTTGGAATATGATGAAACTGATATTCCGCAAGTAAAATAATTCCAATTTTGATTTTTAGTTATAAACAGCAACTGGGAATTGGTCACATTTCCAGCGGCAACGGTTGTAGATAAATTGTTGGTTCAAAATCGCCCTGGGTGTGCAGCGAATTTTGTGTAAATTGTAAATTCCTCATAGCAAGAAATAGATGGCTTTCCTGCGAAAGCAGGGTTGTTCATTGGCCCTTAGCGACTGTTTTTCCCGGATAGGACGGAGGTATGCACGCGGCAGCGTGAATGCCGATGGCCTATCTGGGAAATCTTATTTCGCGGGGCGATCAGATCGCATAACGGCCTTCAAAAAGCAACGCTAAGTGGTTTAAAACCATGTCCCATTCCCGATAACGCTGCGTCCATTTTTTGACAATGTTATTCGACGCCAAATACACCATTTTGCGCAGTGCATCATCATTGGGAAACACGGATTTTGTTTTTGTAACCTTGCGGAATTGCCTATGCAAGCCCTCAATCATATTAGTGGTGTATATTATTTTCCTGATGGCTGGTGGATATGCAAAAAAGGTAGATAGAATATCCCAGTTATCTTCCCAGCTTTTTATGGCAGCAGGGTATTTATCGCCCCATTTTTCTTTAAATGCCATAAGATTTTCAAGAGCTGCTTCTTCAGTAACAGCGGTGTACACTTCCTTCAAATCTGCGACAAAGGCTTTTATGTGCTTATAGTTGACGTACCGCATACTAGCCCGTATTTGATGGATAATACAGCGTTGTATTCCTGCCTTTGGATATACAGCACCAATCGCCTCGCGAAAGCCGTTTAATCCGTCCACGCAGAATAAATAAACATCTTGTATTCCGCGGCTTTTCAACTCATTTAACACACCAAGCCAGAATTTGCTGCTCTCGTTTTCCCCAATCCATATGCCCAGTATTTCTTATAGCCGTCCAGGTTGACCCCCAAAACCACATAGGCAGCCTTAGTGACTATTTGATGGTTTTCACGGATTTTATAATGTATGGCATCCATAAATATAAACGGATACACTGATTCTAATGGTCTGTTTTGCCATTCGGTAAGCTGAGGCATAATTTTCTCGCTGATCTTGCTTACCAACTCCGGAGACTTACTGGTTGTATCCAAATGGACAAATGAGATTCCAAGGTTATGGGCATGCAGCATGGTAAGTGTCACTAAACTGATAATCAGTTCCACATCGACTTCAGCTAACTTATCGAGGGCATGACCATACGCGTCATCGTTGAGTTGAGTTGCATTGATGCCTTCCGCAAAAAGGTGCGACAAATCCTGCTCTGCCCAAAACTGTTCTACTTTCCAAAGCGGTTTTCGGTTACACAGAACATAGACTACCAATGTTTCAATCAGAAGGCCGGGAGAAATCTTAGCGTTTGCTTCATTCCATTGCACAGTTTGATTGACGATGGAACGTACTTTTGCCATTCGGCATAACATGGTGGCGATAGGTACACTCATCGGCCGGACCGCGCGTAGATTACCGCTTATCATACAATTTCATTCTCCCATCAAATTACTCTTGGGAGAATATATTCGACATAAATCTTAAAAATAATTTTCCATTTAATGTAATTTATATAAAACTTTGTTTACATTATTTGGCTGGCGGAATGCGAGATGAAAGATACCGTATAAGGTAGTGAGAGAGTTCGACCTTATGGACGATGGAGATCCAACTGTTCCGCCCCAATTTGCGTGTGAAAGTGTGGTGGAGCCATGTACCCAGAGTATTACAAGGCAGCCCATGGCTTTGAATATAAGATATCGGATGTGAGATAAAGTCCAAGGCCCGCGCTAGCGGGTTTTTTCAAAATGTATCAGAATTTATAAATTTAAAGAGGCTGTGGCAGGAGAAATGGCGGGGGTTTGCGGAAATACAAAGGTATGAAGAACATCCTATGGCAAATATTTTTTGATGCAAAACAGAATTGGAAACGGTTTGTTGAGAAATATGGAAAACGGATTCGACCTGTTGTTCTTAAAGAGGTAGAAAAATTTCAACATTGTGGAGATCCAAAGCAGGGATTTAAGCTGTTTGTTTGTGAAGGATGCCATGATGTGAAAATAGTCGCTTATCGATGCCGAAGTCGCTTTTGCACAAGCTGCTCATGCGGAGAAGCGGAAGAATGGAGCGGGGTACTAAGCCATGATGCTTATTAGGTACTGCATCGGCATGTTATTTTTACCGTTGATGAAGAGCTACGCCCGATTTTTGCCAAACATCGGCAACTGTTAAAAGATCTAATGGATAGGTCAGTGAAGCTGATACAAGAATTCTTTCAACGAAAAAGCAAAGTTATGCCCGGCATTATTGCGGGATTGCATACTTTCGGAGCTAAAGCGCAATTCAATCCCCACGTTCACATGATGGTGACGATGGGAGGAATGACGGCCAAAGGAGAATGGAAACAATACGATTATTTGCCGTTTGAAATGCTAAGGAAACAATGGCAGACAGTCGTATTAAAGTTGCTCAGAGAGAAATTAAGTCGGGAAGAAATCAAACGGATACAGCCGATATTACAGCAAGCGTGGAATAACCATCAGAATGGGTTTTATATCTATGCTCCGAAGCAAAAAGGGAATATCAAAGAACAATTACGATATATTGGACGCTATATGAGGCATCCGGCCATTGGAATGTCTCGCATTGTTGCCTATGATGGAGAAACAGTCAGTTTTCGGTATAAAGATAAAAAAGACGGTCAAATGAAAATAGAAACTCTTAGTGTAGAAGAATTTATTGGACGGCTAGTACAGCATATACCTGATGAATTCTTTAAACTTATTCGACATTATGGTATATACGGCCGAAGAATCCGGAGTTTATGCCGAAAGATTTTAGGAAGATGGCAAGAACAAGTGAAGCGTTGGATTATAAAAATGAACCGGATAAAACGGAGAAATTGGAGTCAGAGGCAAAAAGAGCAAAGTGGTCAAGACCCAGCAATTTGCAGACGATGCGGCAATTGCTATGAATACAAGGGAGAAGTCTGCCAGGAGAACGGGCGCTTAGTCATCCGATACACAATAGACCTTATGGCAAGAAAGTACTTGGAAAGGATGATAGGCTATCAAACGGGGAATGCAAAAAAAGAAGAAAAAAGCCAGGAAAGCCAACCCCTCCGCGTCCCACTACAGTCCTCTACATTTGTTTGGGTTGTGACAAACAAGAAGAAATCCCCTACCAAGTGGTAAGGGATTTTGATAAACAAGATGATACAAGGGATCTAAGCCTGCCGCCAATGTTTGCTTGTGAATCATGTGGTAGGGCCATGTATCCCCGCCACTATAATGGGGTTCATGGATTCGAGTACCGGATTTCTGATGTGCTTGATACCAAAAGACCGCGTTAGCGGTTTTTCTTAAGCGGCTTATAGCCGCAATGGCGATTTTCAACCGCAAAAGTAACCTACCGGCTTTTAGCCGGTAGTCGTTGAGTGTATTATTCTCTGCTATTAGTTGGTTATCTAATGCTTCCAGTGCAACCAGTCCTTTAGTTAAATATTAAGCATGCCTTGAAAATACCATATTTAACCAAAAGGAAAATAGCCCCTAATGTAAATCTTTTTTAGAAGTTATAGAACCATATTGTTTAGCCTTTTCCTGACCACTGATTACACGCAAGGCCCCTTCGGCAAGAGCCCGCAGTTCATCTTCTCCCGGCAGGATCTGCACCGGGGCGATAAAAGAAACATAATCTGTAAGTTTTTCTGTCAAATATTTAGAGTAGGCAAGCCCGCCTGTCAACAGAATGTAATCGACCTTTCCTTGTACCGCCACTGCCGCGGCGGCTATATAACGTGCAACATTGTAAATCATGGCATCATAAACCAGTTTGGCTTGATTGTCACCAGCAGTAATGCGCCGTTCCACTTCCCTTGCATCATTCGTGCCTAAATGGGCGACAAGGCCACCGCGACCGGCCAGCATTTTGGCGATTTGATCATCACTCAGATTCCGAGTTGCGATATTATTCGCAAATTGTCCCGCGGGTAAGGTTCCTGACCGTTCCGGTGAGAAAGGACCAGCGCCGTCTACAGCATTGTTGACCTCGATAACCCGACCCCGCCTATGACAGCCCACGGATATACCGCCACCCAAATGTGCAACAATTAAATTCATGTCCTCATAGAGCATTTTTTTACTTTGTGCAAAACGCTTAGCTACAGCTTTTTGATTTAAAGCGTGAAACACACTCCGCTTTTGTAGGTCTGGATGACCGGTGATGCGTGCCAAGGGATCTAATTCATCCACAACAATTGGATCAACGATAAAGGCGGCGCAATTTGCTTCTTTCGCCAACGAATTCGCCAGTAGCGCTCCCAGATTAGAGGCGTGTGAGCCATATCGGCAGCTTTTCAGATCCTGCAACATTTCTTCATCAACTAAATAAGTCCCACTGATGATGGGGCGCAGAAATCCGCCGCGTCCAACGATGGCCGCGAGCGTTGTAGTATCAATATTATTGGATACAATAAATTCTTTTATCTTCCCCAGCCTAAATTCAAATTGATCAATAACGGAGAAATACTTACTTAATTCTTCCGCACTGTGAGAAATATTTCGACTGGCTACTTCTTCTAGTCCATTATAAAGAGACACTTTTGTCGATGTAGAACCAGGGTTGATTGCCAAAATCAAATTGGACATTGTTTTCCTCCCAAATTTGCTAAGTAGTCTCTCGGAAACCTGAACTATTGACTCTAAATGAGCAAAAAACACTCTAATTATGCTAGCGGTTCTGCTCTTTTGAGTTAGTACATTTCAGATTATGGAATGTCTGCTTGATTCTACTCAAGCTGCGCATGCATTTACAATCAACTTCAATATAGCTTTTTTCTTGATCTTAACGCGCAAAGCTAAGGGCGTTTCTCGTAAACGGGTTATTTCTTTTTTAACCAGGACATCATGTCTCGCAGTTCTTGGCCAACTTTCTCAATTGGATGTTCTGCCTCTTGGCGACGTGTGGCGAGGAAGCTAGCGCGGTTAGCTTGATTTTCCATAATCCAGTTACGAGCAAAGACGCCCGCTTGGATTTCTTTAAGAACTTTCTTCATTTCCTGGCGGGTTTCATCTGTAATGATCCGTTTTCCAACTGAATAATCACCATACTCAGCAGTATCACTGACAGAGTAACGCATGTTGGCCATGCCGCCTTCGTACATCAGATCGACAATCAGTTTCAATTCGTGGAGACATTCAAAGTATGCCACCTCTGGCTGGTAACCTGCTGCCACAAGGGTATCAAAACCTGCCTTGACCAATTCCGTGCACCCGCCGCAAAGAACAGTCTGTTCGCCGAAAAGATCAGTTTCGGTTTCTTCCTTGAAGGTGGTAAGGATCACACCCGCACGAGCACCGCCAATTCCTTTGGTGTAGGCCATGGCGATGTCCGCTGCATTGCCCGTATAGTCCTGATGGACCGCCAATAGGCAAGGAACGCCGCCACCTTCGGTAAATAAGCGGCGCACCAGATGCCCTGGACCTTTGGGAGCTACCATAAACACATCCACATTCGTTGGCGGTACCACCTGATTGAATTGGATAGTGAAGCCGTGCGCAAACGCCAGGGCAGATCCTTCTTTTAGGTTGGGCGCGATTTCTTCGGCAAACACTTTCCCTTGTCTCTCATCTGGAATTAAGATCATTGTAATATCTGCGAAAGCTACTGCCTGGGCTACCGGTAAAACCGTAAGCCCATCTTGTTTTGCTCTCTCTGTCGATTTGCTACCTTCGTAAAGGCCAACAATGACTTTAATGCCACTATCTTTCAGATTAAGGGCATGAGCGTGTCCTTGGCTGCCATAGCCAATAATCGCAACCGTCTTGTTTCTTATGAAATCCCAATTTGCGTCTTGTTCATAAAATATTTTCGCCATGTTCATCATCCTTCTCATCATATTGCTTGATAACTGAAACAATACTTGTTAATCCCCACTCACCACCAAGTAATCCGCGACGGCTGAACTATGCTGAATTATCATGTTTTGACTGATGGCCATCTAAACAGACCTTCATCTCTTCTTACGCAGGATGAAGGTCTGTTGATGAAATTACTTTTGTTAGTGGTTAATAGAAGACTTAAAGTTTAATTGATAGGGTTTATCTAAGCCGTCGATGACAGGCCAGTAAATAAGATCGACCAGCCAAACCGGCTATGCACTAATTCTTTTGTAATCAGCTGTTAGCGATTCCTTTGCGTCTACCTTTTAATAGCTAGCTAATCGCTTATACGCTGCCAGCTTGTCCCTAGCGTCCTGTTCTGTCTTGGCAAACAAGGCTTCCGCCTGTTCCGGGGACTGCTGTTTTAAGGCCGCATACCGTACTTCACCCAACAGGAATTCTTTGAAGTCCATTGTCGGTTCTTTCGAGTCCAGGACAAAGGGATTTTTACCTGCCGCTTTCAGTAGCGGATTATAGCGGTACAAAGACCAGTAGCCGCTGTCCACAGCCCGTTTAGCCTCTAACTGGCTGCAGCCCATACCCAATTTCAGACCGTGATTGATACACGGTGAATAGGCTATGATCAAGGACGGGCCGGGATAGGCCTCCGCTTCGACAATGGCTTTGAGGGTTTGGTTTCTGTCAGCTCCCATGGCGATCTGGGCGACATACACATAGCCGTAGCTCATGGCGATCTGACCCAGGTCTTTTTTCTTGGTCTTTTTTCCGCTGGCGGCAAATTTAGCGATGGCCGCAGCCGGGGTGGCTTTGGAAGACTGGCCTCCGGTATTGGAGTACACTTCTGTATCAAAAACGAGAACGTTGATATCTTCGCCCGATGCCAGCACATGATCCAGGCCGCCGAAGCCGATATCATAGGCCCAGCCGTCACCGCCAAACAGCCACTGGGATCGTTTTACCAGAAAGTCCCGATTTTGATAGATGTCGTTAAGTAGGGCATCCTCGCCTTTGACCTGTTCCAGGACAGCAATCAGTCGGTCGGCCCGTTCGCGCGTACCTTCATTTTGGTCTTGCTTGGCTAACCAGTCGCTGCAGGCAGCTTTAAATTCATCACCTAGTTCCCGCTGCATCGCTTGTTCAATTCTTATAGCCAATTGCTTTCTGATCTGCTTTACTCCCAACAGCATTCCCAGACCAAATTCGGCATTATCCTCAAACAGCGAGTTCCCCCAGGCCGGTCCATGGCCTCGATGATTTTTCGTATATGGGATGGAGGGCGTGCTGCCAGCCCAGACGGAAGAACAACCCGTGGCATTGGCCACCATCATTCGATCCCCAAACAGCTGGGTTACAAGCTTGGCATAGGCTGTCTCCAAGCAGCCAGCGCAGGCACCCGAGAATTCGAGGAGGGGCTTCTCGAACTGGCTACCTTTCACGGTAAAGACATTCATGGGATTCGCTTTAGGCGATAGGTTCATGGCATACTCCCACAGCAAATCCTGGCTCATTTGGGTTGCCAGCGGTTTCATTTCCAGCGCTTTTTCCTTGGCCGGGCACACTTCGACACAATTGCCGCATCCCGTACAATCATTGGGGGAGATGGCTAGTCGGAAATGCAAATCCTTGCTACCCAATGCGGCTTTGACGGTAAATCCTGCTGGCGCTGCGGCCAGTTCCTCAGTATTGACCAAAACAGGCCGGATCGCCGCATGGGAACAGACGTACGAGCACTGATTGCATTGGATACAATGATCTGCTAGCCATTCCGGCACATTAATGGCGATACCCCGTTTTTCGTAGGCCGCCGTACCTAGGGGAAATGTCCCATCGTCATGATCGATGAAGGCGCTTACCGGGAGTTTATCTCCTTCTTGCCGATTCATGGGTACGAGGATGTTCTTAATGAAAGAAGGAACTTCTTTCTCTACAGCACTGCTGCAGGCGCAAGCCAACTTTGCTTGGTCAGTGGTGCTGTTAACTGCAGTTTTCCAGGCCTCAGGCACATGGACTTTGACCAGGGCCTCAATTCCTTTGTCGATGGCAGCGTTGTTCATCTCAATGACCTTGCTGCCCTTGTTGCCGTAGGACTTGATAACGGAATCTTTGAGGTATTGTACGGCTTTGTCCAGGGGAATGATATTGGCTAATTTGAAGAAGGCTGACTGCATGATCATGTTGAACCGACCGCCCAGACCTAGGTTTTGGGCGATCTCCACAGCATTGATGATATAGAAGTTGATGTTTTGAGCGGCAATGAACTGCTTCATGGCGGCTGGCAATTTTTCGTCCAGCTCCGCTGTGGACCAGGTAGTATTCAGCAGGAAGGTGCCACCTGGTTTTAAACCAGCCAGCAGGTCGTACTTGTCCACATAGGACTGCTGGGAGCAAGAAATGAAATCGGCTTTGTTAATCAGGTACGGCGACTTGATCTGTTTGTCGCCAAAGCGCAGGTGGGATACAGTGATCCCGCCGGACTTTTTCGAATCGTAGGCGAAGTAGGCCTGGGCGTACATGTCGGTCTGGTCGCCTATGATCTTGACGGCACTCTTGTTGGCACCGACGGTGCCGTCAGACCCCAGCCCCCAGAACTTGCAGGCTTTGGTACTCGGGTCGGTGGTGTCGATGTCCTGACCAAAGGGCAGGGAGGTATGATTCACATCATCTATAATCCCAACGGTGAAGTGATCTTGGGGTTGCGCGGCTTTGAGGTTCTCGAACACGCTGAGGATATGGCCTGGGATGATGTCTTTGCCGCCGACGCCACAGCGACCACCGACGATTACCGGCTGCCACTCTTTACCGTAAAAGGCTGTTTTCACGTCCAGGTAGAGGGGCTCGGCTTGGGCACCCATTTCTTTGGTCCGGTCCAATACAGCAATCTTTTTTACGGTTTTCGGAATATATTTAAAGAAATGCTTCAGGGAAAAAGGACGATATAAATGAACAGTGAGGAGGCCTACTTTTTCCCCTTGTGCATTGAGGTAATCCACTGCTTCTTCGATGGTTCCACACATGGAGCCCATGGCGATAATCATGCGCTCGGCATCCGGGGCACCGTAATAATTGAACAGGTGATACTCCCGGCCAGTGAGTTTTGTGATTTCCGCCATATAGCCTTCTACGATGTCTGGAAGTTCTTGCCAGTAACGGTTAGATACTTCTCGCTGCTGAAAATGAATATCCGGATTTTGCACGGTTCCTTTGAGAACCGGATGATCTGGATTGAGAGCACGGCGGCGGAAGGCATTTACGGCATCGCGATCCAGCAGGTTCGCCAATTCGTCGTATTCCAATACTTCGATTTTCTGTATTTCATGGGAGGTTCTAAAGCCGTCGAAGAAGTTTAGGAAGGGTACTCTGCCTTTGATTGCCGACAGATGAGCCACCGCTGCCAGATCCATGACTTGTTGGACACTGGATTCGGCCAGCAGGGCGAATCCAGTCTGCCGGGTAGCCATAACATCCGAATGGTCACCGAAAATGCTAATAGCATTAGTACCCACGACCCGGGCACTAACATGAAATACGGCCGGCAGCAGTTCACCGGCAATTTTATACATATTGGGAATCATAAGCAGTAGGCCTTGGGATGCGGTATAGGTGGTAGTCAGGGCACCGGCTTGCAGCGAGCCGTGTACAGCCCCGGCGGCTCCGCCTTCGGACTGCATTTCAATGACTTCTACGGTTTGGCCGAAGATGTTCTTCTTCCCTTGCGCCGCCCATTCATCCACACTTTCCGCCATGTTAGACGAAGGGGTGATGGGAAAAATGGCTGCGACATCGGTAAAGGCATAGGAAACATAGGCGGCAGCCGTGTTTCCATCCATGGACTTCATTTTTCTATTTAAATTCTTCATAAATCATGCCTCCTTCAGAATTGAATTAGAAATTGATTTAGTGCCAAGCCGTATTCTTGAGAAATAATGCTGACTTGTTACTTCTATTTCTGCAGCGCCAGGTATTTATTTTGTCGGCTGAATTAATTAAATCTTCCCCAAATTAGGGAGAGCCATATCTATCATTATCTTAGATCTTTCCCAAGTTGAGTAATCAGCAGGATTAACCAATTTTCCCCTCGGCCGCCAGGCAATGGGCCTGTAAGTGAGTTGAGTGATAACTTTACCTGCAGAAAGACTGGGTACTTATGGGACCAGGCTAAGCCGCAAATAATTAGCTAGCAGTTAGGAAAAAGCCATCAAGACAGCACGAGACTAACAATAAGCGGCGTATTCTGTTTGCTTTATTTCGCGCTCAAGCGAAAACCAGCGTTTTGTAGCTGACTTGGCATCGACGAGGTATGCACTGGCCGATGCCAAGGTTTCTGAAAGAATAGAGTTAGGTTTGACATGGGCCCAGTTTCTAATTTTCATATGGTTTTTAGTACATATGAAACTACATCTCAGATAGTTTGAAATGGGCTTTGGTTAGCAGGCCAAAAAAGGCGGTATTTATATTTGCTTATTTTTTCCAGGAACAGTCAGTACGGCTCCTGTGCTTGCGGATGTTACCATAGTAACATAACGGCTCAAGTAACCTTCCGTAACTTTCGGTTGTGGCGGCGTCCATGCGGAACGCCGTCGTTCCAGCTCATCTTGACTGATAGCAACTTCTAACAGATTATTGGGTATATCAATCCTGATGATGTCGCCTTCATTGATTAGAGCAATTGGCCCGCCAGCAGCTGCTTCTGGTGAGATGTGGCCAATGGATGCTCCTCGGGAAACTCCAGAAAATCGTCCGTCGGTAATTAACGCTACAGAGCTGTCCAACCCCATTCCGGCAAGAGCTGATGTAGGAGACAGCATCTCTCTCATTCCCGGACCGCCCTGAGGACCTTCATAGCGTATAACTATTACGTCGCCTGGCTTAATTTTTCGTCCCATAATTGCCTGGAAAGCATCTTCTTCATTGTCAAAGACTCGAGCTGGCCCTTCATGTTTGAGCATTTCCGGAAGAACGGCTCCTTTTTTCACAACAGCTCCTTCCGGGGCAATGTTTCCCCACAGAATGGCTAAACCACCATCAACAGAATATGGATCTTCAAAACTGCGAATTACGCTGGTATCCACAACGGCTTTGCCTTTGAGATTTTCTGCTACTGTTTTCCCTGTTACGGTGAGGGGGGTTCCGTCTAGCAGGCTGTGCTCCGCTAATTTTGCCATAACCGCCGGAATGCCTCCTGCTAAGTGCAGGTCTTCCAGACAATGTTCACCAGCAGGGCTCAGTTTGCATAGGTGTGGTGTCTTTTTACTGATTTCATTGACTGACTCCAGCGTGATTTTGTGTTTGATCTCATTGGCAATCGCTGGCAAGTGCAAGATAGTGTTGGTCGAGCAACCAAGAGCCATATCGACAGTTAATGCATTTTGGAAGCTTGTCGCTGTTATGATGTCACGCGGCCGAATATCCTTTTGGATTAAGTCCATGATTTGCAGGCCTGTTTGTTTTGCTAACCGCAGTCGGGCGGCATGGACGGCCGGAATGGTACCATTGCCCGGTAAGGCAATGCCTAATGCTTCGGTCATGCAGTTCATAGAGTTGGCGGTAAACATCCCGGCACAGGAGCCACAGCCGGGACAGGCTTCATCTTCCAATTCACACAGGTCTGCTTCCGTCATTGTTCCTGCCCCGACTTTGCCAACGGCTTCAAAAATCGAGGTGAGCGTTACTTTCTTGCCACGCCATTTGCCTGCCATCATGGGACCGCCGCTGACAAAGATGGAGGGTAAATTTAAGCGCATGGCAGCCATGAGCATTCCCGGTACTATTTTGTCACAGGCTGTTATGAAAACAAGACCATCGAAACGGTGAGCTGACGCCATTATTTCAATCGAGTCGGCAATTAATTCCCGGCTGACCAACGAATACTTCATACCCTCATGGTTCATTGCTATTCCGTCACATACACCGATGGTGGGAAATTGTACTGGTGTCCCTCCGGCTTGCCACACACCAGCCTTGACGGCCTCGGCCAAGGTGTTCATGTGAACATGCCCAGGAATGATCTCATTGAACGGATTGACAATACCGACAAAAGGTTTTTTAATTTCTTCATTAATTAGGCCCAGTGCTTTGAACAATGATCGGTGCGGGGCTTTTTCCATACCCGCTTTCATCTGGTTGCTTCTCATTTTTTCACACCTCTCTATTTTGATGGTAAAATGCCTTGCTGTGTAAGCATTTTTAATAGTTGCAGGAACATGACGTCTCTGCGGCGGATGACTTCTACATCTTTTCCGTCGGCATAGTCGTAAAAACCCTTGCCGGTTTTTACACCAAAATTGTTTTCATCAACCAGTTTTTTCAAAAATTCAGGCGGTTTGGATGCTTGGCTTAAATCGGCAAATAAGTAGGAAGAGATATAGTAAAAGGTATCCAGTCCGCCCAGATCTGCCGTTTCTAGTGCGCCAAGAACAGAATAGCGTAATCCCGGCCCAAACTTGAGCGCTTTATCTACATCTTCGACTGTTGCTATGCCCTGTTCGACAATATTCAGTGCTTCACGGAAAACAGCGAATTGGAGTCTATTTCCTACAAAGCCGTGGGCGTCTTTTTTGACGAGAATGGGTATTTTGCCTAACTGTTTTGAGATTTCCATCAAGCTATTTGCTGTATCCTCACTGGTGTATTTCGCCATAATTACCTCAACTAATGGCACGATATGCGGCGGGTTCCACCAGTGCATTCCTGCAAAACGCCCCTGATACAGTACGTTTTGACCAATAGCAGTAACACTTAGTCCGGAGGTGTTGGTGGCCAAAATGGCATCAGGACTAACAATGCGACTTAGTTTTTGCCAAAACTGTTGCTTGATATCTAGCTTTTCTATAATTGCCTCAATAACAAGGGATGCGTCGCTCAGATCGTCGATTTGGGTAGTATAGGTGATTTTCTTCGCTGCGTCATCAGCTTGCTGCTGGGTTAATAACCCTTCAGCGATTAAACTGCTTTGATTTTGTTTGATTGCTGTTCGGCCTCTGTTCAGAAACTCATCTTTTAGGTCATAAATCACGACACTATATCCGGCATTCGCAAAACATTGTGCGATGCTGGCTCCCATGATGCCTGCTCCGGCAATCCCGATGCGCTGAAAATTATTAGCGTTCATTGGTATCTCTCCTCTCAGTTAAATAAGTATTAGTTCCGAATAAATTAAGTATCAATTCTCAATAAAAAACTAATTCCTCCTTTTCACGAATTATTAATTTAGTTAAAGCCTCATAGAGAAGCATAAAACTGAATTTCCTTCGATTATCAAACTTACGACATACTAAAATTCGGTATCCAATCATTCAATTTTTTATTATGCAAATAGTCAACTACTTTCAACATCATATTGTCTGACATTGAATTATCTCTATTTTACAACAAAATTATGAATTGTCAATGTCTTTTAAATAAAAATGCTATCGGGAAAGGAACAACTGTTATCCGGACGAAACTATGGTTTGGCTGTATCTTTATGTCCAGCTGCCACTTGAGAATTAAAAAACACAAAAAAAATCTCGCTCAGCACTGGTGTAAACTAGGTGCTGAGCGAGATTTTCCGAAATCCATCCAATGGATTTTAATCATATCACGTCATTTTATTGTGTTCATCAAGTTTGTGTACTTTCACTAATAAATCACTTACATAATATAAATGTTCTTTCATTGCTTCCGATGCTGCATTTACATCCCTTGTTTGAATAGCCTTAACAATATTCTCGTGTTGTACAGTTGCTAGCTCGCTGGCAGATTCAATTTGGGCAACCTTGCCTATCCACCAAGCTGTAATTCCATGTAATATTTTCATAGTCTCATACATAAAAGAGTTTCTTGAAAGTTTTGCCAAGGTGTTATGGAACTCCAAGTCGATTTTTTGATGTTCTTCTGACGTTTGTGCTTTTTTCATCATTTCCATAATATGGTTTAAATTTTCAACATCTTCAGGAGTAACCTTCATTGTTGCTAACTCGACAACATCTGTTTCAATAGCAATGCGCGCTTCTATCAATTCAGTTATGTTGTCAAAACTGATCTTAGACATGAGTGATAATTGCTTAGTAAAGAACTCTCCAAATGTTTGAGATACAAAAGTACCTTCGGGAACTCTAACTTCTATTAGCCCTAAAGCAACGAGTGCACGCATTGCTTCACGAAGAGAGCTTCTGCCGACTCCGAAAATTTCCATCAATTGTTTTTCTGTTGGTAATTTTTCTCCAGGTAAAATTGTCCCATTCATAATTAAATCAATCAGTTGTTGAGTTACATTTTGAGTAACCAGTACTTTTTTTACCTGCTGTGCTTTCTCTTCAAGCATATAAGCCACACTCCTGCATTATTTTAAATGAGTAAATCTGGGAACAAATATTTACAGTTAACAAGACATAGCTCACCTACGACGCTTTTAGTTTCAGTAAAAACTGAGACGACGGAATTCCAGCTCAAGCCTCTGTGTAGACCATTCGAATACACTGGTTTTTATGGTTTTCCATACATCAGATAACCCTTGCAAAGGACGATATCGTTAAACTGCCATTAACGCAAATAGATAGATTGAAAAGGTAAGGAGACAAGGAAAAGCCATGACAGACAACTTCTCCGGCAAGAGACTCGGTTGAACCGCAGGACTCACAAAAAATCTTGAGTGTACCACAGAACATAGATTTCGCAGAAAAAACATAATATGTCCGCGGCGTCTGGAGGACGTTCATGGTCACGAAAGCCGCAAGCGTCATGTGATTGTAAACGTTAAGAAATGCTAGTACAGTGCTAAACGATATTTATGTATCGGCAGACGCAAGACCTTCAAATCACTCTTGCCTTGTATGCTGTGCCGCATAAACCTTACAACGCTCCGGAAATCGAAGCAGTCGTAGCCTCTTCGGAAAGGGCGTCCTGGTACCTAACCTGGAAACAGGTGTAGAGGAAAGCACGCCCCGGTGTTAGCCAGGTCCTTTCTTCGAGCCATGTCCTACCCACTTTGCTTGGACGAACAAAAGGAATTGAGTAGACTGATATCAATCTCTGCAAAAAAGGAAATAACGAATACGATGGGGTGGATAGCTTATGTGTGTGCGATACAGTGTGCTTTGGGAAATGTGTATAAAAAATTGCTGCCTTAAGAAATATCATATACAAAATCTGGGGTGTTGGCAATTGTAAAAAACTGTTATGCTGTTTAGGACGATCAGGTTGCTCCCCAGCATTGCCTTATCCTTCCGCTGAAGAAGGACAACCATCTGCATATATTGTTTTGATATAATGCATCGATCTATAAATACAATATGTATGATCTATGTATAGACTTAGTTATCATTTACGGTTGAGCAGATTTTATGATAAAATAGCCATAAATTTAATTTGTACTTGTTGGTGAAACATTTACGAGAAGGTTTCTGCTATGGGGATAATTAACATACAAAAACAGATTTACGATATATTTTGCAAGTTTTGTCCGGTTTCTGCTAAGAGTTTTGCAAATTAACACTCTAAATTTGATATTCCTTTCCAGCCCATGGCGTTTACTCCATATCCGGTAATACATATAGATTCGCTATTGGCACTAAGAACCTTTTTTTTCTTGTATTTTCCAGAAAATTTTATGTATTTTCTCATAGACTGTGGAATATGAAAAAAATGAAAAAAATGAGAAAAAAAAGACATTGACAATTCAGAAATATGGTGTAATATAAAGATAAGTAGAACATCAGACAATATGATGATCAGCCGAAGTATTTGTAATTCCTGTGCGCTTGAGCTGGAAAAGCATGATTATTCCGTGATTTTTACGTTGAATTTTAATTCTGATTAGTTTTACGGAGGAGTGGAAAAATGTACAATGTGGCACATACTGGAATTGTAGTTAAAGATGCTGATAAGTCAAGTCGTTTCTATCAGCGGATTTTAGGATGTGAACTCGTGAATGTTTACCAGGACGAAAGAGTGAAGCTTATCTTTCTCAATGCAGCGGGACAAACAATCGAATTAGTGCAATTTTTACAAAGTAACTCTCAGGAACGCACGGGTGGAGGGGTGAACCATATTGCCTTTAAAGTAGGAGATATTACCGCTGCGATTGATGAACTACGCGCCGCAGGGGTAAAGCTACTATCTGATGATCCTGGGATGCTGAAGAACGGCATGCAAAATATCTTCTTTTTAGGACCGGATGACGAAAGGCTGGAATTCATGCAAGAGGCAGCACGGTGACAAGGTCTCGGCTGATTTAGTTCAGCCAGGTACCTATAACACCATACCCGATCAAGAACAGTAGTCTAAAATTAGTGAAAAAATCTACATAATGCTACCTAATCGTCAAAAGAAAGAGTGATATAAAAATGAGTAATAAAGTAATGTTAACAGCCGCAATTACTGGAGCTGTTACAACACCTTCAATGTCACCATATATACCGCAAGGTTCTGCGCAGATTATTGATGAGGCTGTAAAAGCTTATGAGGCCGGAGCATCAATGGTACATATTCATGCGCGCGAAGCGGAAACGGGAAAGCCCACTTCTGATATAGACGCGATGTATGAGATTGTATCGGGAATTAAGAAAAGATGCAATGTTGTCATTGGTATAACCACAGGTGGAGCCTTGGGCATGACGCCGGAAGAGCGACTTGCTGTTATTCCGAAGCTAAAACCGGAAATCGCTTCCTGTAACGCCGGCTCAATGAACTTCGTGTTAAGCCCGGCGGCAGAAAAAATTAAGCCGATCCATGATTGGGAAATTCCTTTTCTAAAGAACACCTATGACTACATCTTTGCTAACACCTTCAAGACAATTGAATATTGCATTAACATTATGAATGAAAATGGGACTCTGCCGGAATTCGAGGTTTTTGATGTCGGTATGATTAATAACATCGCCTATTTCGTGAAAAAAGGGATAGTAAAACAGCCGATCTATTTGCAGTTTGTTACTGGTGTCTTAGGCGGTATTCAGTGTTCGGTTGACAATCTCTCGTTTTTAGTGAAAACTGCAAAAGAACAGATTGGCGAGTTTATGTGGTCTTGTGTCGCTCCCGGAAGACAGCAATTTTCCGTGGAGGCAGCGGCATTGGCGATGGGTGGCAATGCCCGTGTTGGTCTGGAAGACAGCCTCTGGTTGAAACGGGGCCAATTAGCCAAGTCAAACGCTGAACAAGTTACTGTTATGAGGGAGATTGCTGAACGAATGGGTTTTGAAATTGCTACTCCAGATGAGGCGAGAAAGATGTTGAACCTCAAAGGCTTGGATAAAGTAGCATTTTAAAAGAAGTGTTGATTAAGTCTCAAATTTGAATTAGGAAAAGGAGAAATGCATTGTGAAAACATCAGTAGGTTTTATTGGTCTCGGAGCAATGGGCAAACCAATGGCAAAGAATTTAATTAAGGCGGGATTTCCACTTTATGTATATGATCTCAACCCGGCTCCAGTGGAAGAATTAGTTGCACTCGGCGCTAAAGCTGCCGCTACTCCTAAAGAGTTGGCAAGTAACTGTGGCACGGTCATTACCATGCTACCGAACTCACCGCATGTTGAGTCTGTCTTATCAGGGGATAACGGGGTTTTAGCAGGAATGGCAACTGGCGGTACAATTATCGATATGAGCTCAATTGCGCCAGGGGCGGCTAAGAAGCTCGCTGCAATGGCAGCCGAAAAAGGTGTGAATATGATCGACGCGCCGGTAACAGGCGGCGTTGTTGGTGCCGAAGCGGGCACGCTTGCCATTTTGGTAGGTGGTGCCAAAGAAGTATTCGAAAAAAGCATGCCTATTTTGGAAGCAATGGGCAAATCAATTGTTCGGTTCGGCGAAATTGGGGCAGGCCAAACTGCCAAGATGGTTAACCAGATAATAGTTGGGATACAGTGGGCAGCAGTAGCCGAAGCCTGGACAATCGGCGTCAAGGCTGGAGCCGACCCTGTTTTGTTGCAAGAAGTACTTGGCAAAGGAGCAGCTCGATGCTTTGCAATTGAAAGAATGCCTAATAATATGCTAGTTGGGAATTTTGAGCCAGGTTTTGCCATTGATTTGCAGCATAAAGATTTGTGCCTTGCCTTAGACACTTCTCGTGATCTGCAAGTTCCACTAAATCTTACGAGTACAGCATTGCAGTATTATGAAGCTGCACGTGCACTTGGTTTTGGTAAGAAAGATCATTCTGCGGTAGTCAAGGTATTGCAGAATATTACAGGTGTGGATATAAGCGTAAAAAAGAAAGCTGAGTAAGCTTCGGCTTTAATCTTAAAGGTGTCTGAAGCTCCGTAATAGGGGATTCATAATAAAAAATATATGGAGGTAGTTATAATGAGTAACGAAGTAAGAGTTAAATTTGCAGCAGGTAAGGCTGGCAAGCAGGTAGCAGCACGAATCCAGCCGGGGACAGATCTTATAACAGGCATTGAGAAGATTTGTGACGAAAATGGTATCAAAGGCGGCTGGGTGAACTGCATTGGCAGCCTCCAAAAAGCCGGATATTATATTCTTGTTCCAAACAATGCCAAACTTGGGGCTGGCTATGGGGATGTAAACCGCGTCGAGGGACCGGTCGAGCTGATGAACGGCATGGGCCTGATCACCGAGAAAGACGGCAAGAGCGAGATTCACTTCCATGCAACCATGTGTGATAAAAAAGGCACCGTATTTGGCGGTCATATTGTAAAAGGTGAAAATCCAGCTCTTGCTACAGTAGAACTGGTAATTCACGAAATTTTAGATATCAAAATGGCTCGTCAATATGACGAAGAGGCAGACGGTAACCACTTCTCCCCGTCGAAGTAGTTCTAGGCACTGAACCACGGTACTGGTAGATCAACAATTCGCCGTCCTTCATAAATACATGGGAAGGATGGCGAATTAGCTACCATTCCGGACGGGCGATGATTTAGAACTGGAGTGCAAAAGGCTGTGGTGGGGCGATTGATCTGAGTGGCTATTTTTTTGAGGGTCAATGAAAAATACTGGTGGTTAACGTCGGTATTAAAGTGACTGAAATTTCAACCAATATAGTGGTGTTTTGGCGGCATAGCTTTGGCACGTATATTGAATAGTCAATTGATAATTAGCTATTTTAAATATGCAATATTTTCAAAAATATCTCACATTAAAGGGAGGGAAGTCAGATGGGAGCTACCTTGCGAATTCAACGCCTGAGAGAGAGACTCCGGTCATTTGAAAAGGCTATCTGTGTGGAACGGGCTGTTTTGATTACTAAAAGTTATCAGGAAACCGAAACGGAACCGATGGTGATTCGCCGTGCCAAAGCACTGCGGGATATACTGAGAGGAATGTCGATCTATATTGCTGACGGGGAACTCATTGTGGGTAATCAGGCCAGCGCACCCAATAAGGCACCCGTATTTCCGGAAACTTCCGCGCCTTGGGTAACAGAACAACTAGAAACTTTTGGTACACGTAATTTAAACCGGTTTGCAATAAATGAGCAGGATAAACAGGTTCTACGAGACGTGTTGGGTTATTGGCGGGGAAAAACTGTCATGGAACGGGCGCTTGGTCTACTCACTGAGGAAACACGGGAGGTTTTTGAACAAACATACCCAGTAATAGCCCCAACGTTGCTATTACGTAATTGTACAGGGCATTATGTGGCTAATTATGAAATAATTCTAAAAAAGGGTTTTTCCGGGTTAAAGGATGAGGTAGTTGCTTTGATGAATTCCTTGGATCCAGCGAGCCCAGAAGGTATCGGTAAGCTGCAATTTTATCGCGCTGTATTGATTGTCTGTGATGCAGTAGCGGAATTTGCCAATCGTTACGCTCAATTGGCAGAGGAACTGGCGCAGCAAGAAATTAATTCTGGCAGAAAGAAAGAACTGGAGACTATTGCCGAAGTTTGCCGGCGGGTACCGGAATATCCTGCCCGTAGTTTCCATGAAGCGTTGCAATCTTTCTGGTTCCTCCAGTTAATCATTCAAATTGAGACTGATGGCTTGGCAGAATCCCCCGGTAGATTTGACCAGTACCTTTATCCCTATTTAGCACAGGATTTAAAGGAGAATAAACTAACGCTTGAACAAGCTCAAGAATTAGTTGACTGTGTATGGCTTAAACATAATGAGGTAATAAAGCTCAGCGATAATCCTCCTGCAGCAAAATACTTCGGGGGGGTGACGATGTCACAGAATATCATCGTGGGCGGCCTCAATAAAGACGGCGAAGATGCAACCAACGAACTTTCTTATATGTGCATCGAGGCCGATAAACATATTCAAATGCCACAACCATCGCTTTCCGTGCGCGTGCATAGCACCACGCCTGAAAAGTTTCTGTTAAAGGTGGCGGAGTTAGTCAAAACAGCTGGCGGTAAACCGGCAATATTTAATGACGAAGTAATTATTCCGGCGCTTATGAGTGACGGTATTCCTTTGGAAGAAGCTCGTGATTATGCAATCGTCGGCTGTGTAGAACCTACTCCATCGGGTAACACAAACGGCTGGACTAATGCGGCTATGTTTAATTTAGGAAAGTGTCTTGAATTAGCTCTTCATAATGGGGTTTGTCAATTAAGCGGTAAGCAAATCGGACCTGCTACTGGCAATGCCAAAGAGTTCCAAACCTTTGACCAGGTGATGAAAGCATTCAAGGAACAGATTTCGTATTTTATCGCCCATATGGTAAGCATGCTAAATACCTGGGATTATGTGCATCGTGAATTAATTCCGACTCCATTCATATCGTCATTTATCGATGACTGCATCGCCAAGGGCAAGGATTTAGTAGAAGGTGGGGCCCGTTATAATTATACCGGTCCACAAGGTATTGGCTTGGCCGATGTTGCTGATGCACTTGCGGCAATAAAGACTTGTGTGTTTGATACACAGCAAATTTCTATGGGTGAACTGATCGATTCCCTAGACCATAACTTCGAAGAGCAGGAGGACGTGCGCCTGCTTCTGCGGAACAAAGTGCCGAAATATGGCAATGCTGAAAACCTACCTGATTTAATGGCAAGAGAGATTGGTTTGTTTTATTGCAGAGAAGTATCACAGTATCGAAATCCACGTGGTGGTAAATATCGTCCGGGACTATATCCTGTAGCAGCTAACGTGCCGCTGGGCGGAGTGGTAGCTGCGCTACCTAACGGTCGAAAAAAAGGAGAAGCACTTGCCGATGGCATTTCACCGGTTAATGGTTGTGACCTCAAGGGGCCGACCGCAGTGCTCCGCTCGGTAGCAAGAGTGGAACATGCGGCAGCTGTTAATGGTACTCTACTTAACGTAAAACTCCACCCCTCGACCCTCAAAAACGATAAGGACATTAAGAACTTTATTGCATTATTACGATCATTTTGCGCTCTCAAGCTGATGCATGTGCAATTCAATGTTATGTCGGCCGATACGCTTCGGGCGGCGCAAAAGGATCCGGAGAAGTACCGGGATTTGATGGTCAGAGTAGCTGGTTATAGCGCGTTTTTTGTGGATTTAGATGAAAAATTACAAAATAACGTTATTGAGCGGACTGAGCACTTACTTTAAACAGGGGGTAATGAATGAAACAGGGTAAAGCAATACCGCCATCAACATTAAAAGGAAACATTTTTAATATCCAAAGATACTCCATTCACGATGGGCGGGGTATACGAACTTTGGTTTTTTTTAAAGGATGTCCTCTCCATTGTGTTTGGTGCGCCAATCCTGAATCTCAATCATTTAACAATGAAATTACTATTTTGCAAAACCGCTGTTTCAGATGCGAGAAATGTGTTAGAAGTTGTCCGGTAAACGCCATCACCATTACCCCGACCGGTGTAGTGATAAATCGAACCGAGTGTACGTTGTGTGGACGTTGTACAAAAATTTGCTATGCCGAATGCCTGCAAGAAATAGGCAAGCAGTATACGGTCATGGAGGCACTTGAGGAGATTCAGGGTGATTTGGTATTTTATGAGTCCTCTGGTGGAGGGGTTACCTTCTCGGGAGGGGAGCCGTTTGCCCAAGCCGATTTCCTCTATGCCTTGCTGCAGAAATGTAAGGAGCACGGTATAGATACCGCCATCGAGACTTGCGGCTTTGCCCCTTTCGAAAAAATAGAACGCTGTTTACCGTATCTTGACACAGTTCTATTTGATATTAAGCACCTTGACAATGAGGCTCACAAACAATTGACCGGCGTAGAGAACATGCTGATTCTTGCCAATTTGCGCAAGATAGCTGCAACGGGAGTAGATATAGTGATCAGGGTGCCTGTGATACCTGGCTTAAACGATAGCTTAGAACACTTATCTCAAATTGCAAGCTTCGCCAGAGAGCTAGGCATCGCTGAAATTCATCTGCTTCCCTATCATGATTTTGGCAGACCTAAGTACTTTCGACTAGGTCAGGAATACAAACTGGATATCGAACCACCGACGAAGGATAATATGGAAGAACTTCAGCGAACACTAAGCCAATTAGGCATTAGTGTAGAGATCGGCGGGTAACAAGAGCAAGAGAGGCTATAATGCTCAACCGCCCAACTGCTTTCAAACCGGATAACGTATGTCCCGCTGAGAATACGCTATCTGGTTGATTAAATTCCCATTCTAGTGAGGTATCACCAATTACGTTTTGTGAGAGGATGAAATGATTATCTAGAAAGGAGGTTAAATCATGCCAATAATTCAGATCAACATCGCTGCCGGAAAAACCAATGAACAGAAGAAAGAGATGTACAAGCTGGTAACGGAAGCCATGGTGAAATCAGTAGGCGTAAAGGAAGAAGCTGTTACCATTTTTGTAAATGAGTACGACCTTTCTGACATTGGAAAAGCTGGCAAGAGCTATCCGGAGTTTCTAGGAAGTAAGTAGTAAGGATGCCGCAGGAAAAGGTATTTCTGATGGCCACTATTCAAGATGAAATATTGTCGAGACGGAGATGATGTTCATGACTAATACCATTTATCAGTATAAAATGCCAACAGAATTGATATTTGGGCGCGGCGCAGCAGAACAAGTTGGCAAAATTGCTGCCAGCCTTGGTGCCCAAACAGCCATGGTTGTGACCGATCCCGGAGTAACCAAAGCAGGCCTGCTCCAAGGAATTATCGCTTCGTTAGAAGCCGCAAAAATTAACTATATTGTTTTTGACCAAGTTGAATCTGATCCATCGACCCAATTGGTGATGAATGTTACCGAGATTGCAAAAACAAATAACTGTAACTTAATCATCGGTGTTGGTGGTGGTAGCGCGCTAGATGCTTCAAAGGCCATAGCCGCTATGGTTACTAATCCTGGTGATATAAGTGAGTATGCGGGCATTGGTAAACTCAAGAATCCTACACTGCCAGTTATAGCTATACCTACCACTGCTGGGACAGGTAGTGAGGCAACATATTGGTCCGTACTTACTAATAAGCAAACGAAGCTTAAAGCCGGAGTCGGCAGTTGGTATCTAATGCCTACAGTTGCTCTTGCCGACCCTTTGCTGACGCTATCGCTTCCTGCGTCGTTGACAGCCTCTACCGGCATGGATGCCTTAACCCATGCTATTGAATCATATGTCTGTACGGCTACTCAACCCATATCGGAAGCTATGTCGGAGAAGGCCATTGCCTTGATTGGACGGAGTTTGCGCAAAGCTGTTGTTAATGGCCGGGACATCCAAGCAAGGGAAGATATGCTGTATGCAAGCATGATCGCGGCGCTGGCGTTTAACGTGACCAGACTGGGACTGGCCCATGCCTTCGTAGTTCCGGCGGCAGCCTATTTCCCCATTCCCCACGGTATTGGCAATGCGATTTTGCTGCCCCATGTAATGGAATTTAATTATTTAGCATGTCCGGAGAAATTTGCCAAAATTGCTGAATTGATGGGTGAAGATATTAGGGGTTTGTCAGTGCTGGAGGCAGCGCAAAAATCCGTAACTGCCGTTAAGAGCTTAATGAAAGACATCGGAATTATTAAAGGCCTTCGGCAGTTTGGCGTAACTGAAAACGATCTTCCCCATTTGGCTGAGGAGGCCGCGAAAACAGGTAATGTTCCTGTTAATCCCCGGGTGGCAAATGTCCAGGATATTATCAATATTGCCCAAAAGGCTTTAGACGGTATTGCATAGGTGTCCTTGGCAATCAAAAAAGCTGATGTAATTACTTGGTCAGTACAAATTACTTTGGCTCAAAAATATTACAAAGTAAAGGGAGCTGTAAAAATATGAGCGCAGGTATATCTCCAACCTCAAAAATCAGTGCAGCCGTCCAAAACAAGTCAAATTATCGGTGGATAGTTTTGGCAATATTGTTTGTAACCTATACGATTAACTTTGCTGACCGTACTAATCTTGGTATAGTGCTTCCTACTCTTAAACAAGAGTTTGAACTTACTAATTTGCAGTTAGGCCAGTTAGCTAGCTTCTTCTTTTTAAGCTATGCATTAGTGCAAATTCCGGCAGGTTTTATTTATAGTCGGTATGGCACACGCGTGTTGGTCCCGGTATCTGTCTTTTTATTCTCGCTTGTTACGGTTCTAATGGGCACAGCAACTAGTGCTGCGCAATTGACATGGCTGCGTCTGGCATTAGGTATATCGGAAGGCCCCGGCCCGGTTGGCATGGCAACTACCGTTAAAACTTGGTTTCCGAAAAAGGAACAATCCTTTGCTACTTCGTTTTTTTCTGCATCAGTAATGTTTGCGCCAATTGTTGTTCCTATCGTTGGTGTGTGGATATTGGTTAATTATGGGTGGCGTTCGGTATTTTACTGGTTTGGTTTCCCTGGTATCGTTATGGCGATACTTTGGTATCTCTTGATCCACAATAGTCCCAAAGAAAGTCCTTATTGCAATGACCAAGAAAAAGCATATATTATGGAAGATACTGAAACTGCGGCAACGGTGGAAGCAACAGCTACAAGTCCGGCTGCACAAGTTCAAGGAGACTTCGGTTGGTTTGACAAGTTTATCCGCCTGAAGAAGGTTGAGACCCTCGATACCAAGATGAAAGTACTGAAGTCAAAGAACATTTGGATCAATACCATCGCTTATTTCATGATGTGCCAGGTTTTGTACGGTTTGTTGACCTGGGTTCCCTCATACCTAGTAAATGCCAAAGGATTTCCGCTGATGACCATGGGTTTTGTCGCCGCTGCGCCATGGATTGGTGGATGTATCGGTGTAATAGGCGGTGGCTGGGTATCTGATAACATTTTACTTGGAAGACGGAAACCTAACATGCTTCTGACAGCCTTGTCGGTAGCAATAATAATGATTGTAATGATCTATTTACCCACAACCGTTACCATGGTTACGATTGGTCTTTTTCTTTCTGGATTTTTGCTGAATATTGGATGGCAAAATTTTATGGCTTACTCGATGGGCCTGACAACAGTATCAACCTATCCAGTAGCTATAGCCATCGTCAATAGCGGTGGTAATCTGGGGGGCTTTGTTTCTCCCATGCTGGCAGGTCTTCTATTAGACACTTTTAAGACATATGATGCGGTTTTCATCTATTTCGCGGTCGCAAGTATTATCGGCTTTGTATTATTATCTTTGCTTGATGAACCGGCTTAAGCCATACTCTAAACAAAAGCTTGTTGGAAAAACACTCGGCCTTTCATCGAAGGGCTGAGCGTTTTTCCAAAGGATGAAAAGCATATCCTGAATAAGGAGGTGCTTTATGTAAGGAGATTTTAGAAAATATTCCAACGAGATAAGGCCTAGATCCAGCTACTGATATTGTTCAGGAGTGTTCGTTCCTCATCGAAAAGTAACTTATAGTGTTATTTCGATCTTTTCTAGAAGTACTAATCTGGAAAGAATAAACTGAGAGGAAATATTATGAGTAATCAACCTGGGAAGATAGGTGTTCGTTGGTGGGTTGCTATTATTTTATGGCTAAGCTACATTGTATGGTATATGGATAGGGTCAATATTTCTGTTGCCGGACTAATCATGATTAAAGAGTTCGGGTGGACAGCAGCGGATTACGGACTGGTACAATCAGCGTTTTTTGTGGGATATGCTTTGACGCAAATACCAGGCGGGTGGTTGGCTGATAAGTTCGGTGGATAAAAAGTTATAATATTTGGGACGTTGTGGTGGTCACTATTTGTCTTCATTACTCCGCTTGGTGCTTCTTTGGGGATGATGTTGGCCATTCGTTCCCTGATTGGTGCCGGCGAAGGAGTAAATGCTCCCGTTCATGTCTCCCTGACTGCACGGTGGATGCCAAAGAGTGAGGCCGGTAGAGCAATGTCGTTCTATATCTTAGGGATGCCTGTAGGTATCATGCTTACCATGCCTCTAACTGTTTATATCACAGAACAATGGGGATGGCAAGTGTCATTTTATGCCTTCGCGATTGTTGGCGTACTATGGTGCGCATTGTGGAATTGGTATGGTTGCGATCGTCCGGAACAGCATCCTTCAATTTCCAAGGAAGAATTGGAGTATATAAAAGCGGATCAGGATCCCCCGGAAGTTATGAACTAGCCTATTAATTTGAAAGTGGTGTTGACGAATAAATCGGTTTGGGCCTTGGCACTGGCATACTTTTGCCATAATTACCTTTGGTACTTGTATATGACGTGGTTGCCGGGTTATTTGGTAATGGGACGTGGTTTTTCGTTGATAAAAACTGGTTGGTTTGCCATGGTTCCCTATCTCGTATGCATCGCCACCATACCATTGGGTGGGTACATTTCAGACCTTTGGACAAAGACGCGGGGAAGTAATTTTGGCCGTCGGATACCGATCGTAATCGGATTCGCCGGCTGTGGTATCTTCCTCATTTTGGGAGCATATACGCCTAATGCTTATGTGGCAGTGCTGTATATGGCCCTGTCGATTGGAGCTTTGGGATTTAGTTACGGTGCGTTCTGGGGAGCCCCAATTACAATTTCGCCGAAAGACAGTGGCGTAATCGGTGGAGTACTGAATACCCTGGGGACACTGGCTGGAGTTTTTGCCCCAGCGATCACCGGTTTTATCGTAACGGCCTCGAATAACAAATTTGAAAATGCCTTGTATTTTGGCGCATCTCTCGCCTTTGTAGGAATTATCTTCCTGTTGACAATTGTCAAAATAAAACCGATATTGCAAAACGATACTGATGTTTGCACAACTAACAACAATATGTCGGCCACTTTAAGCAAGTAATCTTGCCGATTCTAAAATTAGTGAAAAAATCTACATAATGCTACCTAATCGTCAAAAGAAAGAGTGATATAAAAATGAGTAATAAAGTAATGTTAACAGCCGCAATTACTGGAGCTGTTACAACACCTTCAATGTCACCATATATACCGCAAGGTTCTGCGCAGATTATTGATGAGGCTGTAAAAGCTTATGAGGCCGGAGCATCAATGGTACATATTCATGCGCGCGAAGCGGAAACGGGAAAGCCCACTTCTGATATAGACGCGATGTATGAGATTGTATCGGGAATTAAGAAAAGATGCAATGTTGTCATTGGTATAACCACAGGTGGAGCCTTGGGCATGACGCCGGAAGAGCGACTTGCTGTTATTCCGAAGCTAAAACCGGAAATCGCTTCCTGTAACGCCGGCTCAATGAACTTCGTGTTAAGCCCGGCGGCAGAAAAAATTAAGCCGATCCATGATTGGGAAATTCCTTTTCTAAAGAACACCTATGACTACATCTTTGCTAACACCTTCAAGACAATTGAATATTGCATTAACATTATGAATGAAAATGGGACTCTGCCGGAATTCGAGGTTTTTGATGTCGGTATGATTAATAACATCGCCTATTTCGTGAAAAAAGGGATAGTAAAACAGCCGATCTATTTGCAGTTTGTTACTGGTGTCTTAGGCGGTATTCAGTGTTCGGTTGACAATCTCTCGTTTTTAGTGAAAACTGCAAAAGAACAGATTGGCGAGTTTATGTGGTCTTGTGTCGCTCCCGGAAGACAGCAATTTTCCGTGGAGGCAGCGGCATTGGCGATGGGTGGCAATGCCCGTGTTGGTCTGGAAGACAGCCTCTGGTTGAAACGGGGCCAATTAGCCAAGTCAAACGCTGAACAAGTTACTGTTATGAGGGAGATTGCTGAACGAATGGGTTTTGAAATTGCTACTCCAGATGAGGCGAGAAAGATGTTGAACCTCAAAGGCTTGGATAAAGTAGCATTTTAAAAGAAGTGTTGATTAAGTCTCAAATTTGAATTAGGAAAAGGAGAAATGCATTGTGAAAACATCAGTAGGTTTTATTGGTCTCGGAGCAATGGGCAAACCAATGGCAAAGAATTTAATTAAGGCGGGATTTCCACTTTATGTATATGATCTCAACCCGGCTCCAGTGGAAGAATTAGTTGCACTCGGCGCTAAAGCTGCCGCTACTCCTAAAGAGTTGGCAAGTAACTGTGGCACGGTCATTACCATGCTACCGAACTCACCGCATGTTGAGTCTGTCTTATCAGGGGATAACGGGGTTTTAGCAGGAATGGCAACTGGCGGTACAATTATCGATATGAGCTCAATTGCGCCAGGGGCGGCTAAGAAGCTCGCTGCAATGGCAGCCGAAAAAGGTGTGAATATGATCGACGCGCCGGTAACAGGCGGCGTTGTTGGTGCCGAAGCGGGCACGCTTGCCATTTTGGTAGGTGGTGCCAAAGAAGTATTCGAAAAAAGCATGCCTATTTTGGAAGCAATGGGCAAATCAATTGTTCGGTTCGGCGAAATTGGGGCAGGCCAAACTGCCAAGATGGTTAACCAGATAATAGTTGGGATACAGTGGGCAGCAGTAGCCGAAGCCTGGACAATCGGCGTCAAGGCTGGAGCCGACCCTGTTTTGTTGCAAGAAGTACTTGGCAAAGGAGCAGCTCGATGCTTTGCAATTGAAAGAATGCCTAATAATATGCTAGTTGGGAATTTTGAGCCAGGTTTTGCCATTGATTTGCAGCATAAAGATTTGTGCCTTGCCTTAGACACTTCTCGTGATCTGCAAGTTCCACTAAATCTTACGAGTACAGCATTGCAGTATTATGAAGCTGCACGTGCACTTGGTTTTGGTAAGAAAGATCATTCTGCGGTAGTCAAGGTATTGCAGAATATTACAGGTGTGGATATAAGCGTAAAAAAGAAAGCTGAGTAAGCTTCGGCTTTAATCTTAAAGGTGTCTGAAGCTCCGTAATAGGGGATTCATAATAAAAAATATATGGAGGTAGTTATAATGAGTAACGAAGTAAGAGTTAAATTTGCAGCAGGTAAGGCTGGCAAGCAGGTAGCAGCACGAATCCAGCCGGGGACAGATCTTATAACAGGCATTGAGAAGATTTGTGACGAAAATGGTATCAAAGGCGGCTGGGTGAACTGCATTGGCAGCCTCCAAAAAGCCGGATATTATATTCTTGTTCCAAACAATGCCAAACTTGGGGCTGGCTATGGGGATGTAAACCGCGTCGAGGGACCGGTCGAGCTGATGAACGGCATGGGCCTGATCACCGAGAAAGACGGCAAGAGCGAGATTCACTTCCATGCAACCATGTGTGATAAAAAAGGCACCGTATTTGGCGGTCATATTGTAAAAGGTGAAAATCCAGCTCTTGCTACAGTAGAACTGGTAATTCACGAAATTTTAGATATCAAAATGGCTCGTCAATATGACGAAGAGGCAGACGGTAACCACTTCTCCCCGTCGAAGTAGTTCTAGGCACTGAACCACGGTACTGGTAGATCAACAATTCGCCGTCCTTCATAAATACATGGGAAGGATGGCGAATTGCTGTAGCAAGTTGATGTCAGACATATGACATCAACAATGAAAGGGGATGAAAAGATATGAGGTCATGGGTAGGTCAAGAAGTCGGTAGAGTCATAGTTATTAACTTGGAGCGAGGGGAGAAGTTACTAGAAAGCATTTCAGCGAGTTAAAAAGACAAGGTATAAAGGATGCTATTCTTTTAGGATGTATCGGTTCACTTCAAACGGCAGTTTTTCACGTTGTTGCTTGTACTGATGAGCATCCGGTAGATAAGTTTGTTACACTAGCAGATAAACCTATTGAACTATCGTCAGTACAAGGCGTTGTGCTTAATGGTCAGCCGCATTTCCATATAGTTATGTCTGATCTTCAGCAAACTTATACAGGGCATTTGGAAGAGGGCTGTGTAGTATTATATTTGGCAGAAATCACATTACTTGAGGTGAAAAATCTCAATTTATACCGTAAGAAAAATGAAGCTGGCATTGGACTCATAACTGCAATTGAATAAAAGCGAGTATAAGGTTTTTCTTATAATGTTGATAGGAGTGGATAGTGTTGTCGAAGCCGACTTTGTCATCACAGAGGATTGGACTCTATTATAGCTATTAGCTCTAAATATGGCAGATGATACAGGACCTGCATTATAAACGAATTTTTACCTTTGAAGCGTCAATAATTTCTATTATTAAGAGAAGGCTAAGAGCCATAGCCGATTCTTATATCGGCAGGCTATAGTGTTTTGGTTAAGCTAGGGTCTTAAATTCCAACTTTAACATAGAAGACTGAAGTAACTAATGATATTGTGCGGACATTGTTTGAATTTGCTGGTATTGATCAAAGACGGGAGAGGATAGTAATGCCCAAGCTTGGAATCAACCTTTCAATGCTATTTACGGAAATACCAATGATGGAAAGATTCTCGGCGGCGCGCAACGCCGGTTTTAACTCCATAGAAATTCAGTTTCCTTATGAATTCGATCGCAAAGCAATCAAACAGGAGTTACAGCGAAATGAGCTAGAAATGATACTATTCAATATGCATCCTGGAGATGTTGCTGCCGGAGATTGTGGGATAGCCTCCCTGCCTTCACGTGTAGATGAATTTAGGGCTACGGTTCAAAAAGCTGTTGATTGGGCGACTGATTTAGGAGTATCAAGGTTAAACTGCTTAGCTGGAAAAAGAGTTAGTAGTTATTCTTACGAAGAGCAATGGGAAACGTTGGTGTCTAACGTCCGTTATGCAGCTCGAATTCTAGAACAGAATGGTATTCAGCTAATGATTGAACCCCTTAATCATTATGATGTTCCGGGTTTTTTACTCAATACTCCGACGCAAGTGCTACAGCTAATCAACGAAGTTAATAGCGCCAATGTATATTTGCAGTATGATATATACCACGCGCAACGCGAAGAGGGAAAATTAACTGAAACATTGCGCCTTAACTTAGCGAAAATTGGACACATACAAATTGCTGACAATCCGGGACGCCACCAGCCTGGAACCGGAGAGATTAATTACCGATATCTTTTGCAAGAGATTGATCGAAGTGGTTATCAGGGATATGTATCACTCGAATATTTACCTCAGCCGGACACATTAACTTCATTGAATTGGCTGAAAGATTTAGGAATCAACTAACAACATCATGATTTTGAATTAAAAATTTGAGCTTTTGCAAATTTATTCACCGCGAATTTTAGATGAATGACGTGGAGTGGCCATAATTGCTTATTACTTGCTTTTGCTACAACGGTTGCGTGCATAATTTTAATTAATTATATAGCATATCTATTTCTGCGAACGTTTATAAAGATATTTATAGTCAACTATAAGAAGTCAACAGGAGGGCATGTAATTCTAATGATGACACCTGAACAATATGAAGAGAGTTTGCGCAAACTAAAACTCAAAGTATACCTGCAAGGAGAATTGGTGGAAAATCCGGTAGATCACCCGATAATCAGGCCTTCCATGAATTCGGTCAAAATGACATATGCCTTGGCACAGGACCCGCAATATGAAGACCTGATGACAGCAACTTCGCATCTTACAGGTAAAAAAATTAACCGCTTTACCCACTTACACCAAAGTGCAGAAGACCTAGTTAAAAAGGTCAAAATGCAACGGTTGCTCGGCCAAAAAACTGCCTCGTGTTTCCAGCGTTGTGTCGGTATGGACGCCATCAATGCTGTCGACAGCACCACTTTTGAAATGGACAGAAAACTTGGTACCAATTATCATGAACGCTTTACCAAATTTCTTCTGAACATGCAGGAGCAAGATTGGACTGTAGACGGAGCTATGACCGATCCTAAAGGTGATCGCAGTTTGCCGCCCAGCAAGCAAGCCGATCCAGACCTGTTCGTCCATGTGGTAGAGAAAAGGGAAGACGGTATCATAGTGCGCGGGGCCAAGGCACATCAAACCGGCGCCATCAATTCCCACATGATTTTGGTCATGCCGACTATCGCCATGGGGCCGGCTGATGTCGATTACGCCGTTTCTTTTGCTCTGCCCGCAGACGCCGAAGGTATATTTTACATCTATGGCCGCCAGTCTTGCGATACGCGCAAGCTGGAGGGTGGGGATATTGATGTGGGAAACAAACAATTTGGCGGCCATGAAGCTCTCATGATATTTGATAACGTGTTCGTTCCTTGGGAAAACGTCTTCATGTGTGGCGAAATCGAATTCAGTGGCATGCTAGTGGAACGATTTGCCGGTTACCACCGTCAAAGCTACGGAGGCTGCAAGGTCGGCGTAGGGGATGTGCTCATCGGCGC
Source organism: Sporomusaceae bacterium ACPt (assembly GCA_041428575.1). Taxonomy (GTDB): domain Bacteria; phylum Bacillota; class Negativicutes; order Sporomusales; family Sporomusaceae; genus Sporomusa_D; species Sporomusa_D carbonis. The sequence continues at coordinate 546,164 of CP155570.1, forward strand.
CACAGCGCTGGCAGCTGACTATAGCGGCGTAGCCAAGGCATCGCATGTGAAAGATAAGCTCATTGAAATGACGCACCTGAATGAGACACTCTATTCCTGTGGTATCGCCTGTTCGGCCGAAGGGCACAAGACTGCGTCCGGCACATACCTCATCGACCTCTTGCTAGCTAATGTTTGTAAGCAAAACGTTACCCGTTTTCCCTACGAAATCGCCCGACTGGCCGAAGATATTGCCGGTGGTCTGATGGTTACGATGCCGTCCGAACATGATCTACGGCATCTTGAGATCGGGAAAGTAGTGGAGAAATACTTCAAGGGCGTGTGCGATATTCCTACGGAGCAACGGATGCGTATCCTACGATTGATTGAAAATATTACACTGGGAACAGCGGCTGTAGGCTATCGGACCGAGTCCATGCATGGAGCCGGATCGCCCCAAGCCCAACGGATTATGATTGCCCGGCAGAGTAATTTGGAAAAGAAAAAAGAGCTGGCCAAGGCGATTGCCGGTATCAGTAAAGCGTAACCTGCCAACTGGGTACAAATAGAAATAAGCTGTGTGCTAAGGTATTTCCATGGACAAATAGCCATCGAGGAAAAGGTTAGGGCAGGTTTTGCCAGCGTATTAAGGGGATATTGAATTAGTGGAATTACCCCCACTGGGTTTGTTAAAGTGAGACTAACCGGGGCATCACCTGTCCCGGTACTCAGCAGACCTTGTCGGGCGGTGAAAGCTGAATTACAGATAGCTTTCCCGGAAGTCAAGGGTTTGATACCGATGTATCAGGTAAGCGACGATTTAATTCAGCAGGCCGTAAATATTATATAAGGATAAGCCGGTGATTTATGAGGGAAAAGCCGAATCAGCATTAAGTTTTGGGCGGGTGCAACCCGAGATTGACCGCGTCCAAACTGCGGCACAAAGCATCCCCATGCTTACGGCGTTGGGGATATGGTGTCTGTCAATAAGGCTGGATGCTGATTTTGTTATTTATATGAGTGGCTACACAGCCGTCGCTCATCCTAATTTTCGCGCAGCGCTGACGAAAGAAGCGAATGTGAAGGGTACCAAGGGCAGTCCGTAACACATAATCGCAAAGGAGGATTTATTTGATGAAAGAAGCAGTTATCGTAAGTGCGGTGAGGACCGCCATTGGCAGTTTCAACGGGGCGTTAGCCCCTTTTTCCGCTCCAGAACTAGGGGCAGTAGTGATAAAAGAAGCCCTAAACAGGGCTGGTGTGCCCGGAGCGGACGTAGACGAGGTCATCTTCGGCAACGTACTGCAGGCTGGCCTGGGACAAAATCCTGCTCGGCAGGCAGCCATACAGGCGGGCTTGCCCGCCGAGATTCCGGCCTTAACTATCAACAAAGTGTGCGGCTCTGGCCTAAAAACCGTAAATCTCGCCGCTCAGGCCATCCGTGCCGGGGATGCGGATATCGTAGTTACCGGGGGGATGGAGAGCATGACCAATGCGCCCTATCTCCTAGACGCGAAAGCCCGTTGGGGAATGCGTATGGGCCATGGCAAGATTACCGATGTTATGATCACCGATGGACTATGGTGTGCGTTTAATGATTACCATATGGGGATTACGGCGGAAAATGTGGCAGAAAAATATTGCATTTCCCGGGAAGAACAGGACCGGCTGGCTTTTGAATCGCAAAATAAGGCTATCGCAGCTATTGAACGAGGTGCCTTCAAAAAAGAGATTGTACCGTTGACTATTAAGACGAAAAAAGGTGAAATAACCTTCGATACAGATGAATATCCAAAAGCTAATACAACAGTCGAAGGATTGAGCGCTCTGCGCCCAGCCTTTAAGAAAAATGGAACTGTTACGGCAGGAAATGCGTCTGGCATCAATGATGGAGCCGCTGCCTTGGTCGTCATGTCGGCAGACAAGGCAAAACAACTGGGGATTAAGCCGATCGCCCGTATCCTGTCTTACGCGTCAGGGGGCGTTGATCCCAGCATCATGGGCATCGGTCCCGTGCCGGCCACCCAGAAGGCCTTGGCGAAAGCCAGTTTGACAGTGGCCGATCTTGATCTTATCGAAGCCAATGAAGCTTTTGCGGCACAGTTCTTGGCGGTGAGCAAAGAACTCAAGTTTGCTAAAGAAAAAGTTAACGTCAACGGAGGCGCTATTGCCCTGGGGCACCCCATCGGTGCCAGTGGGGCCCGCATTTTGGTTAGTCTGTTGTATGCCTTGGAAGAGCGGCAGGGGAAAATCGGCCTGGCTACCCTGTGCATTGGTGGCGGACAGGGTGTCGCCACTATCGTAGAACGTCTATAGAGATGGTATTGGGGAATCGTCAACCGAGTAGTTGCGGTGGCATTTCCTGTTTAAAGATAAAATATTTTAGTGGGGAGTTGCCTGATGGAATTTAAAAAAATATTAATAATTGGTGCGGGTCAGATGGGGAGCGGCATTGCTCAGGTAATGGCTCAAAACGGTCTTGAGGTTGTGATTCGGGATATAAAACAAGAATTTGTTGCCGCAGGAATCGCCGGCATAGACAAAAATCTGGCCAGGATTGTAGAAAAGGGCAAACTGACAGGTGAAGCAAAGGCTGCAATCATGGCACGGATTTCCGGCGTTGTTGATTTAGATGAGACTAACTGCGACGTTGATTTGGTAGTGGAAGCAGCCAGCGAAAATCTAGCAATTAAAAAGGAAATCTTTCAAGCCCTTGATAAACTTTGCCCCGACCGGACGATTTTTGCCAGCAACACGTCTTCCGTCTCTATTACGGCTTTGGCAGCCATGACCAACCGCCCAGACAAGTTCATCGGCATGCATTTCTTTAACCCGGCGCCGGTAATGAAGCTTGTCGAAATTATCAACGGCCTAGGGACGGGGGAGCAAACCTATATCGCCATTAACGCGCTGACGGAAAAATTGGGTAAGACACCGGTAAAGGTTGCTGATTTTCCCGGCTTTGTGGGCAACCGAATAATGATGCTTATGATCAATGAAGCCATATACTCCCTGATGGAAGGGGTAGCCAGTGTCGAGGATATTGACGAGGTCGCTAAACTGGGATTCGGTCACCCCATGGGGCCGTTGGCCCTATCCGATCTTATCGGCAATGATACGGTACTTTATATCATGGAAACACTGTTTAGTGGCTTCGGTGACCCCAAATACCGCCCCTGCCCGTTGCTGCGTAAGATGGTACAAGCCGGATATCTTGGGCGGAAGAGTGGAAAAGGTTTTTATGATTACAGTAAGAAATAACACCGGGGAGGTTCAAACATGAGCGAATATTCTAATTTGCTCTTCGAAAATGATAATGGTATTGGAATTATTACCATTAATCGACCACAGGCGCTGAATGCCTTAAATGCTGCTACCTTGCGCGAACTAGGTGTCCTGAGCGATATTCTTGCCTGTGATGATGAGGTCAAAGTAGTGATTATTACTGGTGCGGGGGACAAATCCTTTGTAGCTGGTGCCGATATCAACGAGATGTTTCCCCTCGCAGCTATGGAAGGCCGCGCGTTTGGCAAAGTCGGGCAACTGGTCTTTAGTAAAATCGAGAATCTGCCGCAGCCGGTCATTGCTGCGGTCAATGGATTTGCCTTGGGAGGTGGCTGTGAATTGGCGCTGGCCTGCGATATCCGTATCGCCGCTGAAAAAGCTAAGTTCGCGCAGCCCGAAGTTTCGCTCGGTATTTCGCCGGGCTTCGGCGGCACTCAGCGATTGCCACGGCTAATCGGTAAAGGAAGGGCTAAAGAACTGATCTTTACCGGTGATATGATTGATGCCGCTGAAGCCTATCGCATCGGTTTGGTCAATAAAGTGGTGCCGTCGGAAGAATTGCTGGACGCAGCCAAGGAGATGGCTCGTAGGATAATGTCCCGGGCACCCCTCGCTGTGCAGCTTAGCAAAGCGGCGATTAATAAGGGAGTCGATTTGGACCTAGAGTCTGGCGTAGCATATGAGGCCGAAGTTTTTGGCCTGTGCTTTGCTACTAACGACCAAAAGGAAGGGATGACTGCGTTTCTGAAAAAACGTAAGCCCATTTTTACGGGAAAGTGAATATGTGGGCAATGCAAGCATGGGGACGCGTGCAAGCATGGGGACGCGTACCTTGCTTCCAAATGTAGACAGATAATATCATTATTAAGCCTAAAGCAAGCCCCAATTAGGATAGGTGGAAAGCCCCGGGCGCAGTCATTGTTGCGTTTGGGGCTTGCGCTGTAAGCAATATAAAAGACAATAGAAAATTGGGTAGCCTATACAATGGCAAGATGCATAGTTCTCTTTACCCCAGCCACTAAAGATAAAGCCCATATCTTCCTTTTCCTGTGCGATCAACATGGGCGTTTACTTGTTGGTGAAAGTCCAATACGGAGGTTGATAGTGCCAACCGTTAGCCTAAGACAAGGGTGTCCATCGCGGGATGGAATCCGGAGAAAGTCGGCGGCAAAGCTCTGTCTGAGGAACACGAACTACATATACGGCATATCCCTGCTGGGAGAGTTTACAGGACAAACGAAGCAAACTATCCGAAGTGGGTGGTGTAAATATATCAGATATATGGGGTGAAAGTAAGCGCTCTTACCTGGGGAGGTCTGACAGGTTTGCTGTGGACATGAAACGGCAACCTGCGCAGTGATGTGTGACTGAACTGTCAGAAGTCAGCAAAGGTCATACTACCAGAGCGGATATCTACGCTTTGGGAAGGACCGACTGCAGGAGTTAAAGGTGGAACCCGGATGCACTACAGGTGTGCCGAGTATTTCTTCTATGCCAGAAAAAGGAAGAAACAGTGGCAATGAATATGCCAGTGGTTTGCTTGAGAAAAATCCTTCACCCCAGACATGTGAACCTAGACTATAAACGAGTGAAGGCTAATAAAGAAAGCCACGGGGTGGATGGAATGACAGTGTTATAAGCTCCAACCCGTCAGGCGGGTGGAAAAGAATGCTTGGGATACCTACTGTAGTCGATAAAGTGATAAACAAGCCATAGCCCAATTTTTAACCCCCATGTATGAAATGCAGATTTCAGCAAACAGTTACGGGTTTAGACTTGGAAAAAGTGCGAAGCAAGCGGTACTGAAATGGAAGGAATACATTGACGCAGAATACACCCAGACAGTCGATAATTCAGCTCCTACTCGATTCCACAATGAAATGTTAGTGTGAAAGTACGCACTTATTGCTAAATAGAACTGCACAAAATTGTGTACTTTTTCTTACAGTATAATTTTTGCGTAAACGCCGCGTCAATAGGAAGATCATGATCCTTTTTTGCGGGTTGTTGAAAAATCCGATGATGGGATTGTTGGAGAGGGGCCAAGTGCCGTCAGGCCTGTGCTCTCAATTTGGCATTGGGTATCGGATTTTGATTATCCGGTTGCCGGCAAGTACGTGGTTAAATATATCCGGGGACGGACAAGGCATCTGCTGGTTCAGGCCCTGGCGGTTGGCTCCTTGGACAAAGCGTCGGGGGCTTTTATTGCCACACCCCTAGCGGAGAAAGTGTTGCAGGATTCTTCATGGTAGCAAATCACCGATGCTCATACGCCCATGGAGCACCCCGGAGCACCTGAAGAAGTAGCGAACCTCATTGTGTTCTTGGCTTCTTTTTAGGTCAACTATATTACTGACGCTGAATTTTCCATTAATGGAGGATGGACATCAGGCTTATATAGATGAAATATTGTTTTAAGAGGCTGCTGAGAGTTGTTATACTACCGCATACTTAAAACTAAATTAGTAAGAAAGGGACATCTGAAAAATGGGTCTTAATCAGAGAATTTTCATTTTGATTGTAGCGATTAGCTTGGTGTCCAATTTGTTAGTCGGCGTGATTACAGTATATCTGTTTCACGCTGACTATGGACTGGGAGCGATGCTTATTGTCCAACTAGTTAATGCTGTTTTTGTTTGGTATGGGATCCCTGTAATGTTGCGGCCGCTAAATTTGCTGACTAAGTGTATCGAAATGATTGGAACAGGTGATCTTAACGTAACCATCAATTATAATGGCAATGACGAATGCGGGAAACTGGCGGTCGCTATCAATGCGATGGCCGCAAATCTACGTGAAAAAGTAAGTTTGGTATCTAAAGATGCAGAAAAGCTATCAGTCGAGAGTGTTGATCTTGCATCTCAACTGTATGAGACTAAGCAAGTCGTTCAGTCTATAGAACAGAGTATAGTTGAAATTGCCGGCGGGGCTAATGAAATTGGCTCTATGACTGAAAAATCTGCAGAACAAGCTGACAAGGTCTCTAAGCTTGTTCATATAACGGCGGATCGAATGCAGACACTATTAGAAAGTGCTGAATCAATTATGGATGCCTCATCAGCTGGTCAAGTCGCTATCGGTTCAGCCGTGACAGTAATTGAGGAATTTGCTGCCAGTGCCCGTAGCAATGCCAGGCTTGTTGAAAACCTTACACAAAAATCTTACGAAGTCCGGGAAATTGTAGCGCTAATACACAATATTACAAGCCAGACGAACTTGCTTGCTTTGAATGCGGCTATTGAAGCCGCTCGTGCGGGAGAACACGGCAAGGGATTTGCGGTAGTCGCTGGTGAGGTGGGAAATTTGGCGGAGCAATCGCAAGTATCGGCAAAACAGATTGGAGATATAGTTGCAGAGATGCTATCAGAAATGAACGAGGTGGTCGTAGCGTTTCGGAATACGACCAATAGAATAGTATCAGGTGTGGAAATCATCAATCAGGCCCGTGATAAATTCGTTGAGATTGCCAAACAAATACAGGTAACGCGCTCGGGGATAGAAGATGTTGCTAGGTCTGCTAAAGAGGAGGCAAAATTTATGGTCGACTTGCGGGATGCTGCCCATCATGTAGCGGCGGTCACGGAGCAATCGATAGCGGCTACGGAAACGACGGCTGCAGGCACGCAGGAAGTCAGTGCTTCGATAGAATCTATAGTGGATAATTCCAAGTCAATATCCAGGTCAGCCGGAGAATTGTGCCAAGCCATGCTCGGGTTTAAATTGTCTAATAAGCAAACAATACTGGCTGCGCTATCTCTTCCTACATCTTCACCAGCCTTTCTGAGTTTAAAGAAATTTGCCGAAATTCTATCCGCAAAAACTAGTGGGCGGTTGGAAGTTAATCTTTTTCACAGTTGTCAATTAGGTGATGACGCCGAAATCTTAAATAAAATTACAAATGGAACTGTGGATATAACATTTTTGGCTTCTACGTCAGTAGGAGCGGTCGTAAAAGAATTGACAGTGTTTGATCTCCCGTTTTTGTTCAGAGATGAAAAAATGGTCGGCCAGGTACTTGGGAGTTCGTTTGGGGAAAAAGTGCTGTCTGTAATGGATAAATACGGAATTCATGGTCTGGCGATTGCGGCATTTGGATTCCGTGTAATAAGCAATTCGCGGCGTAAAATCAGTACTTTAGAAGACATCCAGGGGCTTAAGATTCGAATTATGAATAATCCTCTCCATGCGGAAATGTTTAAACACTTGGGAGCTACGCCAATGCCTATCCCCTTCGGCGAGTTGTATTCTGCTCTTAGCCGAGGAATGGTCGATGGTCAGGAGAATCCACTTTCAACCATCCATACAAGTCGTTTGTATGAGGTGCAAAAGTATTTGACTCTATCTAATCACCTTTACACACCCATGTTTATGATGTGTTCTAATAACTTTTGGAACACTTTGTCCGAATCAGACCGAATGATCGTGCAACAAGCTGCAAAAGAGAGCGCGAAATATGCTACAGAATTAGGTAGTGGGCTATCCGCGACACTGATTGATGAATTGAAAAACAAAGGTATAGTAGTTACAAAGATATCGGATGTTGAAATGAAAAGATTCAAGGATGCTGTACAACCTGTATTCAAAAAATTCAAGGATCAGATTGATGGTCATCTTCTGGATGAGTTGTTGACCAAAATAAGAGAGATTCAGGATTAACATACCTTGTCTTATACCATGGTATAGATACGTGTTTGTTGGCAAATGGCTCGGCGCACTCCAAGTACTATGGACCGCATAGTGTCTCACTCGGAAAATGCAGAGTCTAATTGACTTCGGCTGGGTCAAGGATACTCGATTGTGAGATAGCTAAGAAAATGATGGAATAGCAAAGCCTGTATTTCTGCTGATATTTCCGCAATTTCCCGGCTTAATCGCGGTTGCTTACAGAAATTTGCAATTTCTAAAATCAGCATTTTGCACACCAGCTTTTATAAGGCTGGTACCATAAGCAGCAAGGCTAGGTATGTATTTTTCTAATTGGGAATATAGCTTAAAGTTTGACTGGGGCAAGTTGTACCACTTTTTCGTGCTGGTTGTGAAGATTAACGAGGCTGCAACATTTGTTGCCTCATAGGAAAGAACAGCCGATGATTTTAACTGCTTTTGCAAAGCCACTTCTTGAGTTAATGAGGCAATGGCCCAGAGCACTTTCTTCTTTGTCGCTTCTAGTGCATTTTTCAAGGTATAGTTGGATATCTGATAGATTCCTGTATATTTTAATGCTTCGTGGCACCGGGACAGTTGTGCAGGCACGGCAGCCACTGCAAGCTTTGCCGTTTGTAGTCTCCACATATTTTTCTATCGCACAATTTCACGGCAGCTTTCATTCAGTGCTATCCTATATTCACGCCGAAGCCTATGCTGCCGGCGAACTCAAGCACGGCACTTTGGCCCTTATCATCGAAGGCGTGCCGGTTATTGCGCTGGCAACGCAGTCTGATGTCTACGAGAAAATGTTGAGTAACATCAAGGAAGTTAAAGCCCGTGACGCCGTCGTCATCGGTATTGGCCTTAAAGGCGACAAAGAAATCGAAAAATACGTCGACCATACTATCTATATCCCGGCCACCAATAAATTCCTCACCCCCATATTATCAGTAATTCCCCTCCAACTCTTAGCCTATTATGCTGCCGTAACCCGCGGCTGCGATGTCGATAAGCCCCGTAACCTGGCCAAGAGCGTGACGGTAGAGTAGTACAGCAGCCGATAATTATTTAAGCCACCTTTTTCTGGTGTTCAATGAAGACCGGAGAAAGGTGGTTTTTTATGCGGGTTCGAGATGATTAGCTTGTTTTATTTAGGCAAGACTAAAAGCATTGACAGCACATTACTTTAGTCTTAAAATAAATACTATACAGGGGTATAGTAGGGGGTTAATATGTTAAACAACAGAGAAAAGACAGATATCCAAAAAAGACTGAGGCGAATCGGTGGACAAATTAACGGAATTGAAAAAATGGTTGATGAAGGACGTTATTGCGTGGATATTTTGCAGCAAATCATGGCTGCTCGGGCTGCGCTTAATCAAGTGGCGCTAATTATGATTGAGAGCCATACGAAGAGTTGTGTGGTTAATGCCATAAAAGAAAACCGTACTGAAGAGGCTATCGATGAGTTGATAGGTGTCTTATCCAAATTCACAAAATAAAGCAAGTGTACTACAAAAAGTGAAGGGGTGAAAAGTATGACCAAGTCAAACAGAACATCTGTAGAAACTACGTTTTTTAAAGTAGGCGGCATGACATGTGCCGCTTGTGCAAGCAGGGTTGAACGCGGGCTCACAAAACTAAAAGGAGTAGAAAAGGCTGCCGTTAATCTTGCCACCGAGAAGGCTACTGTAACGTACGATCCGAAACAAGTCGGCCTTAGCGAGATAGCGCAAAAAATAGAGAACTTAGGCTATCAGGTTATCAAGGATAGAATAGACTTGAAGATTACCGGCATGACCTGCGCGGCTTGCTCGGGGCGCGTGGAAAGAGGCTTGAATAAACTGCCTGGTGTAGCCAATGCCGTTGTCAACCTGGCGGTCGAGAAGGCTACAATAGAGTATTATCCGGGCGTAATCAGCATTAACGATATTAAGGCTAAAATTGAGAACCTTGGGTATGGGGTTCATGACCTAACAGATACTAATGAGGTAGACAAAGAAAAGAAGGCCCGCGAAGCGGAAGTAAGCAGACAGCGCTTTCGCCTGCTGCTGGCTACCATATTTTCCTTGCCGCTGCTGCTGGCCATGGCCATGCATATGCTGGGGGTGATGGGCAGGGCCACCGAATTACTGATGAACCCCTATCTCCAATTGGTATTGGCCACTCCTGTTCAGTTTATTGCTGGCTGGCAGTTTTACCGGGGGGCTTATCTGGCGCTTAGGAACGGCAGCGCGAACATGGATGTTCTTGTCGCGCTTGGAACGTCTGCCGCTTATTTCTATAGTATCGCTAACGTACTTCGCCATGCACCTGACTTGTATTTTGAAACATCGGCTATTTTAATCACGCTAATTATATTGGGTAAGCTTCTCGAGGCCACCGCCAAGGGGCGAACATCTGAAGCCATTAAGGCCCTCATGGGACTGCAGGCCAAGACGGCCAGAGTGTTTCGCGGCGGGCAGGAAATCGATATTCCGGTCGAATCGGTCATGGTTGGGGATATCGTGGTAGTGCGTCCCGGAGAAAAAATTCCGGTCGACGGCGTTATTGTCGAAGGGACATCAACAGTGGATGAGTCCATGCTTACCGGCGAAAGCTTACCTGTTGACAAGAAGGCAGGGGACCAAGTAGTTGGTGCAACTATCAATAAACTCGGGACATTTAAGTTTAGAGCAACGAAGGTTGGTAAAGATACCGCCTTGGCACAGATTGTACGCATTGTCGAAGAAGCGCAAGGGTCAAAAGCACCAATTCAACGCTTTGCCGATGTGGTCTCAGGCTATTTTGTGCCGGCCGTTGTTGGACTTTCGATTCTAACTTTCGCGGCTTGGTTCTTTATTTTCGACCCTGGCAATTTTTCCAGAGCATTGGTTAATTTTACTGCCGTCTTAGTTATCGCTTGTCCGTGTGCACTGGGGCTGGCAACGCCGACCTCGATTATGGTGGGGACGGGCAAGGGCGCAGAGAACGGTATCTTAATAAAAGGTGCTGAGCATTTAGAGAATGCGCATAGATTGACAACTATTGTTCTAGATAAAACAGGTACAATTACCAAAGGCGAACCTGAAGTTACCGATATCGTGCCGCTTGCCGGACTTGCCGAAACTGAAATATTGCCAATGGCTGTCAGTGCAGAGAAAAACTCGGAACATCCCTTGGCCCAGGCCATCGTTAAGTATGGTCAAAAGCAAGGCATACCGATTAAAGACCCGGATTCATTTACTGCCATTCCGGGGCATGGGGTTGAGGTTACTATTGAAGGCAAACGAATCTTAGTGGGTACTCGCAAACTAATGAAGGAAAACAATATTGAGTTTGAATCATTTGTTCCTCGAATTGAAGCGTTGGAGCTGCAGGGCAAAACAGTCATGCTGTTTGCCTTAGAAAACAAGCTTAGCGGTCTATTCGCAGTGGCAGATACCGTGAAAGAGAATTCTGCTCAAGCTGTAGACGAGCTGCAAAAAATGGGTATAGAGGTATGGATGATAACAGGGGACAATACCCGCACCGCTCAAGCCATCGCCCAAACGGTTGGAATAGACAATGTTATGGCCGAGGTTCTGCCGGAAAACAAAGCCGACAAGGTTGCTGCTCTTAAAAAAGAAGGCAAGGTTGTAGCCATGGTGGGAGACGGCATAAATGATGCTCCGGCGCTGGCTACCGCCGATGTGGGTTTTGCCATCGGCACAGGTACCGATGTTGCCATCGAGGCGGCAGATATTACCCTTATGCGGGGTGACCTGGCCGGGATTGTGGCCGCCATCCGTTTAAGTAAGGCAACCATGCGGAACATTAAGCAGAATTTATTTTGGGCGCTTGTCTATAATTCGCTTGGTATTCCGGTTGCGGCGATGGGGTACTTATCACCGGTCTTAGCAGGAGCGGCTATGGCCTTTAGCTCTGTTTCGGTAGTAACCAACGCCCTTAGACTGAAACGGTTTAACCCTTATAGAGACTGATGTGGGTAGTGCTCATGCTGAGTCATTTATGAGGGGAGGTGACGTTGTGAGTCAAGAAAAGGAAACAATATTAAAAATCGAAGGTATGTCCTGCGGTCATTGCAAAATGGCTGTCGAAAAAGCACTCCAGACTGTTCCGGGAGTGGTAAGCGCCAGTGTTGACCTGGCAAAGAAAGAAGCGCTTGTAACCGGTACTGCTAACCGGGAAGCGCTTGTAAAGGCTGTAGAAGACGCTGGCTTTGACGTGGTTTAATTACAAATATGCTACCAATACGCAGAAGCTGTATAGAAGCTTCTGCGTATTTGGTTTATATAGAGTCAGGCTTTTGCAGTGTAAAATCGCACAAGTTCTTCAAGATACCTTCACAGGTTCTTCATAAAGGCCTGCTATAATAAAGATAAATCCAAACAAGGAGGAATACAAAATGAAAAAAGGTTTACTTATAGGTCTAGCAGCCTCACTGGTTATTACGCTGGGAGCCACCTTGGCTTTCGCCGAATCGCCTGCACCGGGTATGATGGATATAGGGCAAATGAACGAAATGCACAAAAAAATGGTGGAGCAGCATATAAAAGATGGTGTATTGACGCCCGAACAAGCCCAAGCCATGGATGAGCATATGGCTAACATGGGTTCCATGATGAATGATATGATGGGCGGCAACGGTGGCATGATGGGTGGTAATGCCAGTTGTCACTCCGATCAACAAAGTACTACCATTCCTCAACAATAACCGACATTTCGCAAACAGCCCTCTGATTGCTGGAGGGCTGCTTGTTTTTGATCGAAAACCACAACTTTTTTACAGTGTATTCATGAATTAGTAGAACAATAGCTTGATAGCGGTGACAGGCATATTTTTCATGCAATGCTTTTGTTTAATTCAACACATTCACATAGCGCATGGGCGAAAACACGCTGAACGTGATCGATCAGGTGAAGGCCAAGATCGCTGAGATCCAACCATCTTTACCGGAAGGCATGAGGATTGTACCCTTCTACAACCAAACCGATCTAGTGAAAAAAGCGGTCAATACGCTGACACGGGTGTTGATTGAAGAATTCATTTTAGTATCGATCATTGTCGTTGCCTTTTTAGGCAATGTACGGTCCAACTGATTGTTACTAGCGCCATCCCCATTGGTATCTTGATCGCGTTGATTGCCAGAAACAGATTCATCTGTCGGCCAACTTGATGCCACTTGGCGGGATTGCCATCGGCATGGGCGTCATGACCGACGTGGCCATTGTTATGGTGGAAAATATCTTCCGGCATTTGGCCGAAGACCGCGGCCGGCCTAACATTGCCGACGTGACGCTGGAAGCGGCTAAAGAAGTGGCCTCGCCGATCTTCTTTTCCATCACGATTATCATTGTTACCTTCCTGCCGGTATTTACCATGACTGGCACCGAAGGCAAGCTATATACACCGATGGGCTGGGCCAAAACCTTCGCCATGAGCGGCTCGCTGCTGCTGGCTTTCACTCTGGTGCCAATGTTGTGTACCTTGCTGCTCGGAGGCAAAATTCAAGAAAAAGACACATGGATTGTCGCCAAGTTGCATCAATGGTATGTACCTACTTTGAAATCAGTATTAAAGTACAGTAAAGTTACGATTATTATCGCTGTAGTGGTAATGATTGCCGGATTCTCGCTGTTACCACTCATTGGCACCACCTTCATGCCGGCCTTGGATGAAGGGACATTCCTGGTGATGCCGACCATGCTGCCCAGTGTGTCACTTACGGAAGCGCTGGAATCAGCCAAAACCATGGATAAAGTGATGAACATTCCGTTCTCCTTAGTGGGCGGCATTGTGGCCATGTATGCTACCGGCACCTATCTGACGGTAGCGGCGGCTGTCGGCTTCATCGCTCTGTTTGGGATTGCGGTGCAAAACGGGGCATCATGGTGACCTATATTAAACACTTGTGAGACCACCGGTCGTTGGAAAGAGCCATTATTGAAGGCGCGTTCACCCTTTTGCGGCCGGTTATGATTACCGCGCTGGTCGCCAGTTTGGGCTTGTTCCCGTTACTCTTTGCCACCGGCACCGGTGCCGAGGTGCAGCGGACGATGGCTACGGTAGTCGTTGGCGGTTTGGTTACCTCCACTGTACTGACCCTGATCGTTCTGCCGTGCATCTATTTGGTCTGGAACCAGTGGCGCGAGCGAGAGAACCCGCCGGTATCCGGCAACACACAAACTATTGAGTAAACGCACCCCAAACATAAAAATAGCAGAACCCTTAAAATTTATTCACTGCTTCTTCAAAAGTTCTTCACAATTATAGTGTATACTGAAGGCATAAAATAAGTTCAAGCAACCCAGCTTTGGTCAGCTACTTATATGATACAGAGGCTGTTAGCAAGAATACTTCAGGGAGGAATCAGTACGAATAAGACGGTGTGGATTGTAGCTATTGCCCGTAAGGATTATAATGAGAGCGTTCAAGCCTATAACACTTCCATTCGCTCACTGCCAACCAGCATCATTGCCGGCCCGATGGGGTTTGGCCCCAAAGAGTATTTTAAATCCGATGAGGGTGCAAAACAGGTGCCGCAGGTTAAGTTTTAGTCACAAGGTGGCATTGAAAGAAAAAATGGCCCGGCAATTGCCGGGCCTGTATATTGAGTGCTAGTATCTGCCATAGTACGGTCGGTGCATCCGGTTTGACCCTCAGGTGGTGGACGCGTTTATGAAAAGTACATATGGTCTTAGTTAGGCGTAACGGGTAGGGCGGCAATGGCCGCCCTTTGTTGATTTTCTGGTTAGCAAAATTCAAATTACATAAGTTTTTCATAGATTCTTCAAAAGTTCTTCATATTAAATATGTATACTGATGTTTACCAGGGTAAACTTGGGCAATTACTAAACAATATTTTACATTACAATAATATGAGCCATAAGGATAACAGAGTGAACGAGGAGGCATACAATGGTACAAAATTCAGTGTTACTAGTGGATGACGATGCCAAACTGGTAAAGTTGTTAAAGATATATTTTGAGAAGGATGGGTTTATCGCCTATACTGCGGCTGATGGCATTGATGCGTTAATGGCTGTGCGTGAACACAAACCTGATATTATGGTGCTTGACTTGATGATGCCTGGCCTTGACGGTTGGGAAGTATGCCGGCGGTTGCGTAAAGATAATGATATTCCGATTATTATGCTTACCGCCCGCGATGAAGAAAGCGATCGGTTGGTCGGCTTGGAGCTTGGTGCCGACGACTATGTCACTAAACCATTCAGTTCCAAAGAGGTGGTGGCTCGTGCCAAGGTTATATTGCGGCGTACCAATAGGTCTGTTTTACGCAAAGAGGCGATAAAGATTGGCGGCTTGACGATTGACATGGATTCGTATCAGGTAAGCCGGGACGGCGAAGCGGTAGACCTAACACCCACCGA
Source organism: Sporomusaceae bacterium ACPt (assembly GCA_041428575.1). Lineage (GTDB taxonomy): Bacteria > Bacillota > Negativicutes > Sporomusales > Sporomusaceae > Sporomusa_D > Sporomusa_D carbonis. Next base: position 561,449 of record CP155570.1, read on the forward strand.
ATTTAAGATAGTAGAACTGCTGGCAACAAACCCGGGAAAGGTATATAGCCGCCTTCAAATCGCCGAACAAGTACATGGTTACACGTTCGAAGGATATGAACGGACTATCGATGCCCATATTAAGAACTTGCGGCGCAAGTTGGAAGCCAACCCGAAAGAACCGGTATATATTCAGACCGTCTATGGGCTGGGCTATAAATTAGCCGGGGTAGCGAAGGATGAATAGTATTGTCTACCGGATTACCGGCCTTATGTTTCTGTTTGTAGCCTTTACTGTGGTATTATTGATTTATCCGGCCGATTATCAAATGAACCAATTGTTTCGGGAATATTTGCTGCTCATGGGGCGCGGCGGCATGATGCACCATATGGGACAAGCTGAATTGACATTTTTAGCCTCTGTCCATAGGTCGCTAAACTGGGTCGGGCCATACTCATTGTGTTAGGGCTTTTGGCAAGCTATTCTTTAGCTAGCTAATTCATAACTTATTCACATTTTTATGGTAATATTTTTATAAGTAAATGGTGGAGGCTTACCTAAGCCCTACATATCATTTCAATTAAAAGGAGCGTGATAGTATGAATAAGACGGTATCTAAGCTGGTAATGGGTTTAATGCTGGGAGCATTTGTAGCGACATCCGGGATGGTTTCACCGATTGTGCTCGCTGAGCAAACCGATACCCAGCAAAATGAGCAGCAAGTACCGCCGCCAGCCGATAGCAATAATCAGTCAAACGAGCATAGCGGTCACCACTAAATCCTAGTTATCAGTAAAATGAGAACACATTAGACACACGAACCTTTTTGCCACAAAATAAAGGGTTTCGTTTTTGTATATTCTTTCTAAGAGAATATTCATTAGATATTCATATTGATTTGTTGCAATATATGTAGGCGGATGGGAATTTCCGGCCAAGCTCAACTATGTGTCAATATGGGAGAAGGATAAAATATCCACAAGAGATTAGTTGATTTGCTGTAGGTGTTCTTAGGGGGTATGTAAGTTGGCTGAACCATTTAATCGTGAAACCGATACTATCCGTAGAAGGTATAACCGGACTGCTTTATTTTACGACTGGATGGATAAAATGATTCCAATTAAGCTTCGCCGCAAAGCCGTTGAGCAAGCTACAGGCAAGGTATTAGAGGTAGGGGTAGGCACAGGCGCCAATCTAGAATTTTATTTGCCTGGATGCCAAGTGACAGGGATAGATTTTAGTCCAGGCATGTTACAGAAAGCCAGGCAGAAACTAACAAAAGCCAGGGTGCCTGTTTCTCTTTTGGAGATGGATGCTCAAAACATGATCTTTCCTGATAACTCTTTTGATACTGTAATTGCTACCTGCGTTTTTTGTTCAGTACCTGACCCGATCCAAGGCTTAAAAGAGGTCAAGCGGGTGTGTAAGCCGGGCGGGCGGATTGTTCTTCTTGAGCATGTACGCAGTGAAAACCCGTTCTTAGGATGGGTGATGGATGTTCTTAATCCGGTAGCTTTGCATGTCATCGGTTCGAATATTAACAGGGAAACAGTAAAGAACGTGAATGAGGCAGGCATACATTCGTACTCCATTGAGGAGTATTCAGGGAAGATAATCAAGCTTATTATTGCTTCTCCAGTCTGAATCGGTTTTGGCCAACCTGCCGTCTTATAGATCACAAAGCTTGATTAGCTATGCGGGGCACTGGACAAAATAACAATGAACTTTTGGCACATGAAAACACGGTGAGTATCATTGATAATACAACTGACAAGGTTATCGGCAAGGTTGAGGTCGGGAAAATCCCAAATAGAATTACCTTTAAGCGGTAAAGTAGAAATAGACGGTCAATAAGGATACGAAATAAGAATATATTTTGATGAGATTGCCTGGCACATGATGCTGGGCCTTTTTTACTCCTCAAAGCACTAATCTCAGCATGATGAACGTACTGGATTACTCGCAGCGAAGTGCGGCGCATACTGGTAAAATAACACAAGTTTTTCATAATTCATTCACGAGATGTTCATATTAGCTAGGTATAATATGGATAAAGAAATCAAGGAGGTAATGAAAATGAAAAAGACTTTTATAACCGCATCTTTACTGGTGAGCATGATGGTAGCGGGTGTGGCTTCGGCCAATGAGTTTCTCCCGGAAACAAACAAAATTAAATCAAACATCCAAACAGTAATGGTCAGGCAAGGCAGCACTAAAAACGGTCCTCAATATGCTGTGATCGACCGTAATCCTACGGGATATAACAAACAGGTAGTTGGCGGCCAAACCATTGAGGGTTGGATCAAAGACGGTGTAGCATACACGGCCATTGACGGAGTCACTACCAAGGCTTATCGCATCAATAAGGACCTCGAAACAGTAATGGTCAGGCAAGGCAGCACTAAAAACGGTCCTCAATATGCTGTGATCGACCGCAATCCTACGGGATATAACAAACAGGTAGTTGACGGCCATGCCATTGAGGGCTGGATCAAAGACGGTGTAGCATACACGGCCATTGACGGAGTCACAACTAAGGCTTATCGCATCAATAAGGACCTCGAAACAGTCATGGTGAGACAAGGCAGCACTAAAAACGGTCCTCAATATGTTGTGATCGACCATAATCCTACTGGGTATAACAAACAGGTAGTTGGCGGCCATACCATTGAGGGCTGGATCAAAGACGGTGTAGTTTACACCGCAGTTGACGGAGTTATTGTAAAAAAGGGAACACATTCGGCAGGTTGAAAGTAACATAAGAAATTAGGCCATACTTGATCGGTATGGCCTGAAACCTGGAAATTAATATACAAAAACACCATTTTCTTCATAAATAATTCACATTCTTTTGTTATACTGGAGCCAAAACTCATCATATCGGGAGGTGAATAGGTTGAATATAATTATCGAGCCTGATGCCCGCAATTATATAATGAAAAACAATAAAGATAAGGCCATCACCGTTAAAATTGCCAAACGTCCCGGCAGTGTCTGAAGGGGCGGCTGCGTAGTCCAGCTCCCGTCCGTGCGACTGGGAATTGATCAAGGAAAGGTTCAAAGCTACCAAAAGGTTGTAGTAGATGGTATCGACGTGTACTACATTGACAGTGTGGCAACGAACTTTAAAACGGTTAGAATAAAAATAGAAAAACTGCTGTTTTTTAAAAAGCTGATTGCTGTTAGTGAAAATAGGGGCGGCGCAAGCTGAGTAACAGAATAGGGATTTAATGGAAAAATAAAGAGGCTGCCCTCAGAAGGGAAAGCCTCTTTATAGTATAATACAAGTGGACAGTAAATCACATAAATCCCGCTTTTAATTTCCTCTTTCACGAAATGTTCTGCTCAACTCATAAATTCAGATGGAACCCATATAATAATGGTATATATTGGAACGCGAGGGGTGCTGGATATGAGCATCATGAAAACATCTCTTCAATTAGGTGATATTCAGTGCCGGTCGTGTGAGAAGCGAATTGAGCAGGCACTGCAGCAGGTTGGCGGCGTAGTATACTGCAGTCAGGAATGGCTATCAGCCAAGCGTCCTGTATAAGCAAAAAGGGATACCAGTAAAATGGATCATTGAGGGTAAGGCGATCAACTTCTGCAACAATGAGGTTGTTGTACCTACATTACAAATTAAGAAGAAGCTAACTAAGGGAGAAAACATTATTGAGTTTACTCCTACGGAGGGGGATGTTACCTTTAGTTGCTGGATGGGAATGATACGAGGGGTCATCAAGGTAGTAGATGGCGTGAATCGATAATAGTATATCTGTGGGGAGCAAATTCCCAATGTTATTCAGAGTGATTGGAAGTATCCTGCAAGGGGAGACCTTTGCAGGATATTTTGTGTATTCCTACGAGATTCCACACTACGTGAAGTAGATTAAGCCGCCATGCCCAGTTTTTAGTAAAACTCATAATATCTTCATGCCAAATTCATAAGTAATTCACATTTAATTTGTATAATATAGGTAAATCAATACTAATATTGGAAACGGAGAGTGGGAAGAATGAATAAACAGCAAGAAGGTATTGTTCTGGAAGTAATCGGCATGACAGCCAAGGTTAAAGCTAGCCGGCATAGCGACTGTGAAAACTGTGGCTCATGCCCAGGCAATACAGCCATCGTTGTTGAGGCCTATAATGCGGCTGGGGCCAAACCAGGTCAACGAGTCGCCATTGAGATACGCGAGGTTAATATGCTCAAGGCGGCGTTTGTTGTCTACATGGCGCCACTATTTGCGGCTATCGCCGGTGCGCTAGCGGGAAATTATGCAGCTACTTATATTGGAATAGACAGTTTATTGACATCGATAGTCGGAGGAATTGGCTTTTTTGCAATGGCGGTAGGGTATGTCAAACACATTGACCATGTTACGCGTACTGATGAGCGGATGCGGCCGGTGATTGTGTCTGTGTTATAAAAGAATAACTAAGGATTCCTTAACTTTGGCAATTTTACAAGGATATCGAGCGTATGTGACGAAATATGTAGTGTAATGGCTTCAGCCAACTGCTGGCTCAAATGGCCCAGAGTTAGGGGATGAGTTCAAAAGATTAAAGCATAATTGAGACTGGCGTCGTATCATAGACGCCAGTAATTTTTACTAAAGGATACTACTGGGAGGGAAGAACATGTCACAAAGGTCGGTTTTAATTGTTGATGATGATGTAAAACTGGTAGAGTTGCTGCAATTGTATTTTCAGAAAGATGGGTTTGTAGTATATACTGCGAATGATGGTCTTACTGCTTTGAAAATCGCCCGGGACAAACAACCAGATATCTTGGTGCTTGACTTAATGCTGCCAGGGATGGATGGTTGGGATATCTGCAGGACGCTAAGGCGGGATAGCGAGGTGCCTATTTTAATGCTGACCGCCCGGGACGAAGAGAGTGACAGATTAGTTGGTCTAGAGATTGGCGCCGATGACTATGTGACGAAGCCGTTTAGCCCTAAAGAAGTGGTGGCACGCGTTAAGGCTATTTTGCGCCGGACCAAGGGGACAACTACAACGCCTGTACCGCTTCGAATGGGTGATGTAACCATTGACTTGGAACAATATCAGATAACAAAGGGCGGACAACCTGTTGAGCTCACGCCGACCGAGTTTAAGATACTGGAACTGTTGGCGAAAAATCCAGGCAGGGTATTCAGCCGCTTGCAAATTGTTGAACAGACGCAAGGATATTCTTTTGAAGGCTATGAACGCACCGTTGATGCACATGTCAAGAATCTGCGGCGGAAAATCGAGGATAACCCCAAAGAACCAGTATACATTCAAACCGTGTACGGTGTAGGTTACCGTATGGCAGGTATCCAAAATGAATAGCATTATATATCGGACCACAGGACTCATGTTCCTAGCAGTAGCCATAACCGTATTTTTGCTTATTTATTTAGCTAATTCGCAAATGACTGATTTGTTCCAAGGGTATGTTACGGTCCAGCACATGGAAATGCACCGCAGTATGATGACACACATGGGCTCAGGCGGTCATAGGCAGGCTGTCATCCAAGGCCACCTGGAGGGAATGATTGATGGCATCATTGAGTCTAACCAAAAACAGTTGACCTCCCTCCACGAGGAAGCTGTCCGCTTATCACGGCTCATCAAAGACCTAAAGGATTTGGCGCTTACAGAAGTGCGCCAACTGTCATTAGAGATTAAAGAGGTTGATGTTAATCAGATGGTTGGCAGGCCTTGTACATGCTAAAACCGCTTGCTGACGAGAAAGAAATTATTGTCGAGGAGAACTTGACATCTGGGTTGCCTCAAATTATCGCTGATTCCGACAGAATATGTCAGATATTCTATAACCTTATCACTAACGCTATTCGCTACACATCGACCAGCGGGAAAGTAAGCGTTTCTACTGAGCTAACAAATCTCGCAGAGCAAGACTGGGTAAAGGTCCCAGTCGCCGACAATGGCCCAGGTATCGACTCTGCCGGTCTACCATATATTTTTGACCACTTTTACCGGGGTGATAAATCACGGGATAGGAAAAGTGGGGGTACGGGTCTTGATTTGGCGGCAAAGTACATACTGGGTGAAGGGAGTGCTTTTCATGTCGTGTTACCTGTAAAAGTTCACGAAAAAGTCATAATGTCTTCATCAGTTCTTCACAATGATCATGTATTATATACCTATCAAGACAAAGCGAACTAAATGTAGCGGAGTGATGACAGATGATGTGGATTCTATTTTTTATGAACTTGTTTGTAATTATCTATGTAATCCATTTGATTGCAAAACTGAAGGCACAGGAAGATATAGAGTAGTAATAGCAATCCTGATGGTCAACACCATCAGGTTTATATAAATAAATCATCCCCTCCCCCTGTTTATAGAACCCTAGCCAAGGCTAGGGTTCTCAGACTGTAGACACCAGATTATATCTGGTGTCTTTAACTGTTTTAGTATAGATAAGGCGCCGGAGCAGGTTCTCTTCCTGTCGCGTATATGGACGTAAATGGTTCTGCTTTCTGCTTAAAGAATATCTTTTCAAGGTCTGGCTGAGCACGCCGTGCTTCCGACTTGCCCATACCAATCAATTGCTGGACACCGCTTATATCATCCAGTTCAAAAACCTGTCCTGTCCCCCCTTTGATGGACAGTAGAAACACGTGGTAAACTGAAAATCAAGAGAGGGGATTAAAAATGGCAAAATATTATAGCGCAGAATTTAGGATGGATGCCGTCAAACGAGTTGAAACTACTGGTGCTCCAGTCGCCAGGGTAGCGGCAGAATTGGGAATAAACGAGAACACTCTACACGGATGGTTAAAGCGATATCGGGAAAAATCGGTAGATCCGTTTCCTGGCAGCGGAAAACTGAGTTCTGATGATGCACAATTACGAAAGCTGGAGCGAGAAAACCGTGAACTGCGAGGGGAAATCAAGATTCTAAAAAAGGCGGCAGCTTACTTCGCGAAGAACCAGAAATAAAGAGGTTTGAATTTATCAAAGCTACCCGCAGCAAATACCGGGTGGCGAAGTTATGCAAAGTGTTGGAGGTATCCCGAAGCGGGGTACTATGCATGGGAAAATCGCCCGAAAAGTGCCAGAACAATCGAAAATGAAATCTTAACAGAACAAATCAAAACGATCCACCAAAAGAAGCGCCGTACCTATGGTTGTCGAAAAATGGCACGAGAACTGCACCGCATTGGTAAAAAGGTGAACCACAAGCGCATTGAGCGAATTATGAAACAAGAAGGCATTCACGTCAAAGTAGCTAAAAAATTCAAAGCAACGACCAATTCCAAGCATCATTTACCGGTAGCCGAAAATATTCTAAACCGCGAATTTGTAGCCTCTAAACCTAATCAAAAAATGGTCAGTGATATAACGTATCTATGGACTGACGAAGGTTGGTTATACATAGCTGCCGTTATGGATTTATGCGGTCAAAAAATCGTAGGGTTATCAATGAGTGACCGAATGACGAAAGAACTTGTTATTAACGCTTTGGACAGCGTATGCAAGCGAGTCCGATCACCACGCGGCCTACTCATTCATTCCGACCGTGGCAGTCAGTATTGCTCGAATGAGTATCAAAATCTGCTGAAGCGACATGGATTTATCTGTAGCATGTGGCGAAAAGGGAATTGCTGGGATAATGCGCCCATGGAAGCCTTCTGCGGTAAAATGAAATATGAGTGGTTGAATGAATAGCGTTTTAAAACCCGTGATGAGGCGCGCGCTGCTGTATTTGAATATGTTGAAATATTCGACAACAGGCAGCGACTTCATGCGTCAATAGTTACCTCATTCCAGAGGAATATTACACTGTCAAGCTGGCCAAAATTGAAGCTACCGTCTATTATGTAAAACTACTATTGCGCCTATACTCTATGCGGTATCAAAATTAGAGGGCTGCCTGTTTGGGTAGCCCTCTAATTTCATGTAACGATGCTAATTTTCCATAAACCTGGCGTGTTAAGCGGGTTATCATAACGTTCCCAAGAGGTAAATACGCCGGGAAGCATTACTCTGTCAAGCTTGTCGTGTTATGATTTTCAATGATATGAAATAAATGGTATAATATTATAAATATTCTTTATGTTGGAGATATAAATGTATATCAGAATTGTAATAGACAATATTGGTAAAAGCTTTGGTGAAAGACTACTGTTTTCAAATATCAGTGCCGAAGTTGCTAGTAGGCAGTGTTTGGCAGTAACAGGATGTAACGGTTCTGGTAAATCTACGCTGCTTAAAATCATTGCAGGACTTGTTCGGCCAAGCACTGGTCGGATCGGGTTTACTTTGGACAACACCTTTAGCCCAAAAGAGCGAATCAATTATACTGGTTTTGTATCACCTGATGTGGCGATGTATGCGGCGCTTACCGGAATCGAGAATATTATCTTCTGGACAAAGGTGCGGGGTGTGGCCTGTTCCAAGTCTGAGTCTGAAAAGTTATGCTGCCAGGTAGGGTTAGGCAGGGCTGGGGGTGACCCGGTATCCACCTATTCCACAGGTATGAGGCAACGGCTGAAACTGGCGGTTATAAAAGCTATGAATCCGCCTGTGTGGCTTTTGGACGAGCCTTCCTCCAACTTGGACGTCAGTGGGAGAACCATTGTAAAAGAATTGATTGCCGACGCAGTCGGACAGAATGCCTGCGTTATACTTGCTACCAACGAAGTTGAGGAGGCTTTGTATGCCAACAGTAAAATTGAGCTTTAGCAGCGCAGTATGGGCAGTCTTGGTCAAGGATACGGTATGTGAATCCAGAACAAGGTACGCTGTAGGTATATTGGTTATGTTTGGGTTAACATCGCTGTCAAGTGTTAGCATGGCCGTTGCCGGAGCGGCATTGTCTCCGGAGTTTGCCGCAGCACTTCTATGGGTGGTATTGTTTTTCTGTGCTATGGCCGGTTTGGCCAGGGTATTTGTGCAAGAGCATGAGACTGGAACTCTACTGGGACTTAGGCTGTATGCACCAGGGCAGGCAGTGTTTTATGGCAAGCTGTTATTTAACCAGATACTTTTAGCCGGTTTGTCCTGTTTGATCGTACCTTTATTTATCGTTTTCCTCAACGTAAATATTAATGAGTGGGTTTTGTTTACCCTGATTTTGGCTCTGGGGGATGCCGGAATAGCCGCGGTTTCTACATTAACAGCTGCCATGGTAATATATGCACAGGCCAAGCAGGCTATTTTTACGGTATTGACATTTCCCGTGTTTTTACCTCAGTTTCTGAGTGCTATCTACGCTACTGCCAAGGTTTTGTCAGGTAGCGCTCCAGCAATGGAGGAACTGGTATTTATGTTTGGCTATGATGCTGCCGTTGTAGCAGCAGGAGTACTTCTGTTTGACTATCTTTGGCAAGAGTAGGAGGACGTATGAATCGTAAAGTGATCGCAGTAGTAATCGCCATATGGATTGCGGGTGTAATGTATGCCGTATTTAATCTGGTACCGCCAGTAGAAGGACTGGGGAATCTTGTTCGGTTGGCGTTTTTCCACATTCCGGTAGCATGGGTGTCGGTACTGGCATTCTTGGTGTCGGCCGTGACAGCAGGGCAATATTTAAGGACACGACAACTCAAGTATGATTGGGTAAGTGCAAGTTCTGCCAAACTAGGTCTTCTTTTTTGCCTGCTGGCAACCGTGAGCGGCGCCGTATTTGCCAAGCTAACCTGGGGAGCTTACTGGAACTGGGATCCTCGCCAGACAACAATTTTTATACTGTTTTTACTATATGGCGCGTATTTGGCACTCCGCAGCGCTATTGAGGAAGAGGAGCGGCGGGCCGCCGTTGCCGCTGTTTACGCGCTCTTAGCGTTTTTGACTGTACCGTTTCTGGTCTTTATTATTCCGCGCATGTATTTTTCTCTTCATCCCGAACCTGTGCTTAATAGCGTCGGTAAGATAGACATGGAGCCGGTGATGCTTTATGTGCTGCTGGCTGCTTTGGCCGGGTGTACAGCGTTGTTCGGTTTACTTCTATCAAGCAGTGTTGCCGGCAAGACCATTCCGTCTGGAAAGGGGATGGACGAATGAAAAAAAGTCGAATGCTGTGTCTAGTCGTTGTTGCCGGGTTTATTGCGTATAACATCTTTATATATCAGAGTTCATTGACACCCTATGTTACATTTGCTCAGGCTAGGAGCGCAAAAAGCGCCGTCCAGGTAAAGGGGACGCTGGCCACACCTATAATTGCTCAAACGGAGGATCGTCAGGCGATTGTATTTGCACTGCGCGATGAAGCAGGCGAGGAAGTAACCGTGATATACCGTGGCGCCAAGCCTGACGGACTGGAACAGGCCACTGGTATAGTTGCAGTAGGTAAATATACCAGTGGGCAGTTTTTGGCAGACAAGCTGCTTGTAAAATGCCCGTCCAAATATCAGGGGAGCGTGAATAAATGATTGGTTATGCGGGTGTAGCTTTGGCGTTAGCTATTTCCATTGTCGCCGCTGGCTGTTATTTTTTGTTATCTAACCGAAAAAGCGTCGGCGAAGGAGGAAGGCTGGCGGGTACTGCGCAAGTTTTATATGTTTTGTCGGCCGGATTTATTGGGATTGCAGCTATGCATCTATTCTATTTGATTTTGGGAGATAGATTTGAGTATGCCTATGTGTTTGGCTATTCCTCTCGTGATTTACCGTTGGTCTATAAGCTGTCTGCCTTTTGGGCCGGGCAAGAAGGTTCATTTTTACTCTGGCTGGTTTTTCATGCCATATTCGGTTTAGTTTTACTACGCAAACTAGCCGCATCACATGGCGTCATGACAGTGTATTGTCTGATTCAAGCGACGCTGCTAATCATTCTTCTGGTTAAGAGCCCGTTTATGATGCTGGCTGAGCCGCGCTCGGACGGTGCTGGGCTAAACCTTCTATTACAAGATCCTTGGATGGTCATTCATCCTCCTGTTGTCTTTTTGGGTTATGCCGCTTTGGCTGTTCCGTTTGCCTATGCCCTTGACGGTCTTATGACAGGCTGCCACAAGGATTGGATGGATAAGGCTATCCCCTGGACGCTGCTGGCCCTGTCAACTTTAGGCGCTGGTATGTTCATCGGTGGTTTTTGGGCGTATAAGGTATTAGGCTGGGGTGGCTATTGGGCGTGGGATCCGGTTGAAAACTCTTCGCTGGTGCCGTGGTTGGCTGCCGGCGCATCGGCTCATCTGTTGGAAATGACCAGAATACGCGCTGGTGCCATTCGGATGGCATATGTGGGAGTGATCGGCAGTTTCCTCTTAGTGTTATATGGTACTTTTCTTACTCGCAGTGGTATATTGAGCGACTTTTCCACTCATTCGTTTGCCGATGAGGGCCTTGGTGGTTTATTGGGTTTTACCGTGCTTGTTGCAACAACTGTTTCGTTTGTACTGTATATTATAAAGTTGCCCGATATGCCGTCGGGCGAACTGTATCCCGGAATTGCCAGCCGGGAGTTCGTGTTGGCGTTAACCGCCTTAATGCTGGCGTTTTTCGGGTTACTGGTATTTGTCGGCATGTCAACGCCGCTGGTTACCATGGCGTTGGGTAGCGCCAAGAGTGTTAGCGGGGGATTTTACAATAATGCTGCTTTGCCACTGGCCGTGGCCATGGGAGCTGCTTTAACGATAGGGCCGCTAGTTAAATGGAGAGGTGCTGACGTCGGTAGTCTGCGACATTACTGGTGGCTGGCGCTGTCTTCGGCATTGGGTCTGGCGCTGGCAGTTTGGCTTGCCGTGCTGCATCAGTGGCTTATTACCATTGCCGTATGTCTGGCGACAGCAGCGGCTGCGGCTCATGTTCATGCCGCTTTGGGCCAGAGGATGTCTAAGGCAATTGTTTGTAGTCACCTAGGTGTGGCTGTCATGCTCATCGGTATCATGGCATCAGGAGCAGGAAGTCAATTGACTATGGCGAGCTTTATCCAGGGTCAGTCACAGGAAATTTTCGGCGATCAGGTTATGTACACTGGAACAGAGGTAGATCCGTCCGGCAAGGCAGTGTACAATACCTTTTTGGTTGGGACTGAAAAAACGACAGTGCAATCGCTGACTAAATTGAATAAAGAAGGTGAGCCGGCTGCCAGAGAGCCTGGCATTTATCGTCGGCTACTCTTTGACCTTTATATATCCCCAGTAGTAAAAACAGATGGGGATGCAGGGCCTGAGGTAACGCTTGCAAAAGGGGAAACGTTAGTGCAGGGTGATGTGCGTTTGGAGTTTGTTAAGTTCAACATGGCTGGAATGGACGGAACAAGTCCGGGGCGGGTAGAGGCCTTGATTAAAGTGGTTGCCGGCAGTAAGTCTCAAGAGGTAAGGCCCGAACTGATTAATAAGAACGGTCGAATTATCGGTTCTACTGTTAAGGCTTTGGACCGGTACGAAATACATATTGCAGGCATTAAGCCCGGCGAGGGTAAGGTTATAATTAAATTTAAAGATACTCAAGCGGGCAAATCGGCTGGGGTAGAACGGCTCGATGCAGAAGTCAGCCGAAAACCACTCATCAATTTGGTCTGGCTGGGAGCCTTCTTGATTACGGTTGGGACAGGCTGGGCCGGAATCAACAAGCTGGCAGACCATGCCCGGATACTGGAAAAGGGGCAAAGTCCTGGCGGCGGGACTTCCTATAAAGCTCAAATAAAATGACATTAAAAGGGGAGGGGATGTTTTGGATACTGGTCAATTCTTTAACCGCAATGCTTTGAAGATTGCGCTGGCAGTCTTGGCGCTTGCGGCGGTGGGAATACTGGCAGGCGGTGCAGGGTACGCGTATGCTGACAGTCCGCAATTCTGCGGCTCGTGTCACTCTATGGCCGAAAGCGCTGCCAGTTGGCAGGCGTCGAATCACAAACAGTTTAGCTGTACTGATTGCCACTTGCCGCACCAGAATTTAGCGATTAAGCTAATCGTTAAAGCTAAGACCGGTATGAATGACACTTACCACGAGGTGCTTAGGGATTACCCTGCGACAATGGTGATCTCGACCCAAGGCAAGGCGATTGTAAACGACAACTGCCTGCGCTGTCATAAGTCTTTGGTAGAAAACACGGCTATGGCAGCAGGCGGTCAGGACTGCATGAAATGTCATCGCGGCGTGGTGCATGGCACGAACAAAAGCAAAGGAGGGATAAAGGTTGAGTAAATCGCAAAAATCTTTAATTGCTTTGCTAGCAGTCCTTTTGCTATTCTTTGGGTTTGTTGTCATCCGCATTGGGGTTGCTAAACCTGCCACTACTGTTAAAGCCGCTAAAATTCCGGCAGGGGAGTATGACCCGGCGGCCTGGGGACAATACTATCCGCTACAGTACGCTAGTTACAAAAAGATGGCAGAAGAGTCGCCATCACCAACAGGCTATGGCGGCAGTGTTAAAGTGCAAAAATCCGAAATGCAGCCGGAAATTCTCATGTTGTTTAAAGGGATGCCGTTCAGCCGGGACTATAGTGAAGACCGTGGTCACGTATACGCACTAGAAGATTTGCGTGAATCCAAGCGGATAGGCCCTGCTAGTAAAGGCGCTTGTATAACCTGTAAGACGCCTTATGTGGAACAGGCATACAAAGAGATGGGCTGGGATTATGCTAATAAACCGCTCAGTGAAATGATGGATAAGTCCAAGCAGCCTGTTGCCTGTGCGAATTGCCATGATCCGGCAACAATGAATCTGCGCGTCATTAATCCAGCCTTTATAGAGGCTCAGGCCCGGCGCGGCATCGACGTCACCAAGGCTTCGCGGGAAGACATGCGAAGCTATGTTTGTGCTCAATGTCATGCTGAATATTATTTTGCGCCGGGTACAAACAAGGTAGTATTTCCGTGGGACAAAGGTTTAAAGCCAGCTGAAATGTACGCTTACTACAGCGAAAAACCAAACGGCTTTGTCCAAGATTGGCAACATCCAGACTCCAAAGCTAACATGCTTAAAGCGCAGCATCCTGATTATGAGCTGTTTTCCACAGGCACACACGGCAAAGCGGGGGTGTCTTGTGCTGACTGCCATATGCCGTATATGAGAAAAGATGGGCAAAAGTATACTTCTCATTGGGTTACAAGTCCGCTTAAGACCCTAGATGCGTCTTGCTCGCCCTGTCACAACCAAGGCTCAGCTTGGCTGGCGGATCGGGTAAAGACTATCCAGGACGAGACGTTTGAATTGCAGCACATGGCAGGGCAAAATATTGTCAGGGCGCATGCGGCCATTAAAGCGGCAGCCGCACGGCCTGATGTCGATGAGTCCAATCTTGCTCAAGCGCGTGAACTCGTGCGAAAAGCGCAGTGGTATTGGGATCTCATAGCTGCTGAGAACAGCATGGGATTCCACAATCCGTCCCAAGCGTTAAATACGTTGGGTCAAGCCAACGAACTCGCTCACCAAGCCATCGAAATCGCCAACAGAGCAGCTGGAGTCAAGTTGTTTTAAGTAAAGAGAAAGCCGCAGCAAATTGAAGTGCCCCTTATACAAGATGAAAGCAAAAATAAAAACCTCTTATGGTAGTCTGAATAGAACCCCAAATGTTAGTGTAAAATTATTGTAGGAATTTTTGATGACAAAATAGAAGAAGACAGCACCGTCCCTAGCCCGGACGAGTAACCAAAAATTGATTACTCAGAGGTGTTGTCTTCTATGGAAATTATTCGTGTTCTCATGCCAATATTCCTTTCTATCGTCGAAATGGTTTTAAATAGTTTATCAGGAAAAATGGGTTTTGAGGAATTTCAGCGGAAATTAGCTGATAAACTTCATGAAGTAGGCCGTGAAATCACCAAGCAGGTTTTAGAGGAACTGGATCAACAGATAAAAAACGATAAAAGGAAACGATCTGGGTGGCAGGTTTGCCGGACTGGAGACAGTAAGGAAATCGTCACCTGCTTTGGCGCCGTAAGCTACAAAAGGACATACTACCGCCATAAAGAAACGGGGGAATATGCCTACCTGGTTGACAAGCAAGTGGGCTATACAAACCATATGCGGGTAGATAATAACGTGAAAGCAAAGCTTGTGGCAGGCGCGGGAGAACTGGCTTACCGAAAAAGCGCGCAGAAGGTAGCGCAAGAATGCGGAGGCGTAACCGTAAGCGGTCAAACGGTTTTGCGCGCGGTGCGTGAATTTGAACAACCCATAAACCCAAAACCAGACGAGCGCAAACGCGTGAAAACCCTGTATATTGAAGCCGATGAAGACCACGTAGCCAGTCAACACGGGCGTGCTATGGAAGTGCGGTTAGTATATATTCATGAAGGTTGGCAGCAAGAAGAAAAGCGTCGTAGTTTGATTAACCCAATCTACCTAAGCAGCGTAGATGAAGATGCCGATACGTTCTGGGAACGGGTGTGGGAAACCGTAGATGCGCGTTATGACATCGATCAAATAGAAACAGTGAACATCCTGGGAGACGGAGCAGCGTGGATCAAAAGTGCAATCCAAGTATTTCCGAAAGCGAAATTTATTTTGGACCGGTTTCATTTGATGAAATATATTCGCCGGGCAGTAGGTGGCAATCATGAGCAAGGCAAGGCCTTGAGGGGAGCGCTCAGGTTTGGGAACCGTGAAAAGGCACAAGAAATCATAAAGGAACTGTTAGCTGCGGCGGCCACAGAGAGTCGGAAACAGGCCATATTAGAGGCGTGGAGATATATCCAAAACAATTGGGAAGCAATGACCGAACTATACCGAAAGAAAGAAGTAAAGTGCAGTGCGGAAGGACATGTCAGCCATGTACTGTCGGCGCGACTGAGCAGCCGGCCCATGGGCTGGAGCCGTGAGGGTGCCAAGCATATGGCCAATATACGCGTATGCCAGGCAAATGGGCAAGAAGTAGCCGAGGAATACCTAAACCAACAACGCATACGTTCGCAAGCATTGCCGGTATTGACGGTTGCCAAAGAAACCATAGAAAAACAGAGGAATAGCCTAAAAGCAGCTCGTGAGGTATTGGACAATATTCCGGTATTAAAAGGGCCAAAAAGCTTTTTGTATGAGGCGCTGCAGGGACTCTCTTTGGCTCTTGCATAAAAATTATGTTAACTCGTCCAAGGACGATGTCTTTTTCAAAAAAAAATTCCTACAGTGTCTTGACACGATCACCCCAAATTAGGAAGATGAAAGAAAAAACCTCCTGTGGTAGAATAAAAGTAACTACCACGGGAGGTTTTGCCATGGCCGGAAAAAGGGAATGAAGCATTATCGCCGCGTTGCACTGTGGTGTGAGCAGTATCGCAAGGAAGGGCGACTTGGGCCGAAGTCCAAAATCAAAGGACGGCCAAGGAAAAACGCACGAACACCTCAGCAACAGATGGAGTACGAGATTGACGATATGTGGCCTTAGGCGTTATGGTTCAGTTCTATTAACTAAGTCCGCAGTCGGATTAACAGAAGGTGTGGTATTATTTCCTTCAATATATTCTGCGGCTGAATGCAAGGCATCTTTATCTTTGGGAAGTTTGGAGTCTCTAAGTGATAATGGCTCTGGATTATTAGGGCCGTATCCTATCGAAGCATTTGCTTGCTGTTCCTGTTTTTCAATGGAATTTTCCAATGGAATCACCTCCTCTTTGTAGGTTTTCCAAGCAGAATTATTTTATGATTGCTGTCAGTAAAATAAAGCGGTTACATTTTGCCACCGGGGTAATTTCAATTTACACAGTAATTTTATAGAACAGCCCCTGCCCCGCATCTTAACAATGCGTACCAAGGCGGGGATTTTTTTCGGTTTTTGTGGAAAAATGTTTAAACAGCAAATTATATAAAAATGGGAAGGAATTGTCAGAAGAAAACTCGAAGATAGTTTTGGTTATTTCGTTGAACGTAACCCGGAAGGGATAAAACACTAATACAATTGGCATTTACCAGCGCCCGCGTAAACTTGAAACGCCTATTTGCGCTTGTTAAGTGAGACGTGTCTGCATTTTTACGTTTATAGGGTGAACTTTGGATGAAATTGGAAGATATTAAGAATAATGCTGCTATATCAGGCATAGAACCCGGCCAAGTCGTGCGTATCATTACCACCGAGCCGGTAGGCGACAATGCCATTACCGTGTATTATAAAACAGCCGATGGCCGAGTACTGGAACGGATGCTGTTCCGTACCGACGAGGCCAGTTTATCGCTAGCGGAGGCTGGGCGTCCGTGGGCCTTCGATGCTTCCGGCGCCGATTTCAAGCTAGTGACTGAGGCTTATCGTATTAACCTAGCCCATCTATTCGACCCTATGACGGCCATTCATACCTCAAACGTTGAGCCGCTGCCTCATCAGATTACAGCCGTCTATGAATCCATGTTGCCCCGGCAGCCGCTGCGGTTTGTGCTGGCTGACGATCCTGGCGCCGGCAAAACTGTCATGGCTGGACTGTTCATTCGGGAACTCTTAATGCGGGCCGACGCCAAACGGGTGCTTATCGTTGCCCCTGGCAGCCTTGTGGAACAGTGGCAAGATGAAATGTATGAAAAATTTGGACTTAATTTTACCATATTTTCCCGGGAGCAGATCGATCAGCTGCGAAGCGGTAATCCCTTTGAGGACATTGACCTCCTGGTGGCGCGGGTCGATCAGCTTTCACGCAGCGAAGACCTGCACGAAAAGTTGCGGCTTTCCCGCTGGGACCTGGTAGTAGTCGATGAAGCGCATAAATTGTCAGCTAGCTACTCCGGCAAAAAAATCAGCAAGACCAAACGCTACCAGTTAGGTGAACTACTTGGCTCCATTACCCGTCACTTCCTCCTTATGACGGCTACCCCGCACAATGGCAAAGAGGAGGACTTCCAGCTGTTTTTGTCCCTCCTCGATTCAGACCGTTTTTACGGCAAGTTCAGAGACGGAGCCCACAAAGTCGATGTAAGCGACCTGATGCGCCGCATGATCAAAGAAGACCTGCGGAAATTCGACGGCACGCCGCTCTTTCCGGAACGGCGGGCCTATACGGTAAACTATAGGCTGTCTGACGCCGAAGCAGCGCTGTACTACTCTGTAACCGAATACGTCAAAGAAGAAATGAATAAAGCCGATCGGTTGGAGGACGGCAACCGCAAAGGCACCGTCGGTTTTGCCTTGACTGCATTGCAGCGGCGTCTGGCATCAAGCCCGGAAGCCATTTATCAGTCATTGAAACGACGCAGGCAAAAACTGTCGCGTCGGGTGGAAGAGGAAAAACTACGTCAGCGCGGCCAGATACTGGCTGAAACCCTTGGAACGTACCACGGGAATATTTGGGATGCGGCCGACGGTCTAAACCCGAATGATTACGAAGTGTTTGAAGAAGAAGTTGTCGACCAGGCCACGGCGGCCCAGACAGTCCAGGAGTTGGAAAAGGAAATCCTCATCCTTAAAGAACTGGAGGAACAAGCGCGCCAAGTAGTGCATTCCGATCAAGACCGCAAGTGGGACGAACTGTCTAGCCTGCTGCAAAATACGCCTGAGATGCGTGACAGCGCTGGGCGGCAACGAAAACTCATCATCTTTACCGAACATAAAGATACATTAAACTACTTGACCGTAAAAATCCGTGGTTTACTTGGAAGTGAGGAAGCTGTCGCCGTCATCCATGGCGGTGTTGCCCGGGAAGAGCGGCGGAAAGTGCAGGAAATGTTCCGCAATGACCCTGGGCTGCGGGTGCTGATCGCTACCGACGCCGCCGGTGAAGGTGTGAACCTGCAAAACGCCAACCTTATGGTGAACTATGACCTTCCCTGGAACCCCAATCGCCTGGAACAGCGATTTGGCCGGATTCACCGTATCGGCCAGACAGAAGTCTGTCATCTCTGGAATATGGTGGCTGCCCAGACCCGCGAAGGCGATGTCTTCCGGCGCCTGCTCGAAAAGCTTGAGAACGAGCGCCAAGCGCTAGGTGGACGGGGCGTGCCATAAACGCCGGCTGGGCGCCTCATCTTGATTTGGAACCCCTGGAACCATCGGATCTACCACTGGTGCAAGATGTGCTAAACGCGCCATGGATAACGCAGAACTTAGAGCAGGTCGCCCTTCATCATGCGTCAACCCATCTGGTGCCTGAGCACTTTACCGGGGTCAAACAAAGACGCGAAGCCCGAGTGAACAAGACGCTCACCGCAGTACATGAGCGGCTGGTGACAGAGATCAACTATTGGCAGGACCGGGCCATCAAGCTGAAAGAAGATGTGGCTGCCGGCAAACAGCCGCTGGTCAACTATGAAAATGCCCTGCGGGTGGTAGATGAATTGACAGCCCGCCTTAAAACACGCACTGCCGAACTGGAAGGCATGCGCCATGTCGTTGCGGCAACGCCGGTCATTGTGGGCGGCGCCTTGGTCATTCCCGCCGGTCTCTTGGCCCAGCGCAAGGGCCAGCCCGGCTGGACCGCTGATGCAGACGCCAGGCGGCGGGTGGAAACATTGGCCATGCAGGCCGTTATGGCGGCGGAACGGGCCCTGGGACACGAAGTATACGATGTTTCAGCCGAGAAATGCGGCTGGGACGTAACCAGCATCCCCCCGGCAGTCGATGGCAAACTGCCAACAGCGCGCCATATCGAAGTAAAAGGCCGCGTCAAAGGTAGCGCCACCATCACCGTTACCCGTAATGAAATTTTCTATGGACTGAACCAGAAGGATAAATTTATTCTAGCCATTGTTCTGGTAGACGGCGAACAAGTTGATGGACCGTATTATGTGCGGCAACCATTTACGCAAGAACCGGATTGGGCGGAGACCAGTAAGAATCTCGACCTCGGCCAGCTGCTGGCCCGGGCCGAACGACCGATGTGAGGACGGAAAAACAAATGACAGAAGTAAAAACACCAAAAAAATTAATTGAAGTAGCCTTACCGTTAGACGCTATTAATGCAGCTGCAGCGCGGGAAAAATCCATCCGTCACGGGCATCCCAGCACCCTTCACCTTTGGTGGGCGCGGCGCCCATTGGCGGCGGCCCGGGCGGTGATCTTCGCCCAAATGGTGAACGACCCTGGTTACGAACGCCACTTGGGCCGCGGCGTGAACAAAGAAAAGGCTGCACTCGAACGGGAGCGACTGTTTGGCATAATCGAACGGCTGGTGCAGTGGGAAAACATTAATAACGAAGAAGTGCTGCGGGAAGCCCGCGAGGAGATATGGAAATCCTGGCGTGAAACCTGCCAATTGAATAAAAACCATCCGCAGGCGGCGGAACTGTTTAACCCCGACAAACTGCCCGCTTTCCACGACCCCTTCGCCGGCGGCGGGGCGCTGCCCATGGAAGCGCAGCGGCTGGGGCTGGAGGCCTGGGCGTCGGACCTTAATCCGGTGGCGGTAACCATCAACAAAGCCATGATTGAAATCCCGCCGAAATTCGCTGGGCGTCCGCCCGTGGGGCCGTTGCCGGAAGGAGAAAAACAGTCATCGCTAATGGAAGATTGGTTTGGGGCCAAAGGATTGGCGGAGGATGTACGGCGGTATGGTTTATGGATGAGAAAGGAAGCAGAGAAGCGCATCGGCCGTCTGTATCCCAAGGTGGAAATCACGGCGGAAATGGCCAAAGAGCGGCCGGATTTGAAACCGCTAATCGGAAAAAAGCTGACCGTGATTGCCTGGCTGTGGGCGCGGACGGTGAAAAGCCCTAACCCGGCTTATTCCCGTGTAGATGTGCCGCTGGTGTCGACATTTGTGTTGTCTGGTAAGGCTGGAAAAGAGGCATATGTGGAGCCGGTGATTGAAGGGGACCAGTATCAGTTTAAGGTGAAAGTGGGCAAGCTGCCGAAAGGTGCGGAGATTGGAACTACGGCAGGCAAACGAAGTGGGTTTATTTGCCTTCTTTCGGGATCACCGATTGATTATAACCACATTCGAGCTGAAGGACAAAATGGGCGGATGGGACAACGATTAATGGCCATTGTAGCAGAAGGAACCCGTGGTCGAGTTTATCTTAGCCCAACAACGGAGCACATTCAAATCGCTCAAACTGTGAACCCGCAATGGGTTCCCGATATGGATTTACCTAATAATCCACGAGATTTCAAAACCCCAAACTATGGATTAACGAGATTCTGTGACCTCTTTACCCCGCGCCAACTCGTTGCGCTTACCACCTTCTCCGATCTGGTGCAGGAAGCTATCGCCAAAGCCAAGGCCGATGCCGTTAACGCCGGGATGGCCGATGACGGTGTGGGGCTGGATGAGGGTGGCGTTGGCGCAAGGGCGTATGCAGAGGCAGTAGCGGTGTATTTGGCGTTTGCTCTGGACAAAATGGCAGATTTGGGTAATGGTTTAGTTCGATGGGAGCCAGTTGCTCAATGTCCTCGACAGCTTTTTGGTAGACAAGCTATCCCGATGATTTGGGATTTTGCCGAAGCTAATATATTATCTAACAGTTCCGGGGCTTGGACTACCTTTACAGACGGGATTTCGAAAGCCATGATGAAGGTGTTTTCGACATTATTTCAAGTAATTGCAGGTAAAGCCTTACAAGAAGATGCAATGACACAAGTTGTTTCTTCGAATAAAGTGGTTTCAACTGATCCACCTTACTACGACAATATTGGCTACGCGGATTTATCAGATTTCTTTTATGTTTGGTTGCGTCGTTCGTTAAAACCTGTTTTCCCTGGTCTTTATGCTACACTGGCGGTGCCTAAAGCCCAGGAACTAGTTGCAACTCCCTATCGTCATGGTAACAAAGAAGCGGCGGAAGCTTTTTTTCTCGGGGGCATGACCCAAGCAATTCATAATCTTGCAGAAAAGGCACATCCAGCGTTTCCGGTAATAATCTACTATGCGTTTAAACAATCGGAAACCCAGGATGACGAAGGCACTTCAAGCACAGGTTGGGAGACTTTCTTAGAGGCAGTTTTACGAGCAGGTTTTGCAATTACAGGCACTTGGCCTTTGCGTACTGAAAATTCTAGCCGTATGATTGGTCAAGGCACCAACGCCCTCGCTTCCAGTATCGTCCTGGTTTGTCGTAAACGCGCTGCCGATGCGCCTGTCATCTCCCGCCGCGAATTCATCCGGGAATTAAACGCTGTGTTGCCGGATGCATTGGACGAAATGACCCGGGGCGGCGTCAATTCTCCTGTAGCGCCGGTGGATTTGTCCCAGGCCATCATTGGGCCGGGCATGGCCATCTTCAGCCGCTATGCCGCGGTGCTGGAAGCCGACGGCCAACCCATGACGGTGCGGACGGCGCTGCAATTGATTAATAGATTTCTGGCCGAAGATGATTTTGACCATGATACCCAATTTTGCCTAAGCTGGTTTGAAAACTCGGGGTGGAGTGAAGGCAAATTTGGTGAAGCTGAAGTGTTATCAAAGTCAAAAGGCACCAGCGTGAGCAGTCTACAACACGCCGGTGTGGCCGAAAGCGGCGGCGGCAAGTTCCGCCTGCGGCGCTGGGCGGAGTTGCCGGGTGACTGGTCGTCCCGGAATGATACGCGCACGCCGGTGTGGGAAGGGCTGCACCAGCTCATCCGGGCGCTCAACCAGGAAGGAGAAGCTGCTGCAGGCAAGCTGCTGGCCGGTATGCCTGCCTTGGCGGAGCCCATGCGGGCGTTGGCCTACCGGCTCTATACTCTCTGTGAACGCAAGGGCTGGGCCGAAGATGCCCGGGCCTATAATGAACTGATTAACGCGTGGACGGGAATTGAGTCCGTATCCTATGAAACCGGTCATGTAGGTACACAATTAACATTGGAAATGGGGTGAAAGTATGCAGATCGATTCGATAGAGATCAATAATTATCGTGTATTTCGACAGGCTAAAATGGAAAATTTGTCACGCATGGTGGTTCTAATCGGGGCGAACGGGGTAGGAAAGTCAACTCTGTCTGATGTATTTGCCTTTTTACGAGATTCTTTGTCGATGAATGTGGGGAAAGCCGTAGCCAAGCGCGGCGGTTGGAAGGAGCTGACCAGCCGTGGTTTTACACAAGAACCGATTGAATTAACGCTGCAATTTCGTCTGGAGATTACCGGATATGAGCGTTTGGTTACCTATGTACTCAAGATTGAGCCGGACGCCAAAGGGCATCCGGTGGTGGCGCGGGAAATATTGCGCTATAAGCGAAGCAGTTATGGTGCACCGTTTCACTTCTTGGATTTTTCATATGGCAAAGGCTATGCCATTATCAATGAAGAGGATTTTTCCAAAAAAGAAACCGAGTTGAAGCGCGAAGAACAGGAACTTGATTCTCCGGATATTTTAGCTATCAAAGGACTGGGTCAGTTTGAGCGCTTTAAAGCTGCTAGAGCGTTTCGCGCCATGGTGGAAAACTGGCATATTTCTGATTTTCATATCAGTGACGCCCGTCCGAGTTGCGAGGACGGTTTTGCAGAGCATTTGTCTGTTCGCGGTGATAATGTAGCACAGGTCGCTCAGTATTTGTATACCTATCATCCAGAGCAGTTTCAGCAGGTATTGGAAACGATGACACGCCGAGTGCCAGGTATCGAGAAGGTGGAAGCCAAAGCCTTGGAAGATGGGCGCCTCGTTTTGCGGTTTGGTGATAAGCATTTCCGTGATCCTTTTGTTTCGCGTTTTGTTTCGGATGGGACGATCAAGATGTTTGCCTACTTATTGCTCTTGCATGACCCTAAGCCTTTTCCGATTCTAGCCATTGAGGAGCCGGAGAACCAGTTGTATCCAGAATTTTTACCCCATTTAGCCGAAGAATTCCGCGCATATTCTAGGCGCGGCGGTCAGGTGTTTGTGTCAACGCATTCGCCGGATTTTCTGAATGCTCTCAAGCTGGAGGAGATTTATTGTTTGCGTAAAGAGGGTGGGTTTACCACCATTTCCCGAGCATCGAATGATGAAACATTACAGGCACTAGTTGCTGCAGGAGATTTGCCGGGCTATTTGTGGAAACAGGGGCTATTTGGGAGCTTGGTCAAATGAAAGGTCGAATCGTCTTTTTGTTAGAAGAACTTTCGATGAAAGAGTTGTTGGAAGGACTATTGCCGCGATTATTTCCGGGGCTTGTTTTTCAGTGTGTTCCCCATGAAGGGAAAACGGATTTGGACCGGAAGTATTGCTACCAAGCTGCGAGCATGGCGAGAGCCAGGGGTTCGGTTTATCATTGTACGGGATAATGATAATGCAGTCTGTCCAGCAATAAAAGATCGTATTTATCAAGCATGTTGCGACGCAGGGCGACCCGATACAGTCGTGCGATTGGCCTGCCAAGAATTAGAAAGTTGGTATATCGGAGATTTGTCGGCACTGGCTAAGGCATATGGCGTTAATGGGGTGGATACACCTGGCAATCGTAAGAGGTATGCGAATCCGGATGGTTGGCAAAAACCATCCGTCGAAGTACAACGATTAATTCCGGCATTTCAAAAACTGGACGGTGCCAGACGAATCGCCCCGCATCTTTTGCCGGGAAATAATGCTTCACACAGTTTCCGGATTTTTCTGGCGGGAATAAGCCGTGTAGCAGCGGAAATGGGCTATGACGGAGGTATTTTATATGCTTAAACCTTGGCGTGAAATCGCCATTCCTCATGAGGATGTGTTAAAGGGAACTTTTCAACAGGCGGAATTTGCCGCCGATATTTCCCGGGTGCATGAAGGCACGGCAACGGCGACATTCCCGATGATGGGCAGCTCAGGCTGGTAGTGCTGCCGCCGGAAGCCTCTTATAGCCGCAGCACACCGGTATTGGCGACAGACCGGGCTTTGGAAATTTTACGGTTTCGCGGCGAACTGCCACGGCAAAAACAAAACCGCCTAATCTTTTTGGCTGCCGACTATGACGCGGTCAGCCGGCTGAGAGATCAGGTCCGGTCGGTGCTGGCCTGGCAGTCTATCGTGGACGACAGCCGGGAGATGCGGCTGAATCTGGACCAATTCCAACTGAAGCAGGCCAACCAAAGCCTGACCGCCGCCAGCGAGGCATTGGGGCGCATGGTGCGCGAAACCTATAAGTGGATTCTCTCGCCCATGCAGGAGCCTGTTCCCGGTAAAGGCGTTTCCGAAATTCGCTGGGAATATTTCCCTATCAATGCCGGCGCACCCAATATGGCTGCGGAAATTTTACGGGTGCTGAAGGAAAATGAAATCCTCATCACCGAATGGGCTCCGGTTCATTTAGCCAAATTGCTGAAAGACTGGTTCTGGAAGGACGCGCCGGAAGCTGGCGCTTTGGATGTATGGCAGAAGACCTGCGCTTATCTGTACATGCCGCGCCTGAAGGATGATACGGTATATAAGTTGGCGATCGAAGCCGGTTCGGAAAGCCGCGACTTTTTCGGTTTGGCTCAGGGCAAAGAGGGCGACCAATATATAGGCTTTACCTTTGGCAAACGCACGGGAGTTTTCTTGGATAACTCGCTTTTACTCGTAGAACCTGCCGCAGCTGCAGCCTTTGAAGCGCAGAAGCAGGCGGCGCAGCGTACTGCGCTGCAGCCGGAGCCAGGTCCTGGCGGGTTTGTGCGGGAAGACCCTCCGGGTGGCGGCGGTTACGGGGGCGGAACAGTTCCGCCAGTACCACCGGCGCCTCCGGCGCAACCTGCCGGCAAGAAACATTTCTATGGCAGTATCGACTTGGATCCCGTTCGCGCCAAACTGCAGTTCAACAATCTGGTCGACGAAGTGATCGGCAACTTCACGGTCAAGCCGGGCGTGCGGGTGAAAATCGCCATCGAGATTGAGGCTGAGACGGATGCGGGTTTTGATGATTCACTGCAGCGCGCCGTGAAAGAGAACTGCAACGCTTTGAAGTTTAAGACGGCGGAGTTTGAAGAGTGATATTAAGAAAATATTATGTCGTGCCACTACAGAATAATTATACTAACAACATGCCTGTAAATCTTTATTGGATACTATATAGGATGCCGTTGTAAAACTGTAAGCGTCTTTTACGGCTCCGGCACTCAAAATATTGCTGGAATTGATGATTTGCAAGTTGCCTTTTTTAACGAGCCGGCTTCCTTCGCCAGTTGCAGAAATCGTTCGAACACCAGTTTTTGCTTTTTGTTTACTAAAAGGCGAACGCGAAACCGGCATAAGGCTGTATAATCAAAGCCGGTTTCCTGGAACGGCAAATGCAGCGCCACTTTCCGCCGCAAATAGTAGGTTGCGCGTTCTTGTGCTTTCCGGCCGGAAATATTATCGTGATACATGAGTAGCAGTACTTTGGATAAAAGCGCCGGAGAAACGGAGGAACGACCGGTAATGATTCGACGTAAATACCCATAAGTCCTTGATTTATATACCTTTATGCTGTTTTTATTACGCATTCTTGGTGCGATTGATCCGCTGGCAGTGTTTGGAAAGGATGTAGGGTTTGATGATTTGAATATGGAGGATATGCCGTATTAGATTGATAGATTGATGCGCCCCGCGGGAAACTGGCGGGGCTTTTTACGTCGTTAGTAAAAATTTATCTTTACAAGAACAAATGTTTGATATATTCTGATTACAGAATATATGTTTGTAAAAAAGGGGTTATCTTATGAATAATGATATAGCTATCGCGGTCGCGTAAATGGTAAATCAAGCGCATCAACATATCTCCATGAAGGATTTTGATGCGGCGGAGCAAGCGCTACATCCAGCGCTGTCGCTAGCTGATGAATTTCGAGAAAAATATGGTCAAACGCAGTTTTGCTTTAATAATGGACTGGAGTTAGTATTTTATATCATGCTGGATGAGCCGGATTTTGGTCTGGCGTCTCGCAATATACCATTTTCCAACGTATTTCAAACCTATGGGTTTATTCTCATGGAGAAAGGCAGGCTGGATGATGCTCTTAATATGCTGGATAAGGGACTGCTTTTTAATCCCGTAGATGCAGCGCTGCATTTTGAAAAAGCAGAAGTCTTAAAAGCCCAGCGTCGCACATCTGAATTATGGGAGCAAATTGAAACTTGCTTCGAGGTCTCATATCTTCCGCACTATATTGCCAGAGCTTATCGCAATTACGGTTATTATTTCATTGAAGCGCGAGAGTGGGAAGCGGCTGCTTGTTGCTATTTCGCCAGTCAACGGTGGGAACATCATATCATGGCGCAAGGACAGCTTGCCTACATACGCAGCGCAGCCGGAAAGCCTTATCAAGAAAAAGACTATCCGCCGGATGTCATTGACGCTATTTTGTCCAAGCGTCAAGTTCCGGTAAAGCCATGTCCGCTATGGCCAGCCGCCGCTATCCGCGTTGGTGCGGACATACTTAGCGAAAACCCAGCCAATGCCTTAATGTATTTTGAAATCGCCTATCGCCTCTGCCCGGATCGCCATATCCAGGCCATGATTATAAAAGCGAAACAAAAGGTGCAGCGCCAGAAAATGGACGACAAGACAATCATCGCTTCACATTCCGAGAGCGGCCAAAGTTAATCGACGATAGCAGACATTGTTGGATAATGTGAAATTGCATAGTTAGGCTGGCGCATCAACAGGAAAGTGCATATTCGCGTCGAAAAAGTAGTTGGGTGAGTATGCATGCAAGCAAATGATTTTAATTCCGGCATTCGTAAAGACAAGCTTACCCCGGAGAAAAGAAGCGCTCTGATGGCGAAAGTCAAAAGCACAGGAACCAAAGCGGAGGATAAGGTGCGGAAGGCGCTATTCGCCGCAGGCTTTCGATATCGCAAGAACGTAACAAATCTGCCGGGAAAACCCGACATAGTGCTGGCCAAATATAAGGCAATCGTCTTCGTGCATGGTTGCTTTTGGCATCAGCATCCAAATTGCCGCGAAGCGACTATGCCTGCAACACGGCTGGAATACTGGCGGCCAAAGCTGATGCGCAATATAGAGCGGGATCAAAGCAACATGGAAAAGTTAAGGAAGATGGGTTGGAGGGTGTTTACCGTATGGGAATGCGAGCTGCGGTCGCGGTTTTTCAAGAAAACAATAGAACTTCTCATAGCCCAATTGCGCTCGGCGGACAGCCCCGCATGACAATGCTTGAATTTTTTGCAGGGAGCGGTCTGGTTGCGCAAGGTTTAGGCAACTTATTTAAGGTAGTTTGGGCAAACGATATTTGTCCGAAGAAAGCGGCTGTTTATAGAGCCAATCATGACAGTTCGATTTTTCATCTTGGCGATATATGCGAGATAAACGGCGACACACTGCCAAAAGCGAACTTGGCATGGGCGAGTTTTCCCTGTCAAGACTTGTCGCTGGCGGGACTTGTTGGCGGCATTGAAGCGAAAAGAAGCGGCATGGTATGGCAGTGGCTGCGTATAATGGATGAAATGTCGGTGAAGCCGAAAGTTCTTGTAGCCGAAAATGTTGTTGGTCTAATTTCTACGGCTGAAGGGAAAAATTATCAGCTGCTTCATCAAGCTTTGCATGAGCGTGGGTATCGGGTTGGCGCTATTGTCCTGAACGCCATGCGCTTTGTGCCGCAGTCCCGGCCCAGGGTTTTTATCGTCGCAGTAGACAAAGATATGGATATACCTTTTCATTTAACCGATGATCAACCTAATTGGCTTCATCCCGCCGCCTTGAAAAAAGTTGCATATGGCTTACCGGGATGGGTATGGTGGCATATGCCTATACCCTCACACCGCTATATTTCACTAGCTGACATCATCGAATGGGACGCTCCAGTTGATTCGGAACATACGACGCAAAAAAATCTGGATATGATGCCGGAAAGGCATCGGGCCATTTTAGAAAAGGCCCCTCAAAATCAAACTATCGTAGCTACGGGCTATAAACGAACCCGGCACGGAAAACAAGTGCTGGAAGTGCGCTTCGATGGGATTGCCGGCTGCCTAAGAACGCCGGAAGGCGGAAGCAGCCGCCAGTTGGTAATTATCAAAAGGAGCGGGCAAATCAGCACGCGGCTGCTTACGGTAAGAGAAGCGGCGCGTTTGATGGGCGTTCCCGATTCATTTGTCATACCCGGCGGGTACAACGAGGGATATAAAGCGATGGGCGATGCTGTTGCTGTCCCCGTCGCGGAATATTTAGGGCAACATCTTTTATTTCCGTTAGTGGAGGCGGCCTATGCGCGATGAGTTGTTTCAAAGATTGGCGGCGTTTCAGCGTGAAAACAAAATTCAGTCTAAAGGTCAGCTTGCAGTTATTATTCATCTATGCCGCGTTGCAAGAGAGCAAGGACTGCCTTTAGACTCGACCCGTCTAGTTACGGAGGCGGGAGGGCAGGTTCGCGGCTTGGGAAAGGCTGCTGTGCAGAAAGTCTTAAAAGACTATGGCATAGTCCGAGTTTTAGCTGAAGAGAGCGGACGCACCAGCAGGGGCAGTTTAGGATTAATGACGGTGTTTGTTGAATTTCTGAATGGGCTGCATTCTGCACATTTGGCGGATACTGCAGCGATAGAAAGTTGGTGGATCGACCGTATACGGGACTATTTCAATTCCCGCCCCTTTACTCTACGATACGATACAAGCAGATCACTGCGAGCTGTCGTGCGGGATCTGCTTCTTCAGGCGGAAGCCAGGCAAAAAGAAAGCCCCGGCACTACTTACATGGGAACGGTGCTGCAGCATCTTGCGGGAGCCAAATTGTCCATAGTTTTGCCGCAGGGGTCGCTTGCATTTCACGGAGCGTCCGTTGCGGATTCCCCTACCGCCAGAAGTGGAGACTTTCTTTTGGATGATGTAGTTATTCACTGCACTACTGCGCCGGGTGAAGCGCTGATGCAAAAATGCAGGAAAAATCTGGAAGCCGGGCTCAGGCCGATTATTATTACGATCTATCAGCGCCTTGTCTCCGCCGAAGCATTGGCGGCGGACAATGGCTTGGAAGGTCGCGTTGACATATGGGACTTTGAACAATTTATCTCAACCAACGTCTATGAACTAAGCCATTTTAAGGCGACGGAACGCCGGGTTACTGTTGAAAGATTAATTGAGGCGTATAACGCCATTATTGATAGTTGCGAAACTGACCCAAGCCTGAAGGTGCAAATGGGATAGGGTTTCGTCCTTGCTGCCGCAGGCTAATGGCGGACGTCGGATGGAACATTCCTTATGTAACAGGCGATGGACTGCCGCGCACTTTGGCGGGCCATGACAGGCACGATGACAGGATATAAAAGGCTCTCTGCGTTTTGCAGAGGGCCTTTCCTTTCGGCGTGGTTACATAAGACAGCTTTTATCGGATGGCCGCCATGCGCGAAAGGCGGTAGCCTCTGAACGCCGCACGGACTGACGCGGAGCGGGCGTGATGTTGGCAGGGTACTCATCCACTCAAAATATTTAATGCCTGACATAAATTCGTGAGAGGCAGGACTGGTATTCAATAGGTCGGTCACAAATTGATTGCCGGCCTGGGTTCCTTTGGTATCTTCTTTTGTCGCGTTTAGGATGACGGTTCTCACCATGCCCAGAATAAGGTCAGTAAGTTCTAAGCCGATTTCTTCTCTTTTTGGTATCAGTTTACTGTCAGTTACGTGAAATTGTTCGCCACGGTACAAGGATTGAAGATTTAATTGGTCTTTCACGATTTTATGCAGCGCTACCGCTTCGTATTCCGTGGCCCGCTCAATTTTAATTTCTGTTTCCAGGCTAATTCCTTTTCCGTACCCTCGCAAAAGACCGTACAAAATTCGTTCCGGCAGCTTTGAATAATACATTTGACGGAAGTTTGTTTTACGGTATTCAGATGGTTTATAACAGGCAATGACATTAAATTTAAACAGACGATGATATTTCATCGTGGTATCAAAAACCCGTTTAATTCTTGCGGTATCCAAAGGATGTCCCCGGTATTTCGACCAATGGAGGTCTAGCTTGGTACTGCCCAAACTTTATTATGCCCCCTTGCAAAAGGGGGCCAAACTCATTTATTTGGAGACAAGCTTCTGCCAACTGCTATTAGCCGGCAAAGTCTGGAAGTAGCCTCTCGAATTAAATCTGCGGCTGATTCAATACATTCATTCAGTGTCATAGGTCTGGGAACAATGCTCATGAGAGCGTCAATGCCGTGCTGGGTAACGCTTTGGTAGCCATTGCCCAATCCACCCGACAGGCAAACAGTAGGAACATTAGCCTGTTTGGCGATTTTAGCTACACCTACCGGAGCCTTACCGAAAGCTGTTTGAAAATCGGTACAGCCTTCACCGGTAATTAATAAATCAGCTTGTTTAACAATGTCGGCAAAATTGGTTGCATTCAGTACAATTTCTACGCCAGGTTTCAATTGGGCGTTGGTGAAGAACAATAAACCGGCTCCCAATCCTCCGGCCGCTCCGGCACCAGGGTGATTAGCAATGTCTTTCCCTGTGATTTCACAGGCTATACGGGCATAATGATTTAGGGCGGCATCCAGTTCAGTTATCATTTCCCGTGTGGCGCCTTTTTGCGGGCCATATACTGCAGATGCTCCTTTTTCTCCGCACAGTGGGTTATCTACATCGCAGGCGACCAGAATGGTGGCTTCGGCCAACCGGGGATCAGCATCTGTCATATCTATCGTTGACAGATTTGATAGGGCTGAGCCTCCAAAAGGCAGTTCCTTACCTGCAGCATCCAGAAATTTTATACCCAAAGCCTGGGCCATGCCTACTCCTCCATCGTTGGTCGCACTGCCGCCAATCCCGATGACGAGTTTACGAATTCCCTGATTTAATGCGGCTTTCATTAATTGTCCAGTACCGTAGGTTGTAGTATGACGCGGATTACGTTGATCCGGCGGTACAAGGGTAAGACCGGAAGCGGCAGCCATCTCGATGACTGCTGTCTCGCCGTCGCCGAGAATACCCCAGAATGCTTGAACCGGAGTGCCTAAAGGACCTAATACTCTTTCCGAAATCATTTGGCCGCCTGTTGCCGTTACCAGCGCTTCAACAGTGCCTTCTCCACCATCGGCTATTGGGACTTTTCGTACTTGGGCTTCCGGAAAAATTGAGAGAATACCTTGTTCCATGGCATTGGCTACCGCAACAGCCGACAGACTGCCTTTAAATGAATCTGGAGCAACTACGAAAATCATTATTTCCACGTCCTTTACTCAAGCATATTATACTTAGCTTTTAACTATATAGTATCCAATAAAGATGTACAGGCGTGTTGTTAGTATAAGCGTAAGTCAAGCGCCAGCGGTGGAGCGTTACTAACAACACGCCTAGAAAAAAATCTTTATTGGTTCATATAATTTCATTTTCGCATGTAAAAAACAAATTCTCAATTATCCGAACTTACAAAAGGAACCGACTTCAAAGATAAAATATTGGTAATTTTGCATAATGAATATGTAAAAGTCCTCGTGCGTTGCCTGTGCTATATTATATAATATAGACAATTAAGTATGTGTAGGGGTCAGAGTATGATTATAAATAACGAGTTAGCACAGCAGATTGTTGATAAAATAACGCCGATAGTTCAACAAAATATAAATATTATGGATAGTGCAGGTAAAATCATCGGCTCGGGTCAAAAAAACAGAATCAACACATGCCACCAAGGGGCCATAGATGTCCTGCAAAGCAGTGAATGTATAGAAATTTACCCTACTGATCTTGACCGTTATCCGGGGGCGCAGCCGGGTGTAAATTGCCCAATCATATTGGAAGGGCAGATTGTTGGTGTAGTGGGTGTTTCCGGTTACCCTGACGAGGTCAGAGATACCGCTAAATTGGTTAAAATGGTTGCTGAATTGATTTTGGAACGGGAACTGTTAATTGAAGAATTTAAATCTTACTCACACCTGCTGGAGCAATTTGCCCATCTGCTGTTATCGGAAAATGCCCGCAATAACTATTCCCAAATTATAAAAATAGCTAACTTGCTACGGTTGGAGTTGGCAGTACCCCGGCTAGCGGCAGTGGTAAACATTCATTTTTCAGTCGAAGATGCCTTCAATCACTATGGATCACGCGAACTGGTTTTTGCGAGAAAGAGGGAGAATGTGAACCGTTTGATCGAAGAATCAGGCCTAATTAATTCACAGGATGTTATCATTTTTGGCGAAAACCAACTGGTTGTGCTCAAGTCTTTTTCTGAAGATACTGAGCCGGCTGTATTTGAACAATGGGGCACTGATTTTTTACTGCTGTTAAGTCAATGTGAATCTCAGGTACCTCTTGGCCTCGGTATTGGCAGTTTAACAGGCTCGCCATTACAGTTATGCCATTCCTATAATGAGGCCTTATTTGTTTTGAACCATTGCTTGTCAGATGACAGAGTTTCATCAATCTACCAATTTGATGTGATGGCGGCCTACTTGGTAAAAGAGCCAGGGGCTGTTGCTACTTGCTTGGCTTTCAAGAATTTACAAGACCGGCTAACCGGAAAAGTTGACTTGAAGTACGATATGCACAATACTATCAAAAGTCTGCTGGAGAATAACCTGAACGTGTCCAATGCTGCCAAAGCCCTGTTTATTCACCGCAATACTCTTGTATTTAGACTGGCGAAATTAAAGGAGCTGACCGGGCTAAGTCCTGACCGGTTTTTTAATCATGCCATATTATGCAAGCTGCTGGTTATGCAATAGCCGCAGGGATAATTTGGAACATAGCGGCCGCTTTCAGGGGGATTAACTTGGGGAGCAGGTATAATCATAGGGATTAGGTAGTGTAATAACTATACCAATTTACGTTGAAAAGTTTCTTTGAGTGCCTCTAGGGAAGATAGCGCCGATGAATAGCTTATTGTGGCAGGAAATCAGCTTGGTAGAAGCGAATATATCAGGTATAACCCACTATTAACTAATGGGGTTGAATACCGTCCCACTTTCATGGCACGAGGAGGAACTATATTATGGCAATATCTCAAGTTACTGAAGTCATCAGGATTCGCAGCAAAGTTTTGGCCGAAATCGCAAGAATGGCCTACGAAGATTGCCTGGAAAAGGACATCGGAAATATGATGGACACTATTGTATCTGAGGACGGACCCAGATACCGGTGTTGTGTTCATAAAGAAAGAGCAGTATTGCGTCAACGTATTAACCTGACCCTAAGTCAACCTTTGCATGTCACTCAGGAAGAAGCTGCAGCCGGCGCGCTGGCCGGTAAGGTGGAGGATATGCCTTTTATCAGCGTATTACCGGAGGCTTGTGATCAGTGTCCCATTGATAAATATATGGTTACTGATGCTTGCCGCAACTGTCTGGCTCACAATTGTATAAACAGTTGTCCCAAACAGGCCATCCTGGTAGTACAAAACCGGGCCTATATCGACAAAACCCGTTGTGTGGAATGCGGCTTATGCAAAAAATCCTGTCAATACGGAGCCATCATCGAAATTAGCCGTCCCTGCGAGCGGGTATGCGCTGTCAAAGCCATTGTAGCCGGTGGTGATCGCAAAGCCGTAATTGACCATGAAAAATGTGTCGAGTGCGGCGCTTGCCGGGAAGCCTGTCCCTTCGGGGCTATTGGCGACCGCTCTCTCTTAGTCCAGGTTATCCGGCAAATTAAAAGCGGTAAACAGGTTTATGCCATGCTGGCACCCGCGTTTGCCGGACATTTTGGCGCCAAGACCAGACCCGGACAATTAGTCAATGCTATCAAACAGCTTGGCTTTCATGAGGTAATAGAAGTAGCCTACGGCGCCGATATCGTAACCATCAAGGAGGCAAAAGAGTTTCTCGAGACTGTGCCGAAGTCGCGGCCATTTATGACCTCATCCTGCTGTCCGGCTTTTGTTAGTATGGTAGAAAAACATTTTCCGGATTTAAAAGACATGGTGTCATCTACTGTTTCTCCTATGCTGGCAGCAGCACAAATCATAAAAAATAACAATCCTGATGCTGTTATCGTTTTTATTGGGCCGTGTATCGCTAAAAAATCAGAAGCCCGCAATCATTCTGATCTGGTGGATTTTGCCCTTACCTTTGAAGAATTGGCGGCCATGTTGACCGGCAAGGGCATTGATATAGATACTATTGCCGACAGCGGGTTCCAGTCAGCGGCTTCCGGTACCGGGAACGGCTTCGCTTGTGCCGGCGGGGTGGCCAAAGCCGTTCAGGCGGCAGTAGCCGGTCTTGAGCCGCTAGCCGCTGTCATATCCCATAATGCGGCCGGTCTTGAAAATTGTGCTGAAGTTCTTACCCAGATCCAGTCTGGCAGATTGAAAGCAAATTTCCTGGAAGGTATGGCTTGTTACGGCGGATGTATCGGTGGTCCCGGCGGACTGGCCAACGTCCGGGTAGCCAGTAAATTAGTGGATAATTTTGCCAAGCAATCCACAGCCAAAAATGCTTTAGACAATGGGCCGGCTCAGACGGACAGTGAAAAACCGGGGCACTGGCACCGCCAGTCAAAACAGTAAGAAGTGTTTATCACAGGCGCTCACCCGCGAGGGTGGGCGTTTTTTCCTTTGTTGATACACCGGCCATTCCGGGCAGCCTTAATCCCGGGAAAAAATTTGAGGAATGATCCAAGCGTATCCTTAAAAATGAGTATTGTATATAAAAGAAAATCTAATACTATTTGGTAAACAGTTGCTTTTTATTTTAACAAGTCGGGAGGAACACAAGTGAAAAAATTTGTTTGTACAATATGTGGATATGTTCACGAAGGGGAAGAGGCACCTGAGAAATGTCCAGTTTGTAAAGCCAGCAAAGATAAATTTAAAGAAATGACTGGAGACTTGGCTTGGGCAGATGAACATAGAATCGGAATTGTGAAAGATATTCCTGCAGAGCTTTTGGATGGTTTACGGGCTAATTTTATGGGGGAGTGTACCGAGGTAGGAATGTATCTGGCTATGTCCCGTCAAGCAGATAGACAAGGATATCCCGAAGTGGCAGAAGCGTACAAAAGAATTGCCTTTGAGGAAGCCGAACATGCCGCTAAATTTGCCGAAATTTTAGGTGAGGTGGTAGTGGCTGACACCAAAGCTAATTTAAGTGCCCGGGTGGAGGCAGAGTATGGAGCCTGTGATGGTAAAAAGAAATTGGCAACAATAGCTAAGCAACATAATTTAGATGCTATTCATGATACGGTACATGAGATGTGTAAAGATGAAGCTAGACATGGGTGTGCTTTCAAGGGCTTACTTGATAGATATTTTAAATAAAAGGGAGGAATTAACAATGGCAAAAATTGATTGTCAAGTTACCAACTGTTCTCATAATAAATCTGGCGTATGCTACGCAAACTGTGTTGATATTGTTGGCAGTTCTGCCAAAAAGGACTATGACACCGCTTGCGGCTCATATTTGAATAGACTTCATTACTCTGAACTGACAAACAACGTGCTCAGCTCAGGTTCATGTGATTGTTTAAAATGCACTGTTGAGACTTGCACATTTAATAGTAACAATTTGTGTACATTAGATAATATCCAGGTTAGCGGAAAAAATGCAGAATATCATACTCAAACAGAGTGCTCTAGTTTCAGACTGAGAGGTAGCCTGTAAACCTTCCCCGGTTTCGTCTAACCCGTAAAAAAGAGGGCTTCGGTGCTTATTGGAAGCACCAAAGCCCTCTTTATCATATGAAATCCAATAAAGATTTTTTTCTAGGCGTGTTGTTAGTAACGCTCCACCGCTGGCGCTTGACTTACGCTTATACTAACAACACGCCTGTAAATCTTTATTGGATACTATACAGTATGGTGATAGCGTGTTCTTTCAGTAACAGGAGGGATGCTGAAATTTCGAGGTTGACGCCTAATTATTTTCATGAAATATTGTTGACAGCGACAGGTTTTTTTTGTAATATTATGAACATATATATAGTAAAAAGACAATGAGCGGAAGAGTAATTATATTCGGGATATTTTGCAGCGAGCTGGGAATGGTGTGAGCCAGTAATATTGAATATAATGAAAATCATCCGTGAGTTGCGCGCTGAATTGTAGTAGGCTGCGCCGGGCTTCTTTTGAGGAATTGCCGCCCGTTATTGCGTGCGAGGTATCGAGTGTTACATCTCTGTACCTATGAGCGACTATGGTTGTAACCGTAGTAATTTGGGTGGTATCGCGGATTAACCTCCGTCCCTTATAAACAGGGGACAGAGGTTTTTTATTTTAATCGGCCTTATGTACTGATTTTGTATAATAACTGTGCCAGAAAGCAAAGGAGGGCGACCTGTTTTGAGGATGTTGGGAGCTGAAGCGGTAATTGAATGTTTGAAAAATGAAGGGGTGGAGGTTGTATTTGGTTACCCGGGAGGATCGGTCTTAACGCTTTATGACGCATTATATAAAACCAAATTTCCCCATATTTTAACGCGTCACGAGCAGGGGGCGGTACATGCTGCGGACGGCTATGCACGGGCAACAGGCAAGACAGGAGTTTGTTTTGCCACATCAGGCCCGGGAGCTACCAACCTGATCACCGGCATTGCCACTGCTTATATGGACTCTGTCCCTTTGGTGGCGATTACCGGCCAGGTGGGAGTATCCATGATCGGGAAGGACTCCTTTCAGGAAGCGGATATCTGCGGCATTACCACACCTATCACCAAACATAACTACCTGGTCAAGAAAGTACAGGATCTGCCCCGGGTAATGAAGGAGGCTTTTTATATTGCCCGTACCGGACGGCCAGGGCCCGTGGTTATTGATATTTCCAAAGATGTTTTCAATGCTGCGCTGGATTATCAATATCCTGAGACTGTTAGGCTAAGAGGGTATTCTCCTTTGTTTGCCGGCGATCCGGAAGCTGTGGATTTGGCGATTCAAGCGCTGGAACAGGCCCAAAAGCCATTGATTTTCGTGGGTGGCGGCGTGAATCTTTCGGATATGTCCGGAGCATTACGCAATTTTATCAATATGACAGGCATTCCTGTAATCTCAAGTCTGATGGGATTAGGCTGCATACCTTGCGATGCTCCCCAACATCTCGGAATGGTCGGGATGCACGGGACTTATGCCGCCAATATGGCTACTGTTGAGTGTGACCTGTTATTAGGGATCGGAGTCCGGTTTGACGACCGGGTAACAAGTTTGGTGAAAGAATTTGCTACCAAAGCCAAAATAATCCATTTTGATATTGATCCGGCAGAGGTCAATAAAAATGTCCGCGCTGATTTGCGGGTGGTCGGAGATTTGAGGTGGTCTTTGCCGCTTTTGTGTGAAAAAGCGGCTGTACGTAGCCAGGAGCAATGGAAAAGTAAAGTTGCGGCGTGGACGGAAACTGTACAGGCCTGGAAACAGGAAAAGCCGCTCTCCTATGAATCATCGCCGGAAAGTATTATGCCCCAGGCAGTCATTGAGAAGGTGAGTGAGCTTACCCAAGGAGACGCGGTCATTGTAACAGATGTCGGTCAGCATCAGATGTGGACTGCGCAATTCTATAACTTCCGGAAACAACGCTCATTTCTTACTTCGGGCGGCCTGGGAACAATGGGATATGGTTTGCCGGCAGCTATTGGCGCTCAACTGAGCTTACCAGAAAAAAAAGTTGTCTTATTTACCGGAGACGGCAGTATTATGATGAATTGTCAGGAACTTGCAACGGCGGCTGATAACGGACTACCCATAAAGATTATTGTATTGAATAATCAGGTTCTGGGGATGATCAGCCAATGGCAACGGCTGTTTTACGGGCAACGTTATTCCCATTCCACCACAAAAGGATCAACAGACTTTGTCAAACTTGCCGAAGCGATGGGGGTTACTGGGCTACGCGTGACCAAACCCGAAGAACTGACGCCGGTACTGGAAAAAGCGTTGCAGATGGATGGTCCGGTACTTGTTGAAGTACTGGTGTCCGATACCGAGGATGTGTTGCCGATGGTTCCGCCGGGTGGCCGTCTGGATCAAATGGTTTTGAGGGGGATAAGCTGATGA